>CAYLQO010000008.1:0-4229 GCA_964386425.1 uncultured Gammaproteobacteria bacterium | reverse complement strand
TAGACACTCCAAAAAGTGTTGGTACAAGATCTTATCAATTTTCTTTGTATAAACAGGTTGATAGAACAAAGATGAACAAATTTCCATCTGGTGATTATAAGGCAAACACAAATGTTACTGTAAAATTAGGAGCACAACTTATAAGTCACGATATTCCTGCGTCAATGAAACCAGGAGAAACAAAAACCATCACTTTGAAATTTAAAAATGCAGGTACTGATAAATGGGATAAAAATTTAGTTCTCCGCGCTTATGATAAAATCAGCCCATTTACGAAAAGTATTTTTAAAAGCAGTGATTGGGAATCAACTTATGCTATAGAAACAGTAAAGGGGGCTATTAATTCTGGCGGAGAATATGTTTTTACATTTAATATAAAAGCTCCAACAAGAATTGGCAAATATCCACTTTATTTGCAATTGGAGTGGGGAAATAAATATCAAGAAATTATAATTGATGATGTGATGTCAAAGAAATTTATAATTGATGTTAAAAAAGAATCTACTATCACGCAATTAGACACTACAAAAACAAAATTAGCCCAAGGAATAAGTATTGATATTCCTTCTTCAATGATGCCTGGTGAAGTAAAAACAGTTACTTTAATTTTGAAAAATTCAGGAACTGCCATTTGGGATTCTAATTATGTATTACGTGCTTATAAAAGTATAAGCCCATACTCAGGAAGTAATTTTTATGATTCATCTTGGCTTTCTGTAATGGCGATTGAAAAAGTTAGAACAAGCGTTTTGCCAAATAGTAAATATTCATTTACATTTAAAACAAAAGCTCCAACAACTCCAGGAATATATAAACTATATTTGCAATTAGAATATGGTTCTAAATATGAAGAAATTGCAATTGACGGAGAGAAAACAAAAGAATACACTATTGAGGTGAAATAAGGAGAGTTGCCAGAGTGGTTGAATGGGACGCTCTCGAAAAGCGTTGTCTCGTTTACGAGACCGGGAGTTCGAATCTCTCACTCTCCGCCATGAAGTTTTAATTATTAATTTATAAGATATGTCTAAATTAATGGAACAATACGTCGAAGATATTAAAGATATTCCCAAAGAACGACTTGCTAGAAAATTGAATCACCATAAATTAGCTGGTAGCACTCTACCCCCAGAATTACAAGAAAAATTAGAAAAAAATCCAGATAAAACATTGGGAGAGATTTTGAGCGAAGAAGAAATTTTAAAGAGTCTTAACCAAGAACAGGAGTATTTAGAAAAATATAAAGACAATGAACGATTTCAGGCTATTTTATCACAATTTATGGAAGATTTTCTTGCAGATATAGCATATTTGAAAACAATAAACAAGCTTCCAAAAGATTTTGAACAAAAAATATTTTAAATTAAGATCTCTCGACCGTTCGATGAACTCACGGTTCGAGAACAAAAAATATGGACATACAAAAAACAAAAAACATTTTACTTCTAATTTGTTCCACTATTGTTTTAGTGGTTCCAATTTTTAGTTTTGAACTGGGATTTTATATTTCACTATTTTTTATTCTTACAGGTGGAATATATATAATGACAAAGAAAAACCTAACTCTAAAAAAAGATAGAACAATATTGCTTGTTCTATTGTCTCTTCTTATGGCAATGATAACTTCTTTTAGTTTGAGATTTTAATAAAAATCTTTTAGGGAGAGGAGTAATTGATCCAAATACTTTTCATCAATTGAACTTATTTTAAATTCCTCTCTTAAATCGTGTATTGCTTTTTCTAATTCTTCGTAATTTAATTTATCATCTTTGAGATATTTTTTTATTTCTGAGAGTACTATATCTTTTTGTTTAAAATCAAGATAGTCGATCTTGTTTATTTCGTGTTCAATTTCTTTATATTTGTAGAATTTCATATGGAGATTATTTATTGTTTATAGTCTAATTTTATATTAATTTTAGTTTTTTGTTAATAAATAAAGAGGGTAGGACGATACACAGTACATCCTACCCAAAATCGAGAGACCATTCCTTCGAAGTTGATTTGGCGTTATTGCCAGAGATTAATCTTATACGATAGATACGATAGATTTGATCACCCCCTTAGGATTATTTTGTTTTTTTGTTTGCGCCATGTTATATGCGCGTTTGTTTTTTGAATGTTTTACACTCATCCTCCTATTTAGAAGGTCTTGATTTTGAAAAGTTAATGATGAAGACCCAATGGACAATTTAATTATATAATAAAAGTAATTTTTTAGTCAAATTTGCGTCCCACCCATTGGGTGTTTATACTCGATGGGTGGGGGTAGTTTTTATTCAGTTTTTTAGTTATAATTCTTACACAATATATGAAAAAAATAGATTTTAAAAAAGAATTAAATGATGAACAATACAGGGTCGTTTGTTCTTCTGATGGCTCAAAACTAGTGCTTGCGGGCGCTGGAAGTGGAAAGACGAGGACTCTTGTTTATCGTGTTGCCTGGCTTGTTTCAAGTGGTGTTAAACCAGAGGAAATTTTACTTTTAACTTTTACTAATAAAGCAGCAAATGAAATGCTCGAGAGAGTTGCACATTTAATTTTTGATGATAAGAAAAATAAATTACCAATTTGGGGTGGAACATTCCATTCTGTCGCAAATCGACTTTTAAAAATGTATGGAGATTCAGTTGGTCTTGATAAAGGATTTACAATTCTCGATTCTGATGATTCCAAGTCACTTATAAATCATATTTTGAAAGATAGTTTTTTAAATTTACCAAAAAAACAAAAACCATCACCAGGATTAGTCCAAGAGTCAATTAGTTTTTCTACAAATTCAGGCATTGATTTAAAAGAGGGCATAGAAATAAAATTTCCACAATGGCTAGAGTTTGTAAATGAATTTGAAGAAATTGAAATTGAGTATAGAAAAAGAAAAAGAGATTCTAAATTTTTAGATTTTGATGATTTGCTTTTTTATTTTAAAGAACTTGTATCGCGCGAAAAAATTGGAAAATTATTAAGAGATAAGTGGCAACATGTTTTGATAGATGAATATCAAGATACAAATTATTTACAAGCTGAAATTATAAAAGAATTGTGTTTGAAAAAAAATAATGTTCTTGCCGTTGGGGATGACGCGCAGAGTATTTATTCTTTTCGTGCTGCGGATATAAAAAACATAATTGAATTTCCACAAATTTTTAAAGGATGTGAGGTTTATAAATTAGAAAAAAATTATAGATCAACCCCAGAAATTTTAAATTTAGCTAATCGCGTAATTAGTGAAAATCAAAATCAATTTGTAAAAAATTTAAAAGCAATTTTAAAATCACACATAAAACCTTATTTAGTAGCTCTTCGTGATAATAAAGAAGAGGCATATTTTATTGTATCAAAAATTAGAGACTTTATTGATGAAGGAAAAAAACCAAATGATATTGCAGTTTTATTTCGGGCTGGAAGCCACTGCCAATCTCTTGAAATGGAATTAAATAGAGCTGGAATTCCATATGAAATGAGGGGAGGAATGAGGTTTTTCGAGAGATCTCATGTAAAAGATGTTATAGCGTTTTTGAAAATATTAAATAACCCAAATGATTATGTTGCTTTTTTTAGGATTTTAAATTTTTATGAAGGAATAGGCGAGATAACAGTAAAAAATATTTTTGATCAAGTTAAAGGCGCAAGAGATATTGAAGAAGTTGTTGATATTCCAATAAAACTTCCAAATAAAGCCGGAGACGGCTGGAAACATTTTATAATGTTTTTAAAAAAAATTCTAAAGGATAAAAATAATAATCCAGGAAAATTAATTAGTAAAATTGTTGAAGAATATTATTTTTATCTATCTTTAAAATATGAAGATTTTAAAGAAAGACATGAGGATTTGGTTCAATTATCGTATTTTGCAAGTAGTTTTAGCGATTTAAAACATTTTTTAGATGAAACAGCTCTTCAAGAAAGTTTTAATTTGAAAAAAAATGTTGATAAACGTGACTGTATAATACTTTCTACAATTCATCAGGCAAAAGGATTGGAATGGGATGTAGTTTTTCTAATAAATTTAACAAGCGATTCTCTACCACATCCACTTTGTGTTAGTGAGTATGAAATAGAAGAAGAAAGAAGGCTTTTTTATGTTGCAATAACACGTGCAAAGAGATATTTATTTCTTACATATCCTCTTTGTATGTTTAGATACGGGGAGTTAAAAAGTACTGAGCCATCTGAATTTATAAAAGGCATGGGCAATGATTTATTAAATTTTAATGAAGGAGCATATA
>CAYLQO010000007.1:0-36305 GCA_964386425.1 uncultured Gammaproteobacteria bacterium | reverse complement strand
ATAAAATTATAAATCCAAGTCCTAGTGGATGATCTAAATATGGTGAGAAAATATGTACTACTAAAACAGATATAAAACAAAGTAATAATGAAATAAACAGTACATTATTACTACTAATCAATTTAACAGAATCTCTGATTATTTTCAAGCTCAAAATTATATAAAATAATAGTCCAAAAATGCCCATTTTAAGCCAAAAACTGAGCCACCCCCATTCAAAACTATATGTTGTAACAGCACCCGTGGGGTTCAAATTATTTAAATTTCTAGGATCTTTTGATAAATATGTTATCTCGTGTGCAAAGCCATAGCCAATTAATGGAGAGTTTTTTATATCAGTTAACATAGGATGAAGCAATTCCATTCTTGAATTGCTACTTGCGTCAGATTCACTTACACGGCCTGATAACATCTCAGCAAAGTTTATGTGAGTATTTGGAATTTTTAGTAGAATAAAAATAAAGAGAATTGACAAAATTAAAATCACCAAAAGTTTTAAATAATTTTTTATAATATTTATAAATTTTTCTTTTTGAAAAATTAGTATTATAAACAAAACAAATAAAGCACTTGTAATTCCCAGCCAAAAACTTCTTGAAAAACTAATTATAATGGCCATAAGATTTATTATTGAGAAAATATAAAAAAATATTTTATCTTTTTTATTTAATTCCTGAAAAAATAATATTATAGAAGTGATAATAAATGAAATCATTAAATATATTTGGCTTTGAAAAAATATTCTGTAAAAATGCTCATTCATTTTTGTAATCTCCCCTACCCTTGTATCTCTTAGCCATTTATATAAAGTTGTAAAATCTAAACAAGAAAAATGTTGAGAAAATAAATAAAAAACAATAATTGTTTTAAGTGATAAAAATAATGTTGCAGAAATAAAAATATAAAATAAATTCATTAATACTTTCCTGTCTTTTATAATTTGATAATAAATAGGAAGAATTAAGAAAAACAAGAAATTATTTATATCAAAGAATATATCTGAGATTTTTGTCTTATTTATTAGTGCAATTATAATTCCAAAAATTAAAATAATTATATAAGAAACATAAAACCAAAAATATTTATTTTTTCTAAAATCAAATTTTTTATTTTTTAACAAATAAATCAACCCAGTTATAAAAGCAACTATAAAAATAAATATCCTAAGTGATAGTGAAAATCCAAATATTTGAGTACTTATTAATCTTCCCTGCGAGCCAACAAAAAGTTCAAGAAAACTTAAATAAATTATCCATTTTACATCTTTTGAGATAAGATAAATTATTAATAATCCAAGTAATACAAAAATTATTGTATTAAATATTTGATATTCATGAGCAAAGAAAAAAATAACATCTAATATTACAAGAGATAAAAATGTTATTGAAAAGTATTTATTTTTTATAAAGTTAAACATTACAAATATTTTTTCTTTTTAGGTAAAATATGTAGTTTTGAAGCTATTACAACAAGTCGCACAATAAACCAGTTTATTAATATAAAAAATCTTAAAATTAAAACTTGTAATTTACTTTTATGTTTTTTGAAATATATCAGTAAACTGTTATTAAATGTCTTTTGGTTTTTTAGAATTTTTTCTTGTTTAAAACTCTCACCTTTGTGGTGTTTTATTGCAGTAATTGGAGTAAATATTATGTCTAATCCTTTTTTCCTAATTCTTGTACACAAATCAACTTCTTCAAACAAAAGCCAGTAATCCTCGTCCAATAATCCTCCAACACTACTTATTACCTTTTTGGTTGTTAATAAAAAGGCGCCCATTACTTGGTCAACCTTTTTTTCGCTATTATAATCAAAATCAAGCATGTAATATTTTCTTATTGATGGAATAAGTCGCGGAAAAAAATTGTGAAGTTTTAATAATATAAAAATTTGTGATGATAATGTTGGAAGTGCTCGACAAGATGACTGCAAAGAGCCATCACTATTTAATAATTTACATGCAATTGCTCTAATATTAACGCGCGAGTCAAAAATTTCAATAAGTTTTTTTATGGAATCGCTTTCAATAAATTCTGTATCAGGATTTAGAAGTAATATGTGATTATATTCAGCTAATTTGTATCCAATATTATTTGCTTTTGCAAAACCAAGATTTCCACCAGAGTTAATATATCTAACTTGTGGATATTTGGTTTTCACCATGTCCTCGCTTCCGTCACCAGAATCATTGTCAACTACAATTACATCAAGTTCGATATTTTGATTAAAATGAAAAAGCGAAGATAAACATTTATCAAGTAAATCTTTTACTTTGTAATTTACAATTATAATTGAAATAGACATTAGAATTTAAAATATTTTTTAATTGTTTCCTCGGGTGTTTGTTTTGTGGAGTTTATAAAGTTTTCTTTTCCTATATATTTTTTTATTGATTCAAATTCTTTTCTAACTGCTAATATTCTCCCTATTCCAGTTGTCCAACATTTTCTGTTCCAATCTCTTTTTACGGTTTCATCGAGTGAAGGAAATAAGACTTTTATAATTAGATTTTTTCCAAATTCTTTTTTAAATTTTTCAAAAAATTCAATATATCTTCCAAAAATAATATAATCTAATACAATGTTTTTTTCTTGCTCATTGAATAATTTTTTTACTATATTAAAAATTTTATTATGAGCTTTTTCTAAATTTTCTGTGTCTTCTGGAAGCCATTGTTCTCCATTTGGAAAAAATTCAGTATCTAAATTATCCCCATCTACTAATAAAAAATTATATTTTTTAGCTAATAGTTCTGCAATAGTAGTTTTTCCAGAACCTCCTGGTCCTGTTAAAATTAATACTTTTTTTGTCATTTGATTAAATTAAAGTCTTTCGCAAAGCTCAATCATTCTGTTGGAAAATCCCCATTCATTATCATACCAAGAAACTAATTTTACTAAATTTCCTTCAATTACATTTGTAAGAGATAAATCAAGTATTGATGAGTGTGGATTGCCTAGAATATCACATGAAACAATTGGGTCTGTTGTTGTTGTCAAAATTCCTTTGAATTTTTTATCTTTTGACATTTTGACAAATAGATTATTTATTTGTTCAACTGTTACATTTTCTTTTATTTTTATTGTTATGTCAGATAATGATCCGTCTATCACTGGAACTCTGATTGCAAATCCGTCAAATTTTCCTTTTAATTTAGGAATTGCTTTTGTGACTGCGATTGCAGCTCCAGTTGAAGTAGGAACAATGTTTTGAGCTGCTGCACGAGCGCGACGTAAATCAGAGTGCGGTCCATCAACTAAATTCTGATCTGCTGTATAAGCATGAACTGTTGTCATAAGAGCTTTTTCTATGGTGAAATTGTCACTCATTACTTTCATAACAGGTGCAATACAATTTGTTGTACAAGATGCTAGGTCATATACATTTGTTGATGGTTTTATTTTTTCATCATTTACGCCTAAAACTACAGTTTCAACATTTTCACCTTTTGCAGGAGCAGAAATTATAACTTTTTTAGCACCAGCTAACATGTGTTTCTGTGCGTCTTCGTAAGTTCTGAAAATTCCAGTACACTCTAATACTACATCAACTTTTAAATCCTTCCATGGTAAAAGTGTTGGATCTTTTTGTGCAAATACAGGATAAGTAATTCCATCAACTATTATTCCATTTTTGTTTGATGATACCTTATTTTCAATTCTTTTCTGTGCTGTGTCATACTTTAATAAATGAGCTAGAGTTGCGCTGTCAGTTAAGTCATTAATTGCAACAACATCAACATCTTTTTTAGTTAGTGCGATTCTAAATGCTGCACGGCCGATACGACCGAAACCATTAATAGCTATTCTTTTTTTTGCCATAGTTTTTTATTTTTAAATTATTTTATTAAATTATAACCAGATTCAAGTGCTTTTTCATTCATAATTTTCAAGTTGGGATTTGTTTTGTATTTATCACCAAAAACATGTTCTATTGATTTTTTTACTTCTTGTAAATTTACAAAATCTTTTACTGTTTTCATAATTGAGCCAAGCACAATCATATTCATAACGCGCTGAGAACCAATTTCCTTTGAAAGTGTATCAAAAGCAAATCCATAAGAATTTTTTATTTTTTTAATTTCTGGATCATTTATCAAGTCAGTATTGTAAATTACAATTGAGTCCTTATTAATATAATCATTTGCACGTTTGAAAGCACGCTCTGACAAAATTATCATAATATCTGCTTTTAGAAATTTTGGATAATAAATATTTTCTTTTCCAAACTGAATATAACCGAGTGATACTCCGCCACGTTGCTCTACCCCGTAATTTGGAACAAAGCTTATGTGAAAATTTTTATTATTTAAAATATCTAATAAAATTTTACTAATTGTTTGAACTCCCTGACCACCCTCGCCAGCTATTAATATTTTTTTCATATTATTTATTTTCCTTTGTAAATTCTTTAACCGGATAAATTGTTTTTAATTTATTTAAAAATTCTATTGTTTTTTTAGCATCTGTTTTCCAGTTTGTAGGACAAAATGATAATATTTCAACAAATGAAAATCCCTTGTTTTGCATTTGCCACTCTATGGCTTTTTTTATAAATCCTTTTAATTGAACTGGGTTATCAACTGACGCGCGGGCAATGTATGCTGGTGTCTCACACGCACCCATTAATAATTCGGGGCCTTTTATGTAGAAATCATCAGCACCGGCCTGGGTTGTAGAAGTAATTTGATGTGGAAGTGTGGTTGGTGCTTCCTGACCTCCGGTCATGCCATAATTTGCGTTATTTATTATAATTACTGTTATATTTTCATTTCTAATTCTTGCACTTATCAGGTGTTGCATACCTATTGCATATGCTCCGCCATCTCCTAAATATGCAATTCCGATCATATCAGGTCTGGCTCTTTTGGCACCAGTAATAACAGGAATTGTTCTTCCGTGATGAGTTTGCATTGTATCAACATTGAAAAAATTCCAAGCTAAAAGTGAGCAACCAATATCAATTCCAAAAAGTGTATTATTTTGAATATTTAACTCATCAATTATATAACCCAATTGTTTTAGTGCTATTGGATGACCACAACCAGGACAAAAATTGTGAGGTTTAGAAGAATGTTTCCAGCAATTTGGCCAAGCTAAATTATTTTGCATATATTTTATTTTTTATTCTTAATTAAATTTATAATTTCCTCAGGTGTTATTCCAAGTGCTGGTTTGTTATAAGTAGAAATTGGAATATTTAATCCGTATAAATTTTCTTTTACTAATTTTAGTAATTGATTTTGTGCTGATTCAGTTACAATTATTTGTTTTATTCCTTTTAATTGTTTTTTGAGCGCACTTTCTGGAAATGGATTTAGAGTTATTGGTCTAAATAATTTTACTGATTTTTTCTTTGTATCATATAATGCTTGTTTTACAGATGAAGCAACAATTCCATGAGCAATTATTAGAGTGTCTTTTTTCGACTTATCAAATTCATAAACTTCACTCTCCTCTATTTCTGATTTTATTTTATTCCACTTTTCAATTAATTTTATATTATTATCAAAACACTCTTCTTCAACTGAATATGTGTTTCTTAAATTTACATAATTTGATTCAATGTTTTTTCTTGTCTTTGATTTTAAAATTATTGGAAAACTTTTTACTAAATTTTTGGCGGGTTTAATTTCTACATTAGTTTTTGTTTTCAGCGTGTAACCATCTGTTAAAACAAAAGTTGGAATCATGTAACGCCACGCAGTGTTGAAAGCTTTTATTGTGTAATCATATAATTCTTGAATGTTTGTAGGACTATAAACAACGCGATATCCCTCACCATTTCCGCCGAATGCTGTTAAAGTTATTTCTTGCTGAGAGTAAATTACTGAAGCAGTTGATGGACCACCACGCTGGCCTATCACAGCTACAATCGGAATTTGCATTGCCTCAGCCATTGAAAATGCATCTTGCATTAAAATATTGCCAGGGCCAGCTGTTGCTGTAAATGCCTTTTTTCCTGTTATAATTGCGCCTATTGTTGCAAAACCCGCTGTCATTTCGTCTTCTGTTTGTAGAAATATTAAATTTTTAGGGTTTTTTTCATAGAAAGAATCCCATTCTGACATAATTTCTGTTGTGGGAGTTATTGGATAACCAAAAAAAGCAACAGCACCAGCATTTAGTGCGGCACGAACCACTATTTCATTTCCAGTTAATAATTCTTTTGACATTTATTTAATTGTTATTTGTTAATTTTATTATTATTCTTCTTCAAAAATATAATCATCATCTTCTTCCCCATCTTTTTTATTAATATCTAATTTTTGTTCCACTGATTCGTCTTGTATTTCAATTTTTTGGTGCATCTCTTGTTCTTCGGAACTATCAATTTCTGGAGTTGTAATTTTTATTTCAGATGTTTGTTTGCTTTCTTGAATTTCAGGTTTTATATTATTTGTTTCGTTTATAGAATAAACTATTTCATCTGCATCAACAATTTCTTCATCATTATTCTTTTTTTTAATTTTATTCTCATATTTTTTAAACTCTTTATCCATATGAGATAATTTTTTAAATAATCTTATTAAAATAAAAACAATTAAAATTAAAGCAAATAATAAAGCCCAGAAATATGGTTTTTTGTAATTTATTATATTCATTGATACATCTTCCTGATTCAAGCTATCTAGTTCACTCTTTAATTTTCCAGTCTCTCTATCTGGGAACTGCAAATTAAGTTCCTCTACTGTACTTGTGCTAATTTCAGTTCCATCTTCATTTACTTTGTGATATTCAGCAAAACAAATATTTCCTGAAAAAATATTTATAAATACTAATAAAATTATTATTTTTATTTTTTTCATTTTATTTTGATAACATTAACATATATTTTTCTTCATTGCATTTTACAACTAAATGTTTGGTGTTTTTTAATATTTTTAGATCTTTCAGAATTAAATTTCTAATGTCAGAATTTCTCTCACCTATTCCACCTGAGAAAACAATTGCATCAATTTTGTCATATAGTGTTATGTAAGATGAGATTTGTCTTTGAATGCCATAGATAAACATATTTAATGCGAGTTGTGAGTTTTTCCTCAAAATTTTATTTGCTTTTAAATGTGACACATATCCAGGAATTTTATATCCACATAGGATCATTATATCTCTTAGGTCTTTTATTTTTGAAATTCCAAAAAGTCCAGAAATAAGGTTCAAAATGTCTTTTATCTCTTGATTCTTCAAACCTAAACTCGATAAATAAAAAATTATTTCAGGATCGATTGTGCCAGATCTTGTCATCATCATTACTCCTGAACTTGGTGAAAACCCCATTGATATTTCAATTGCTTTGCCATTCTTTATGGCAGAAATACTTGATCCACCTCCCAAATGACAAGTTATAATATTTAATTTATTTACTTTTTTGTTTAGTAATTTACTTGTTTCTTGTAGCATTCCATAATGAGAAAACCCATGAAATCCAAATTTTCTTATTCCATATTTTTTTGCAATATCATGATTTATAGGATATGAATATGCAATTTCTGGAAGTGTTTTAAAAAACATTGTATCAAATACTCCAATATGGTTTATGTTTTTCCATAAATTCAAAGAATATTCTGCGGTTTTTAAGTTTATTGGATTGTGGAGTGGTGCAAGTGGACTATATTTTGAAATTTCTTTGATTACTCTAGAATTTAATTTTATTGGTTTTTGAAATTTATCTCCACCATGAACAATTCTGTGAACTACATTAGTTATAACAATTTTTTCTGTATCTAGATAATTTTTTAAAATCTCAAGTGCTTGTTTATGAGACGAAACATGCAAAACATTTTTTTTATTTTTAAATTCAATAATAGAATGATTTTGACCTATTTTTTCTATAATTCCAAAATTAAGTTCTTTATAAGTTTTATCAAAAATTTTAAATTTTAATGATGTGCTTCCGCTGTTTATTACTAAATACATATTAATAGCTAATTGTTAATAGTTAATTGAATAATTGTTTTGCAATTGATGGGTCGTGATTAAATTATGAGCTCTCCTTCGTCATTTTGATTTATGTTAAGTGCATTTGCTTCATCTAAATCTACGTGTACTCTGATTTGAAACCCCTCGCCAACTCTTACAATTATTTGATCTAAAATTGCAGCTCTTTCGCCCTCAAATTGTAATTTTACTACTTGGCCATCTTTTAAATTTAATTTTTCTGCATCAGCTGGGGAAATATGTAAATGTCTTTTTGCAATTATTACGCCGCTTTCTATATTAAGCTCATTTAATTCATTTATAATTTTTAGCCCAGGAGTTTTTTCTGCGTCTCCTGATAATCTAAGTGGTGCATCGATCCCTAATTTATAAGCGTCCGTTTTAGATATTTCAACTTGAGTTCTCTCTCTTTCTGGTCCAAGAATTCTGACATGTTCTATTGAAGTTTTTGGTCCCATTATTGTTATGGTTTCTTGAGCTGCAAAATCATCATTTTGTGATAATTTTTTTAAAAAATTGAGTTGATATCCCTCACCATATAATTGCTCTATTAATTCTCTTGATGGATGAATGTGTCTGTTTGAGTATTCAATTTTTACTTTCATGATTTTTTAAATTAGTTTTTTAATTTGATTTTTTGTAAGTAATCCTGTTTGAGCACCAATATTACTTACAACACTACCACTTCTTATCATACCTAATTTTAAACTTTTTTTAATATCATTTTTATACATCATGAGCCCCGCAATAAAGCTAGAATTAAATGCATCTCCTGCTCCTGTTGTATTTATTGATTTATGACGAGTCGCTTTTTCATAGTAAACTTTTTTACCATCATATGCATAAGCACCAAGATGACCAAATGTTATAACACATATTTTTGTACCCCAAGAATGTATTGTTTTTATTAATTTTTCTATGTTATTTGTTTTTATTCCATAATTTGCTACTAAGTCTATGGCTTCTGATTTATTTACACAAAAAACTTCAGTATTGTTCAAATATTTTTTGAAAAATTTATAACCAAATGCTAATTGTGTTTGTGCTGGATTCCAGGCTATTTTTATCTTTTTATTTTTTGCAGTTTCAAAAATTGTATTTATATTTTTTTTGACTAAATTATCAGATCCCCCTAAAGACGCAATATAAAACCATTTTGTATTAACCCTAGATAATTTTTGTTTAGAAATATTAAGAAGTGAATTTGCTCCGCGGTGAGTAAACAAAATATGCTCATTATAATTTCCAAAATTTATAATAAAAGAAAATCCGGAATGAATTTTTCCCGATTTTGTAATATTTGAAGTGTCAACATTTTTATTCTTTAATTCTTTTTTGATTGCGTCAGAAAACCAGTCATTACCCAAATTTGTGAGTATTCCTGTTTTAAATCCTAAATTTGCAAAACTTACTGCTGAATTCATTCCTCCGCCACCAAATGTCATATGAACATCATCTGAGTTTATTTTTCCACCATATTCAAATGCAAGTAATTCAGGAGCAGTAATATTTTTTTTATTTTTAATAATGGTGCCATTTTGTGTGTAATACATTATATCTTGAGTTGCTCCACCAATAGTCATTATGTCAAATTGTTTTTTCATAAAATAAATAAAAATTAGTTTCTTAAAACCACTATTATTATAGCAAAATATTTGAGTTTAGAAAAATCTTTCTTAAAAGGCAAAAACCAGGCCATAAACCCAGTTTTTGCAATATCTGAAAGTTCAGTGTGGAAGACTCCAAACAATTATTTTGGGTTGAGTTCTGAGAATGACGCCGAAGCATCAAAACTACCCGAGCTCCCAATGTTGTAGATGTAAAGTTCCAAATTCTGAGCTATCAGACACTTTAATTATATCACAAATAGGTTTTAAATAAAAAACAAGTTTTCTGCCCGAAAACCTGTTTTATATTTTATTTTCAAATAAAATTAATCTAATATCCCATCAAGATTTACATCATAAAGAATTTTTTCATTGATGTGAGTATAATTTATTAATTCTTCATTACTAAACCAAACCTTGATTTCTCTTTCTGCCTCAGGAACTTCATCTGAACAATGAATTAAATTTCTTACACATCTATCATTTAAATTTGCAAGTTCATAAGAATCAATAGTAAAATCACTTCTTATTGTGCCAACGTCTGATGTAAGTGGTTCTGTTCCACCAACTAATTTTTTAACAATTCCCACTGATTGGTTTCCCTGAAATACCATTGCAAGCATTGGTCCTGCTGTTACAAATCTAATTGTTGCTTCAAGCATGTCTTTTCCATATTCGCTAGCTTCTTTTGTAAACGCGACATTGTTTTTTTTCATTTTTTCTATTATTCTTTCGCCAATTTTTAGAAACCATTCATCGTTTTTGTTATAATGAGCTAGACATTGTTCTCTTGTTGCTACTAAAAATTTTGCTGCAATTAATTTAAGTCCAGTTCTTTCTATTCGAGAGATTATTTCTCCCATTAGACTTCTTTGTATTGCGTCTGGTTTTAGAATAACTAATGTTCTTTCGTTTTTCATGTGTTTATTATTTTAATATTTCTTTTACCTTATCAACAACCTGAGCTGGTGTTAGATTTGCTTTTACTAAGTAATCTTTTGCTCCAAGCTCATTTCCCTTTTTTACATCTTCATCTTGCCCCAAATTTGTAAGCATTATAACTGGAATATTTTTTGTTTTTGAATTTGATTTTAGTTCTTTGAGTACCATGAATCCATCCATTTCAGGCATAATAACATCTAATAGTATTATTTCTGGGTTTTCTTTGTCTGCTAATTCTAGACCATTTTTTCCATTCAGAGCCTTTATTGGATCAAACCCCTCTTTTTCAAATTTAGAAATATACATATTTACTAGCATTTCTTCATCTTCGACTATTAGAACTTTTATTTTTTCTTTTGCCATATTTTTTATTTAACATTAAAAAATCTCTTATATTGAGATGATTTTATTATATATTAATAGTAAAAAAAGGTCAATTTTTATATTCTATTTCGTAGTTTTCCCCATTAGATTTTATAATAATGTCTCCTAATTGATCATTTCTAAGAATTTGTGAGCCAGATTTTAGAATTCTATTCATTGCCTCTTGATGTGGGTGACCAAATTTATTATCAATTCCAGATTGAATTATTGTAATTTCTGGTTTCATGTCGCTTAATAAATTATCACAATTTGAATATTTGGAAGCATGGTGGCTGGCTTTAAATATTTCAGATTTTAAATCTGTATTATTTTTTAAAATTATGTTTTCTATTTCACATGATGCATCACCGTTAAAAATCGCATCAAAATTTCCATAAGTTAGTTTTATTGAAACACTCGCATCATTTAAATTTTCTACAGTACTAATTTTTGGCATATAGGTAATTTGAAAATATAAATTTTCATCAATTTCATACTTGTCTCCTATTTTGGGTTTAATTAACTCTAAAGCATTATCATTTATAACTTTTTTCATGTAGATATAGTCAGATAAATAAACATCAATTCCTGAATAAATTATTTTTTCGGGTTTGTATTTTTTTATTACAGAAATTAGTCCATAATAATGATCGCGGTGAGGATGAGTTATAATTATCATATTAATTTTATTATTTTTATAAGCCATGTATTTACTGATTTTTTCTGTTAAATCTGAGTCAGGTCCGCCGTCAATTAAAATATTTTTTCCATTTGGTGATTTAATTAAAATTGCATCACCTTGGCCGACATCTAAAAAAACAATATTTAGCATCTTATCGTTTTCTTCGTAAAAATAATAAAATTCTAATAATATAATTATAATTATTACAAAAATTATTTTTTTATTCATATAATTTCTTTGTTCTTTTAAATACAAAATAAACTATTAAAATATAAGAAAATAACATAAAAAATAATGAAAAATTATTTATCGAAACATTTGCAAACTCTATTTTTGATAATTCTGATGCTATTTTTATCATGAGTTGTAAATTTGCATAATTAAAAAATCCTATAATTTTTGCAATAGACAAATTTAAATATGAAATAACAACAGCAATAAAAGAAACTAGCATGTTTATTGAAATGAGTGGCAAAATTAAAAGATTTGATATGGGAGAAACAACTGATAGTTGTTTGAACTGATAAACCAAAATCGGAGTAGTTGAGATTATTGCAGAAATACTCGATGTAAGTGATGAGCGAATTTCAAATTGTTCTGGTAAGAATTCAAAATATTTTTCAATGAGTGGAGAAATATACATAAGTCCATAAGTTGCAAAAAAGCTTAGTTGAAATCCAACATCATAAAAAATTGTATAAGGATTAATGAGCGCTATTACAACAGTGCTATATGATAGCAATAGTGAGTTTTTCATTATTTTTCCTAGGTTTTGTGAAAACATCAAGATTATTGCCATGATTGCTGCTCTTATAGTAGAAGCACCAAGTCCTGATAAAAATACAAATCCAATTACAATAAAACAGATTATTAGAAATGATTTTTTTCTGTTAATTCCGGCTGATATTAAAAGATTTAAACAAACCACAGAAATTATACTTACATGCATACCGGAGACAACAATTATGTGACTTACTCCTATTCTTTTAAAATCATTTTTTATTTGTTCTGAAACAATGTTTTTTCCAAATAATAATCCGTTTATAAATGATGAGTATGGCTCTGGCCAAATTGAATCAGAGTGCTCAAATAAATTTTTTCTCAAATTAAATATTTGAGTTATTATTTTATTTCCATTATTTTGAGATACAAGTTCTATGTTTCTAGATGAGCAAATTGAATAAATGTTTTGTTTCATTAAATATTTGTCATAACTGAAGTTTTCTATTTTTTCCGGGCGCTTCAGCTCACACTCAAAGATTATTTCATCTCCATAATTAAATTCAGGATACAAATCAGTTGTTACAAGCAAATTTCCAGAAATTTCCCTACTTGGCTCTAAAATTTGTGAAGTTTGGATTGTTAGTTTCTGATAATTGATTCTTTCATCTGGAAGCGCCCCAACCACACCTTTTATTTTTAAAATTTTTCCAGTGTAAAACCAAATTTTTGTATTATCATTTCTATCAATTTTTAAAATGTCGGTTCTGTAAAACCCCAGACACAAAAAAATAAGTACTAAGAAAATAATACTTATTTTTGTATTTTTAGATATGAAAAATAATACGAAACATATTATTTTTGCATAAATAATATGATTTTTTTCAATTGATATATTAGAAAAACAAGAAATCGCAATTCCTATTAAAAAAGCAATACACAATAATATATTTTTTGAGGTTTTGCTCATATTCGCTTTTCTTTTCCTTGTCGTCTCGAGCGAAGTCTCGCTAAGCGGGACGAGTCGGGAGACCTACTCTAGATTTCTCCACTCATCCCGCCCAGCGGGATTCCAGTCGAAATGACAATGTGTTTTGTTATAAATTATTTGTTTAAAATAAAAAGCCGCCACGGCGACCTAATTACATATTAAAACTTCTATTTATAAAGTCAAATTTTGTTTTTCAAAACACTTTCAATAAAATCAAGTATTTCTCCATCTAATACTTTTTGAGTATCACTTGTTTCATATTTACTGCGTAAATCTTTTATCATTTTATATGGATGAAGTACATAAGACCTAATTTGATTTCCCCATGCAGCTTCCTTGATTTCTCCTTTTATTTTTTTCTTTTCTTCGTCTGATTTTTCTTCATAATATTTGGCGATTTTTGATTTCAAATATTTCATTGCGGTTTCCTTGTTTTGTCCCTGGGATCTTTGGTTCTGGCAAGTTACAACAATTTCACTAGGAATATGAGTGATTCTTACAGCTGAATCAGTTGTATTTACGTGTTGGCCACCCGCACCGGACGCTCGATAAGTATCAATTTTCAAGTCAGTTTCTTTTATTTCTACTTCTACATCTTCAATTTCAGGAAAAACATTTACCATCGCAAAAGAAGTGTGTCTTGCATGATCAGCATCAAAAGGTGAGAGCCTAACTAATCTATGAACTCCGTCTTCTGCTTTTAAATATCCATAAACATATTCACCTGTAATTTCTATTGTTACGCTTTTGTATCCTGCTTCTTCTCCTCTATTTTCATCTATTATTTGAGTGCTCCAGTTCATTTTTTCAGAGAATCTTAAGTACATTCTAAGAAGCATTTCCACCCAGTCCTGGGATTCTGTGCCACCAGCTCCTGCAAAGATATTTACAATTGCATTTTTTTCATCATATTTTCCCTTGAATAATAATTTTATTTCTTGGGCTTTTAATTTTTTTTCAAAATCATAAATTTTTTGTACTTCTGTATTTTCTGACATTTCATTTATTTCGTTGTCTAATGATTTCATTATACCTATTTCATTTTCTAAAAATTTTAATCTTTGTGATAAGTTTTTTCCTATTTCCTGATTTTTCCAAAAATTTGGCTCAGACATTTTACTTTGAATCTGACTAATTTCTTTTTCATATTTTTCCAAATCAAAAAATGGTTTTATTTTTTCAAAACTTGTTTTTAATTCTTTTATTTTGTCTAATAATTCTTGTTCCATTGATTTTTTTATTAAAATGGGACTATGATTAAATTATAGAGCATAATTAATTTATCATAAAGTGTTTTTTGTAGCAACCAAGTGAATGAATGCTTGGTAGGAGGAAAAATGCGCAACAAAGGTAACGACAAAGACAGGAGGGAAAACAAAAGAAAACAAAAATTGAGCAAAACATTCGGTCATAGTTCAAACAGAACTAAAACCGAAGAAATGAAACTTCAAAAACAAAAAAGTCACAGACACCACAAGAGTGATATAAAATATCACCTGGGAGGCACACATTGAAGAATCATCATTTCAATCAAAACTAAGAGGGTTTGCTGTATTTAATAAGGCAAACTCTTTTCATTTACTATTTATAAATTTTTAATTGTAGATAAATAGTAAATAGCCAAATAATAAATCAATTGAAAATTATAAATAATAAATTGAAAATTATAGTCCGCATTTGGATTTATCAGAATATGTTGTGTGTAGTAATTTATGAGCTGTTTTGCTAAGTGGTTTTCCTAAAAATCCCATATATAACTTGACAATACTAGGGTTTTTGTGTGCTTGTCTAATTTTTTGATTTTTATCTTCTAAATATGTGGCGGACGCTCTTTTTTTTATAATTTCCATGGTCGTTGGTTTTGGTTGTCCGCCACCACCTATGCACCCGCCTGGACATGCCATTATTTCAATAAAATGGTACTTATTTGGAGTTTTTTTAAGGGTTTCGAGGATTGTTCTAGCGTTTTTTAAACTATGCACTACAGCCAAATTTAGGGTCATGTTTCCTATTTTTATATTTGCCTCTCTAAGTCCTGAATCACCCCTCAAAACTTTAAAATCTATGGCAGAATATTCCTTTCCAGTTAAGAAATAATGGGCTGTTCTTATGGCTGATTCCATTACACCTCCGGTTGCTGCAAATATTACTCCCCCGCCTGATCCTGGACCCATTGGGTTATCAAATTGTGATTTATTTTCATTTTTTAAATCAATTCCAAATCCTTTCATGAGTTTTGCACATTCTCTTGTGGTTATTACATAATCAACATCTCTAATTCCGGAAACTTGCATTTCATCTCTACATGCTTCGTATTTTTTTGCTGTGCACGGCATTACACTTACGAGAATTATATCACTTGGATCAATTTTTAATTTTTGCGCATAGTATGTTTTTATAACAGCACCAAACATTTGGTGCGGTGATTTACAAGTTGAAACATTTGGTAAAAATTCAGGGTAAAAAGTTTCAACAAAATTTATCCACCCAGGACAACACGATGTAAGAAGTGGTAAATTTTTTTTATTTTTTATTCTATTAATTAATTCCGACGCTTCTTCCATTATTGTTAGATCTGCTGCAAAATTTGTATCAAAAACTTTTTTGAACCCAATTTTTTTAAGAGCTGTTACCATCTGTCCTGTTACAAGAGTTCCTGGAGGCATGTTAAATTCTTCGCCAAGAGCAACTCTAATAGAAGGCGCTGTTTGAGCTATTAGATATTTTTTTCCGTCTTTTAATAATTCTTTTATTTCCTTAAAATATTCTTTTTCTCTTATTGCTCCAGTTGGACAAACCAGTGAACATTGACCACAACCAACGCAACTTGTGTCAGTTAATTTTTTACCAAGTGATTTTGTAACAATTGTTGCATTTGCTCTTCCAGTGTAGCAAATTGCATTTACAGTTTGAGTATCGCGACATTTTTGAATACATCTTCCACATAAAATACATTTTTCAAAATCCATTACAATATCATGAGATGAATCATCAAGTTTTTCTGACGGACGTGGTTTAAATTTTAATTCATCTATATCTTGAAGATTTTCTAATTTTAACCATTTTCTAAATTCCTCTTCACATTCAAAATTACATCCGAGTAATTGTACATTCATTTTTCTTTGCTTTTGAATCTTTTCATTATCAGTTTCAATTATCATTCCATCCTTGATTTCATTATTGCAACTTGTAAGCATTTTTCCATTTGCCTCAACTACACATACTCCACATCTTCCCTCTGATCTTAAATCTGGGTGATAACAAAGAGTGGGAATTTTAATTCCATTTTTTTCTGCCACTTCAAGTATTGTAGCTGACTTATTTAGTTTTATTTTTTTTCCGTCTATTGTAACTTGCATAAAGATTAGCTGAATTAATAGGATTAGTTGATTAGGATTTCGAATTCATTGCCAAAATATTTTATTGCCGATTTTAAGTGTATTGTTGAACTTTTTCCAAGTCCGCACTGAGAACCATTTGGAATAAATTCTACCAGATCCTTTATCATTTCAAATTCTTCTTTGTTCCATTTGCGAGTCAGTATAACCTGAAATAATTGCAATAACCTAAAATTTCCTTCTCTGCATGGGAGACATTTTCCACAATTTTCATCATTAAAAAATTGAATTATTGAGCGACATATAGCAGGAATGCTTCTTTCGTGATTTAAAAATATAATCCCTGTTTGAAAAAAGTTTCCAGTTTTTTCTATTTCTTTGTGAGATAAAATAGTTTCTTTTTTAAATGGTATGCAACCCCCTGACGCACAAAAGAAAATTGCTTTTGGATCAATTGCGCCCACTTTTTCTGCTAAATATCCAAGCGTAATACCCTCACGCTCCTCATAAACTCCAGGGATTTGTACATCACCCGAAACAGAAAAAAGCATTAATTCACTATCAAAATCATCTTCAAAAATAAGAGGAATCCTTGCAAAAGTTTCTATGTTGTTTACACAGGTTTTTTCTCCATATAGACCATATTCACTAGGATAAGGCGGTTTATGTCTTGTTTGTGCGCGTTTACCTTCAATACTATCTAAAATTGCAGTTTCTTCTCCGCAAATATATGATCCAGCGCCAACAATAATTATTATTTCATATTGGGATTTTTCTTTTATTATTTTTTCTAATTTTTCTTGATATTTTTTATATTCCTCTCTCAAATAAAAAAAACACTGCTTAGCAGAAAGCGCATACATTGCAATGTTTATTCCCTCTATAACAAGTTCTTGATTATTATCTAAAATAAATTTATCTTTAAATCTTCCCGGTTCGCTTTCATCAGCATTACAGATTAAATATTTTGTGGGGCGAGACATTTTCCATTTTAGACCGGTAGAAAAATTAGCGCCACCACGACCCATGAGTCCAGATTGTTCAACTTTTTTGATAATTTTTTCAGGACTAAGTTTTTTTGCGGTTTCAAAATTTTTGAAATTTATTTTTCTTTTTATTTGCATGGGAGTTATAAAATAATAAAGTTATAAAGTTATAAAGTTTATTGTTTCTATGTTTCTTTATAACTTTCAACTTGATAACTTAGCACTTATATTAGTTTTTGATCTTTAAATATCTGTTTTAATTTTTCCTCTGTTAAATTTGTAAATAATTCATCATTTATCATCATTACAGGACCCTTGTCACACTCACTTAAACATTGACAAGATTCAATTCTAAATTTTTCATTGTAAATTCCTATTTTTGTATTGAGTAGTTCTTCTGCAAGATTTAATAATTTTTCCCCACCTTTTATGTGACAAGTTGGACTAGCACAAATTCTTATTATTTTTTCACTAGTTTTCCATAAATTAAATTTTTCATAAGAAGAAATTGCTTCATATATTTCAGCAGGAGATAATTGAAATTTTTTTGATGCTTCTAAAATATTGGATTCACTTATAAACCCATTTTTGTCTTGAATATTTTTTATATACTCTAATAAAAATTTCATATTTTTGTAATTTTATTATACCAAAAACCCAAGCGTCTGTATAACGTTTGGGTTTTTACTCAACTATGGTTTTTATTATTGAACTACTCCACAACGCCTTAAAACATATTTCAAATATCTATTAGCATCTTTTGCAGACTTGTTTACTAATTTTAATTCGTCAGATGTTGGTTTGTAGTTAAATGAATACGTATCTGGATTTCCTGGATTTGTCCATGCTTGTGATATGAGTTGCTCTGCCCTATTTAAATGTTCTGTTAAGCCGGTTTTTGCAAGCATTAGAGCGTCCCACTGTTCTTGGCATTGACCATTATATTGAAAGTTTTGTGGAAGAAGTTTTTCTGCAATTATTACCTCGACATTTCTAAAACCTTTGATTTTTCTGTAATACGGAATTTCTTTGTATATTCCTTTAATTCTATCTTTAATCCATTTTACCCTCTGTCTTAATTGTGCTTTTAGTGCATTATACTCTTCAATTGTGTTGGCGGTAACATTTTCTGCAATTAGGGTTCTTGCCTCAGTTATGTTTCCTCTTATTATTACAACTCTCTCTAGTAACATAGTTGAATCTGATTCTCTCATGAAAAGTTTATATTTGTTTATTTTTTTTATTACTCTACCATCGTCAGCAAGTTGTTTTTCTAGACTTGTAAATGATTTAGCGTATTTGGTTTTTAATGAGTTAACTTTTCTTAATAGTGAGCTATTTGTTGTGGTTGCTGATACTGTGCGGGATGGTCTAGATTCTCCAAATTCATTTACAGCCGTTACGTGATAGTATTTGGTGGTTGACCTTGGAAGGCCAGTATTTTCGTATGAAGGTTCTGGAAGTTGTTCTAAGGTACCTACTAAAGTATATATTTTTGTAAATGATCCATTACTTGTATCGCTACGATAAATATTATATGACGTAGCTCGAGGAGAAGCACTCCATGTTATTTTTATTTTTGAATCATTGATAGCCACAGCGGTAATAGATGTCGGCACGCTAGGAGGAGTATCTATTTCTTCAGGAGGAATAATAGGAGGAGTAGTAGTCGCGTAACCCGAAACTTGAACAGGAAACATTATTGGTGATAATATTGCAATAAATATTATCACTATTAATAAATTAATCTTTTTCATATTCTTGTTTTATATTAATTATAAAAATCTATTTGAAATTTGATTAAACTATTCTTCGTCTACAAAATCTTCTTCTATGCTATCTATTTCCTTTATGTCGGAATCAGTTTCATTATCCATGCTATCAATATTTGATAAAAGTTTATCAATATCATCAAAATCCGAGGTTTTATTTATTTCATCTATATCCTTTTCATTTAATTTTTCTCCTATTTCATTGTTTCCTGTGTCAGACCTATTACCACTTTCGGGGAATGTTGTATCTTGATTTTGATTTATGGGAGTTGTTTGTTGTTGTACTTTGTTTTGTTTCGTGCATCCTGTAATTGTGAAACAAAACATTACAATTAGAAACAAGTAAAAAGTTTTTTTCATTGTTGTTTTGTTTATCTCAACAATGTTGAGATAATTTAATTATTAATTAATATAAATATATTATACAATATTTATAAAATAAATACTATAGAATAAAAATTATTTATTATCTTGACTGCTTTGTTTTTCTATTGTAAGATATTATGGAATTAAGTTATGGGAGGAACCAACATGACAACAACTACTTATCAACAGATCAAAACCTGGAGGGACTATCTTTGTGGGTTAAAAAGTCACAGACAGATCAATCATTTGCACAAAGAGGAAATTCAAAGAGCATTGATCTGGAATGCGGATATTGAAGCTGCCGGTATATCAATTCCGAAAAATAAGTTTTTAATGTTTCCGGTAAATTTTGATATGTTGACAGCAGATATTCCCAGTGTCTCAAGAACGTCTTTTCATTTCGGAGAAGAAGGCATTATTGAGTTTCTTAGAAATGAGAAACAAAAACATAGACATGAGAGGCCCTATCTCATGCAAATGTCCAAATTGGGAGAGTTAGCTAACCCATTTGAGATATTAACTATGATGAATTTGGGGGCATTCAGAGTTCTAATGAGGGACTTTCTCAAATCAGAGGAGGTAATTACGGCATTTTTGTCTCCTGGACAGAAAATGATTGGGATTCAAAATCCTTATATTGGAAAAATTATTGATAATCCGGATATAAGGGTAAAGACTAGGTGTTTTATAAATCCTGAAAAAACCCATGGTCAAAGAATTATTTTTACAAAAACCAGTCAACTCGATGTTGCCTGGAGTCAGTAAATAAGTAATTAAGAAACAAGAGCGGAGGTTTTCGGACCACCGCTTTTTTATTTTTTCTTGTATTTTTTTAATAATTCAGCTGTGGATATCGGAAGGCACTTTTCTTTTTTTATTCCAAGTATTTTCGCATATTCATAAATCATATCAAGATCATTTGCTTGTATTTCAAAAAATTCTGGTACGGAAGAGTGTTTATCATAATACTTGTCAAATTTAAAAGTTAGATCTTTTAATGTATAAATAATCCTGTGAAATCTAGTTGACTCATATTCTTTTAAGCCCAAAGATTTAATTATGTGTTTTGTTTCATGAAAGTCAGATGTTGAGAAACTATATTCTTCTCTTAGTTGAAAACCAGAATTAGTTATTGGTTTTTTAACAGTTATATAAGTTTTGTTTTCTATTTTTCTTACAATTAACATTGATTCATTATTTTTTTCTTTGCTATCCTTTATATCAAAAAATGATGAACATATTTCACCTTCAAAAGTTTTTATAGCACCAAGTGATATAAGCTTGGTTTCAATTTTTTTTCTATTTATTTTTGGAATTTTTACTCTTACTTCCTGCATTTGTGTAGGTACTAAGTTATAAAGTTATAAAGTCTATGCATTATATCATGTTTTTAAAATTTCTAGAATCTTCGCCATTCTACTTTTTCCCCATGTGATTTTTTGTCAACCATGACAAGTTCTTCATATATTCCGTCTAACATTTGGTAATTTTTTGATTCTTCTGAGCTTACCCACGCAAAATCATCTGATTCATCTTTTTGAAGAACTATTTCCCCAGACACATAATCAGCAACACAGGAAATTACAATTGATGGACTTCCGTCTTCATGAACTGTCGCTAAACTCGTTATATATTCAACATTTACTATATCAATTCCAACTTCTTCTTTTACCTCTCTTTTTAGTGTTCTCTCAAGTACATTGTACCAGTAAAATTGGGTATCTTTTTCAAGTTCTAAATAATCATGAGTTTCTAATCTTCCACCAGGAACTGTCCATTTGCCGGGAAATCTTTTTTTATTTTGTGATCTTCTAGTGATTAAATATTTTCCGTCTTTTTTTATAATGGCAGTTATTACTACTTCATGTAAATATTTATTTTCCATGTATTTAGAAATTAGTTATCGATAATTATTTTAAATAATTTTAAATTTATTTTTCTTTTTTTTTCTATACAAAATTAAAGCGATTATTAAAACAAAAACAATTATTGAGATAATTGATAATTCTTTATAATATGTTTTAAAAACTCCTTGATTTGCACCAAAAAAATATCCCAAAAATGCAAGAATTATGTTCCATATCAAAGAACCAAGTGTTGTAAATAATATAAAGTTAAAAATATTCATTTTAGAAAGTCCCGCTGGAATTGATATGAGTTGTCTTATTTCAAATACGAGTCGTCCAACAAAAGTTGCTAGTTTGTCATATTTTAGGAAATAATCCTCTGCTTTTTGGATTTTGTGTTCATTTATAAGTAATAGTTTTGCGACTTTTGTGTTTGCTAATTTATAAATAATTGCTCGCCCTAGTGTTAATGCTAAAAAATAATTTATTAAAGCACCAATTAAACTTCCTAAAGTTCCACACAGCACAACTAAATAAATATTTAATTGTCCCTGTTGTGCGAGATATGCTGCTGGTGGAATTACAATTTCAGATGGAAAAGGAATAAAAGAACTCTCTATTGTCATGAGAGCTATAATATTCCAATAATTTAATTGTCCGAAAAGTGACAGGAAGAAATGAGTGATTGATGAGAGCATAATTTATTTTGGTTGAAATTATTGCCTTTATTATACAATATTAATTATAAAATCAAAAACTCACATTTCATATGGATTTTTGAAGAATATAAGTTTCTAGTTACAGTTGCTCTCACATTCAAAAGATTTTATAACATCTTCTTTATTATTTTCTATACATTTCTCTACACACGATTTACATTGTGTAAATAGATGGTTTTCTATTTGTTCACATTTACCATTTAAAATTCCACATTTTACATATTGCAAACATCTATCTCCGATTTGATACATTTCAGTACACATTTGTGCGGGGTTTGATCCACAGACAACATCTAATCCATGACATGTTTCCAGTCCACATTTTGTATCAATGGGTTGTGGTTTATTAAAATCATTATTAGGTGTTAAAATCTCAGATTTGTTGGGCCTATAATATTTAATTATTATAAAAAAAAGAATAATAATCATTAAAATCAGAATAGGAATTTTATTTTTCATATCTTTAATTTACAATTTAAACTTAAAAAATTGTCTATCGTCTTCATCTCCCTCATTGTCTCGCGCTGGCCTATCTTCAATAATTCTATTTCCATAATGACGTCTAACTTTATCAGCATGATTATTTTTTATTACGGATTCTCTTATTGCTGATGTGTATCCTAATTTTTTTAATTCTAGTTCTAATCTATCCATTAATTTTGTTCCAAGCCCCATGCTTTGATATTTATTTAAAATAGCAATTGACATGATGTGTGCCATGCGTGTTATTTTTCCACTTCTTCGTGGCTTTGCATAAGCATAGCCAATAATTTTTCCGTTATTTAATTTTAAAAGCACAACAACATTTTCACGCTTAAAAAAATCTTCTTGAAAATCTTCTTCTTCATAACTTAAATTATAGGAAAAAGCAGAATTTTCTATTTCCAAAATCTGGTTTTTTATATCAGGCCATTTTGTCTTTGAAATATCTAGAATTTCAATACTATGATATGGCACTTTTTTCATTTTAGGTTGTGATTTTGCATTTGACATAATTTGTATTATATCACTTTTTATAAAAAATAAAATAAAGAGGCTATCCGTAGGGACGGATAGCCAAGATTTGTTCGATTGATTTATTTATTTTGGTCTGTATCTGGTGGTTGCGACTTTTCCCGCCGCAAATCCATGCGCGGTGTTTCCCGTTTTCAATATGAATGGTATTTGTAAAAACAGGAAATTCATCATGGCCAAATCCAGCGGAAAAAATACATGAAACAATAAACTAGCAAAAGACAAAGAATATAGAAAGACGTATAGCACTCTTTGTATCTTAGTCCTGTCTTTTTCATAGTATGTCCGGCACATTATCATGCCTATGCATTTGCCAAGGCACAATTCACATGCCAGGTTGTATATGAAAAACACTATGACCCAAGATAATCTCCATTCAAGACCAATAAATTGTTCTATCGGTATTGATAATAGGTAGGTTATCCAGACATTTATTACTGACGGTAAGAGCTTCTCGCTCGCATCTGTTTCCACTAATGTTTTTCCCGTTGTTAGTGATATTGTGGGTTTCATGAATCCTCCTAAGATTCGATTAAATTTAATATGTAATTTTAACATATATTTATATATTTGTCAATAGAAATGTTAATAAAACAAAAAATCCATACTTTTTGAGTATAGATTCTTTGTGGCGGAGAGAGAGGGATTCGAACCCCCGGAACCCGTGAAGGCTCAGCAGTTTTCAAGACTGCCCCATTCAACCACTCTGGCATCTCTCCGTATTGTTGATTAATTTTTTAAAAGCTTCTCCACCTTTATATTTTTTAATTTTTCTTTCTCTTTTGTAGGCTTCGGGTTTATTATTGTAACTTTCATAATATATTATATCAAAAGGAATAAAGGCTTTTATAGATTTAGTTTTTCCGCCATTATGTTCCCTTAATCTTTTTTCTAGATTTTCAGTATATCCTATGTAATATTTATTACAAGACTTACTTTTTATAATATATGTATACCACATAATATTTGAATTTCAGTTTTTTCCGCCTTTGGCGGAGCCCCGCCGTAGGCGGTGGCAAGACTGCCCCATTCAACCACTCTGGCATCTCTCCGTAAATTTTTATGGCTGGGGAGGTAGGGTTCGAACCTACGAATGTCGGCTTCAAAGGCCGATGCCTTACCACTTGGCTACTCCCCAATAAAAAATAATAGACGTTAAATATTATCTATCATTTTTTGAAAAATGTCAATATTTACTATACTTATTCAAATATTTCTTCTTGTTTTGAGCTAAATTTTTTTGCTGATAGTAAAAATTCTATAAATAATGGGTGCGGATCTAATGGTCGGGATTTATATTCTGGATGTCCTTGAGTTGCTATAAAAAATGGATGCATATCACGAGGAAGCTCTATAATTTCAACAAAGAAATCATCAGGAGAAGTTCCGGAGAAAATCATGCCAGCTTCTTCTAATTGTTTTCTATAAGCATTGTTAAATTCATATCTGTGCCTATGGCGTTCTGAAATTTTTAGATTTCCGTCTTCTATTTTTTCACCAATTCCATATTTTTGATAAATTGTATAAGCCAATGTGTTTTTCCTTACAATACAATCAAATTTTCCAAGACGCATTGAAGTTCCATCACCCTTTATTTTCTGATATTTTTCATCCATTGGTATGTCATGAATAATCGGATTTTTAGTTTGTGGATTTAATTCTGTTGAATTAGCATCTTCAAGTCCCATTATATTTCTTGCAAACTCAACACATGCGAGTTGCATCCCAAAACACAATCCTAAATATGGAATTTTTTTCTCTCTAGCATATTGAATTGCCATAATTTTTCCTTCTGTACCTCTTGCTCCCCAGCCAATAGGAACTATTATGCCATCAGTATTTTCTGGTATTAAACTGATTCCATTTTTTTCTAAATTTTCACTATTTACGAATTTTATATTTGTTTTTAATACATTTTTCCACGAAGCATGTTTTATCGATTCAATGAGCGATGCATATGAGTCCAGTAATTCAAAGTCACCTGTTGCAATATATTTTCCTACAATTGTAATATTAATTTCTTTTTTACTTTTTATTTTTATGGATCTGTTGAACTCTCTCCACTTATTTATTTTTAATGTGTTAAAATTTAATTTTAATTTTTTTAGAATTTTTGTATCAAATTTTTGATGTTCAAATAAAAGTGGGAGTTCATAAATACTTTCTAAATCCGGTGCCATAATAACATTTTCTCCTTCAATTCCGCATTTTAGTCCAAGTAAGTATCTTCTTCTTTTGTCTATTTCCATATTTCCCCGAAGAACTAGAAAATCAGGCATTATTCCCATGGACATGAGAGTGCGAACTGACATTTGAGTTGGCATTGTTTTTGGTTCTCCAATATGATTTGGAATTGGAACATAAGTTGCATGAATATTTATTACATCACCTTGCATTTTAGTTTTTATAATACGACATGCTTCATAATATAACATGTTTTGGTATTCACCTGCTGTTCCACCAAGCTCTATTACAACTATTTCTTTTCCCTCGCCAGCTTTTTTAATTCTTTTTATAATTTCATCAGAAACATGTGGAATTGCTTCTACATCTTCACCATTGTAACCAAAATTTCTTTCACGAGTTATAACAGCATTATAAATTTGACCTATTGTAGTGAAATTACTATGACCCATGTCTTCATTTAGAAATCTTTCATAGGTTCCTAGATCCATATCAGCTTCAAGTCCATCCTCACATAAAAAAGGATCCCCATGTTCTATGGGGTTAATTGTTCCGGAATCTATATTAATATAGTTTTCACATTTTATGACTCCGACTTTGTATCCTCGACTTTTTAACAGTAATCCAACTGAAGCAGCTATAACACCCTTACCAAGTCCTGACAATACTCCGCCTGATACAAAAACGTATTTTACATTTTTATTATTTTTTTGCATTATCTTTTATAACATTAACCATAAAAAATGGTTCTCTTTTTTGTGCTAATTTAATTGCGATTCTATGTTCTCCGAGTGTTTTTATATGATGTTCTAACTCTATTTTTGATGGCTCAATATCTATTCCATGTTTTTCTTGTAGAATTTTTGCCAAATCTAGTGATGTTATTCCACCAAATAAATGTCCCTCATCATTTGCACGGGCTGTTATTGTAATTTTTATTTTTTCTATTTTTTCCACTAGATAGTCTTTGTTTTTTTCTTCTTTTGCTTGTTTCTGGTTTTCTGTAAAAATTTTATTTTCTAATTGTTTTATTTTTTTATCATCAGCTAATTCTGCTAATTTTTGTGGAAATAAATAATTTAGAGCATATCCAGGAGACACTTCTTTTACTTCATCACGTTGAGCTACATTTTTTACATCTTTTAAAAATATTACTTTCATATATTTGGTTAATTGTTTTTAGTTAATTGTGAAATTATGATAAATTAGTTTGCCATTAACAATTAACAATTTGCCATTAATTATTTTAATAATTCTATTGCCTTATCCAGTTGAGGATCTCGGTTGTTATTATAATCTTCTTCAGAATTTAGTATCTCAATATCTGGTTTTATACCTTGTTTGTCTATGGCACGATCAAGTGGTGTTAACCATTTTGCAATTGTAAGTTTTATAGAAGAACCATCTGGTAATTTTGTTAAATCCTGTACGCTTCCTTTTCCAAAAGTTGTTTCTCCAACAATAGTTGCAAGTTTATAATCCTGGAGCGCACCGGCTACTATCTCAGAAGCGCTAGCTGATCCTTTGTTTACCAAAATGATTGTCTTTTTGTCTTTTAATTTTGCAACACCAGTTGATGAATAGTTCTGTACCTTTTCTTTGTCTTTTGATGCTTCTTTTACAATGACATTGTTTTCTATCCAATAACTAGAAACTTTTATTGCTGTTGTTAAATATCCGCCCGGATTATTCCTTAGATCTAATATTATATATTTTTTATTTATTGAATCATTGACTGCTTTTTCAAATAAATTTTCTGTATCTTGATTAAAATGGGTTATTTTTATATAGGCAATGTTTTTATCATTTAAAATTTTATCCTTTTCTGTGTTTCCAGTTTTTGTTCTTATGCTCTCATAATGAATCTCGTCTCTGGTTATTACAATATCTTTTTCTTTTTCATTTCCTTTCTTTATTGTAAGTGTTACTTTTGTACCTTTTTCACCTCTTATCATTTCAACTGCTTGATTTACTGTTATATATGAAGCGTCCATTTTATCTATACCAATAATAGTGTCTCCAGCGCTTAGTCCAGCTTTTTCTGCTGGGCTATTTGGTAGTGGAGCTATTATTGTAAGTTTATTGTCTTTTATTCCAATCTCTGCTCCTATACCCTCAAATTTACCCTCTAATTCCTCGTTAAACTCTTTTGTTATATCAGGTGGGAGAAATATCGAATATGGATCGTTTAGTGATGCTACAAGTCCAGCTAGAGAGCCATAGAACATTTGTGAGTCTAATATACTAGAATCTATGTATTTTTCTCTTATTGTATCCCATGTTTTCCAAAATAGTTTGAAATCAACATCTTTTGATAAATATTCAGAAATTTCAGCATCTTTGTTTTTTAATTCACCCTGCTTTCCACCAGTTATAAAATTTGTATTATCGGAATTCGATACTCCAATTAATAGCCCAATAAAAAAACTGATCCCTAAAAGTATTGTAGTAAAGATGATTTTTTTTGTTTTTTTCAAATCGTGGTTTTGATTTTGTAATATTTGTTCTTCCATGTGTTTAATCTTCTCTTTTAATATTAGCACCTAATTTATTTAATCTTTTTTCTATATCTTCATATCCTCGGTCAATTTGTTGAATATTGTCAATTTGTGTTATTCCTTGTGCAATAAGCCCAGCAATAAGCATTGCTAGTCCAGCTCTTATATCTGGACTTTCCATTTTTTTTGCAGATAGTTTTACGGGACCGTTTATTACAACTCTATGTGGATCGCATAATACAAGTTTTGCTCCCATTCGGGACAAAAAATCGGTAAAGAATAATCTGCTTTCATAAATTGTTTCATGCATCATGCTCATGCCAACAGCTTGAGTTAAAAGTACAGTATAACAACTTTGAAGATCAGTAGGAAATCCAGGATATTCATGAGTTGTAATATCAGCACGTTTTAATTTTTTATAATCTTTTATTTGTATATAATTTTTGCCTATTTCTAAATTAACCCCCATGTTATTTAGAATTTTTATAGGAATTTCCAAATGATTTGGATCACACTTTGTGATTTTTATATTACTTCTTGTAGCTATTCCAACACATAAAAAACTTCCAGCTTCAATTCTGTCAGGTATAATTGTAAATTCTGTTCCTTTTAGTTTTTTAACCCCGTTTATTAATATATTGTGTGTTCCAGCACCAGTTATGTTTGTACCCATTTGATTGAGCATATTAGCAAGGGCTGTAACCTCTGGTTCACAAGCCGCATTTATTATTTCAGTTTTTCCATTTGCTAAAACTGCTGCCATAATAAGTGCCTCTGTTCCAGTATGAGAAATTTTTGGAAAAACGTATTTACAGGCTTTGATTCCGTTATTTGTGAATCTATAGACGCCGTTTCTTATTTCAATTTTTATGTGCATATCTTTTAGAAAGTCCAAAAAAAAGTCAATTGGTCTTTTTCCTATGACACAACCACCTGGATGCGGAATTTCTACAACCTTAAATCTATGAAGAAGTGGCGGAACAAACATTAGGGATGTTCTAATTTTTCTTGCATTGTCAGAATTTAATTTTTTTGGGTTTAGGTTTTTAGCAGTAATAGCTATGGAATCTTTACTTAATCTTTCAACTTTTGCGCCAAGGTCTTTCAAAATTTCTATAGATAGGTTAACATCAATAATATTAGGTAGATTTTTTAATACAACTTTTTCACTTGTTAGAAGTGTTGCTGGTATGGCTTTTAGGGCATTATTTTTAGCACCTTTTACATCTATTTGTCCATGAAGTTTTACACCACCTTGAATAATAAATTTCGACATATTATTATTATAATTAGGTTTCTTATAACTGATATTTTACCTGAAAATAACTCCTTATGCAACTATTTTAATTTTATAAATTTTAAAAATCTATGCATATTATTTTAAGAAAGTTTCTGGCTTATTTTGCAACTACGATTTTTGTTATTGCATCTTGTTTTTTTGTTTTTATATCATTTGGTTATAGATATAATTTTACAAAGAACAGATTTGAAAAAACATCTGTTTTGTATATCAAATCTTATCCAAGAGGAGCTGATGTTTTAATGAATGATAAAAAATATAAAGACACAACGCCAGCTCAAATAAATTATCTCAAACCCGATGTTTATAAAATACAAGTAATAAAAGACAAATACCAAAAATGGGAAAAACAAATCAGTGTAAGAATTGAAGAGGCAGTATTTCTTGAAAATATTTCTTTGTTTTTTACAGAACCACAAACTTCAATTATTGAAAGTGGGGAATTTACTGAGGTTTCTATTTCTCCAAATAAAGAAATGATTTTATTTTATGATAATAAGAATAAAAATTTAAATGTTTTTGATATAAAATCTAATAATATTGCTACAATAGAAGAAAATCAATCAATTATTGATTATTCTTTGTGGTCTTCTGATAATCAGAAAATATTATTAAGGTCAAATAATAAATATTTTGTATCCTTTCCATATCTAAATAAAGATATAATGGATTTATCAACATATTTAAATTTTAAAATAAAAAGTTTTACTTGGGATAAATTTAATTCAAATTTATTGTATATAATAGATTATTCAGGTAATTTATATAAATTTGATGTTGTAAGCATAAAACTAGAAAATTTACAGCTAAATAATATTTTAGCAGTAAAACCAGAGGGAGATAAAATATTTTATGTTCAAAAACAAAAAAATCAAACAATTTTTACATATTACAAGAAAAATCAGGAAGGTGTTGATTTCATAGTTGTTCCATATAGTGAAACTTATGAATTTTTAGAGCCATATAGAGATTATTTTTGTCTTTTTGATAAAAGCTCTACTAAACTTTATATAATGGATCCAAATCAGAAAAATTATATATTAAAGACTATTTATAATGCAAAAGATGTTTCTTGGGATTTATATAATAGAATTTTATTACTAAAAAATGATTTTGAGATTTGGACCTATGACATAAAAACACAAGAGGAAAAAATTATAAGTAGATCAAGCCAAAAAATAGATACTGCATTTTGGCACAGAAACAATAATCATATTTTTTATGAGTCAAACAGCGAATTAAAAGTTTTAGAATTTGATGATAGGTGGGGAAGAAATGAATTTTTAATTAAAAAAGATGTGATATCGAAATATGTTTTAGCAAATAGACGTGGAAATATATTATACTATATTACACAATTTGGTTTAGAAAAAAATACCATTCAGTAAATAGGAATAGAGTTTCTCATAAATAAAAAAACAACGACTTTTAGCAAGTCGCTGTTTTTATAATGTAATGTTATTCTTTTGTGTAGTAATTATTTATATTGAATGGTGCATCATCTTCATCCCTTGCTATGCTTTTAAAAATATTTTCTTTCTCTGGTTCTGATTCTAGTTTTTTTTCTTCTTTTTCTATTTTTTCTTCTTGTGCTTCGTTGTAAACTTTTTTATACTTTGAAGAAAAATCGTTTATGGTGCTATTTGCGTGTGATTGCATTAATTTCATTGTTTCTCTTACAATTTTTTCAGTTGTTTCTTTTATTATTGATTCAATGTCTTCCGGAATTGATGTTTTACTTTTTCTTGCTAGTAGATTATTTGCTTCAAGCCAAGTATCAATTGATTCTCCTCCATCAGCCCACCAACCAGGTAATACATCATATTTCATTGTGCCTTGTTGAATATAGAAATTATTTACATCTGTAATTTCTAATTCTCCACGGCCAGATGGTTTTAGATTTTTTATTACATCCCAAACCTGATTATCATATAAATATAATCCAGCAACAGCCAAATTTCCTATGAATTGTTTTGGTTTTTCAATAATTTCTATAATTTTATCTTGCTCAACGCGAGCAATACCGTAATGTTCTGGATGATCAACTGCTTTTAAAAATACTCTTGCGCCAATTGGAGTTTTTTTAAATTCTTCAATGGCTTCAGATAGATTGTCTTCAAAAATATTATCCCCAAGCATTACAACCATTTTATCATCATCAACAAACTCTTTTGTAAGTGCTAGTGCTTGTGCAATTCCACCAGCCTCTTCTTGAATTGCGTATGACAAATTGATTCCAAATTCACGACCAGATCCCAATAATTCTAAAAAATGTCCAGCATGTCCCCTGCCGGAGACAATCATTATATCTTTTACTCCTGCATCTCGTAATGTTTCTATTGGATAATAAATCATTGGTCTGTCATAGACAGGTAATAAATGTTTGTTTGTTACTTTTGTAAGTGGATATAATCTTGAGCCAGTTCCACCAGCAAGTATTACTCCTTTTAATTTCATATTGTTTTAGCAACTAGCTTTTAGCTTTTGGCTTTCAGCGGGTTGAATTATTTTTTTAGTTTTATATATCTTATTGAATTAATTAATATTTTGCAAGTGTATATATTTTTACACAATATTATATAATTTTTGTCAAATTCTATTTCCAACAAAAAATAGAATTATGTATTTCTATTTTTGTTTTTATTTATATTTTTTTAGGAATCTAAATAGTCTTTTAGCGCATCTTTGAAACTTCTGAGTTTTGGAAATTTTGTATTTATTAATATTGCGTTTTTTGGCCTTTTTGCTTTTGTATGAAATTGTGAGCTACTTACTTTATTCAATTTTGTGTTTATATTTTTTATTTTAAAGATTTCTTGTGCAAATTCATATGGAGTTACTGGATCTTCATTTGTAAGATGATAAATTCCATAATCAAATTTTTCTTCTATTAATTTTTTAATAGCAAGTGCTAAATCTTTTGTATATGTTGGTTTTGAAATTTGATCATAAACTAAATTTAGTTCATTTTTTTCTCTTGCTAGGCGAAGCATTGTTTCTACAAAATTCATTCCCCTTTCTTTTCCACGTTGTGGATTTTTTCCATATAACCAAGAGCTTCTTATTAAATAAAACTTATCCAAATTTTCTTGTATTAGTTTTTCTCCCCGGGCTTTTGATATGCCATAAACGTTAATTGGATTTGTATATGAATTTTCATCATAACCATTTTCATTTTCACCATCAAAAACATATTCAGTGCTAATTTGAGTAAGTATGCAGGAATTATCTTTGCAGGCCGTGGTTAAATTTAAAATGCCAGTGTTGTTAATCTTGTTTGCTAGATCTTCCTCGTCTTCAGCTCTTTCAACATCAACGTAGGCAGCGCAATTAATAATTATATCTGGTTTTATTTCGGCAATTTTTTTATTTAAATCTTCCGGATTTGTAATGTCTAACTCCTCACGGTCAGTAAGAATTAATTCATGATCAGAAAGAGCAATAGCAATATCTTTGCCTAGCATTCCACCAGCACCTGTTATTAAAATTTTCATAGTTATTTTCTATTTATATATTGCTCTTCATAATATCTTTGATAATCACCTGATTTTATTTCTCTCCACCAATCCTCATTATCTTGATACCATTTTAAAGTTTGTTTTATCCCATCTTCAAAATTTATTTTTGGTTCCCACCCTAATTCTTTTTTAATTTTTGAAAAATCAATTGCATAACGTCTGTCATGTCCACGTCTGTCAGGAACTCGCTCCACCATTTCTTCTCCAAATGAAAAATGTTCTAAAATTAATTTTGTAATTTCAAGATTTGATTTTTCACTATTTCCGCCAATACAATATGTTTCCCCAATTTTTCCTTCATGTAATATCAGGTCTACAGCAGTAGAATGATCGTCAACATGAATCCAATCTCTTACATTTAAACCATCTCCATAAATTGGAACTTTTTTTCCTTCAATTAAATTTGTAGTAAAAAGTGGTATTAATTTTTCCGGAAATTGATAGGCGCCATAATTATTTGAACAATTTGAAATTGTAATAGGAACTCCAAATGTATGAAAATATGATCTTACAAGATGATCTGATGCTGCTTTTGATGCAGAATAAGGACTCCTGGGGTCATATGGCGTATTTTCATCAAATGGTTTGTCATTTGGTCCTAGAGATCCGAAAACCTCGTCTGTAGAGATATAATGGAATCTTTTGACTCCTAATTCTTTTGCTATTCTAAGTAAGATATTTGTTCCTAGTATGTTTGTTCTTACAAAAGTATCTGGATCCATAATTGATCTATCAACATGACTTTCTGCAGCAAAATGAACCACCCAGTTACAGTCAATCATTGCATTTTTAACATCATTTTCATCACAAATATCTCCTTTTATAAAAGTATAATTTGGATTATTCTCAACGTTTTTTAGATTTTTTAAATTTCCAGCATATGTTAATTTATCAAAATTAACAATTTTGTAATCTGGATATTTTTTGAGAATGTAATAAATAAAATTTGTTCCTATAAAACCAGCTCCACCGGTTACTAATATTTTCATATTTTTATTCTAAATTATTTTTAATTTTATTATAGATTTCTTCTATTTTTTCTTTTTCTTTTTCATTGGGTGGCCATAATTTTATTTCATCACCTTCAAATCTTTGAACAACGTGAAAATGTGTGTGAAATATTTCTTGTCCGGCGTGTTTACCATTATTAATGTTTATATTAAATCCATCTGATTTTAGAATGCTTTTTATTTTTATACCAATTTTTTTTGCAACTATAATCATTTTTGAAAGCATTTCATCATCAGTTGTTTCAACCATATCGAAATGTTTTTTTGGCATAACTAGAGCATGACCAGGACTAACAGGTCCAATGTCTAATATTACAAAAACATCTTCATCTTCATAAATTTTATAACTAGGAATTTCTCCGCTAATAATTTTACAAAAAATACAATCCATATATTTAAGTTATTAAGTATAAAGTATAAATTTTAAAGTATTTTATTTCAGCTTTTAAACTCCCAACTTCGTACCTCACATTATTCCCATTCGGGTTTAAATGTTTTTATGATAATTCTTGTAATACCAATTAAAATAACTAGTCCAAAAAATACAATAAACCATTCATTTAAATATCCAGGGTTAAAGTACTTGTCATTAATTGTCGCTATTCCAAAAGAAAGAATTGTTGCTATTGAAAATTCAATTGGAAGTTTCAAGAACCATTTTTTGTGCCAAAATTCATTTTTTTTGCCAAAAGTTTTTATTGAAAAGTGTGGATTAAGTACAAACCATAAATAATCCCAAGTAATAGCATATATTAAGAACATGCAGATTACATCAAGTTCACGAGCTATGCTCCATTCTAGTCCGAAGAAAAATCCAATATGAAAAAAAGTAATTAAAAAAGTAAATAAAGACAAATGATAGCCGATTAATTCTTTTTTGACTATGTTTTTGAAAAATTTTGCATACCATTTTTCTGGGCGTGGACGCCAAGTTGGTATGTTAGCTGCCCATCCATTTGGACCCTCAATATTTATTTCGATTATCGCTAGAAGTGTAGAGATAATAAACATGTAGAACATTTTTATAATTGCAAATCCCATGCTATTTGTTTTTTATTAATTGGTTAATCTATTTTTATTATTCAATTTTAAATGGTGAGTCTTCAATTTTTTCCCATCTTATTTCATCAACTTCTTCCTGTTTACCGTGACCTTTATACAATTTATCTGGTAAATTTATTGACCATGCTGGAATATCTGATACGCACTTGTAACCATGAACAATACCAGGAGGAACAATTACGCATGTTGGATTTATTGTTCCAACCTTCATTTCAATAAATTCTCCATAGGTTTTGCTATCTTCTCTATTATCCCACAAATAAAGCATAAAATCTCCAGGACCAACAAAAATAAAGAAATCTGATTGATACTTGTGCTCGTGTGGACCACGTACAATTCCAGGATTTGTCATTGAAACATAGCTCATTGCTGGTTTATAAACATCAAATTCTATTTCTTGTTCTTCAACAATATTGATGTGTGGATCTAGGTTTTTTTCAGTAATTCTTTTTATTTTATAATTTGTTTCATCTTCTCTGTAGACCTCACAAAGCCACCCACGGTCATCATGGAATTTTTCTAAATTTTTAACTATTAATCCATCAAATAAATCCATACTATTTATAGGAGAAATCCCTAATTTACTTTATTATTTTGGTTAAGTTTAAGTATATATTTATATGGTTTTTAAATCAATAATTGACTAAATCACTAAAATGTTATCTAATTTTTTTAATTTGTGATGCTATACTTACTGATATTATTATAATTAATAAATATATAGACAATCTATTTAAATCAATATAGTTTGATACAACCCCAGGCTTCATAAATTCTAAAACGTATAGTATTACATAGGCAAATATACTAAAAAATGTCAAATCAAGAATTAGGGTTTTTATTTTAGATGCCATATCGGTAGAATTTTATTTTTTAATGCGTTATAGTTTGTTAATATATTTTGATAAATTGGATCTAGAAATCTTTTATATGCATCTTGCTTTGTAATTTTTTCATCACTAGTTAATTTAACTTGAATATTTTTTATTTTTATACTTGTCTTATTAAATTTTAATTGCGGAGAAGAGATTATAAATTTTAAATTTCCGTTTTCTATTTTTTCGGTTTCAAGATCAAAATAAATTTTATTTTTTTGCCAATTATCCTTAGTTTTTTCCGGAACTTTGTATTGCGCAATTAAATACTTTATATCTTGTGATTCAGAGTAATTTTTTAGATTCATTATTTCAGGGTTAAAATATAATTCTTTTGACAGAGATAGTATTCCGCGAGTTGAAATTTTTATATCATTTTTTGGAATATAAATACGTGACATCTGTGATCCATTGTCAATATTATACCACTCGTGTTGTTTTGAAATCGAAAAGTTTTTTCCATTAATGGATACATCTTGTAGGCCATTTTTATGTGCAGTGTAAAATGACAACGTATTTCCAACAGCATAAATATCTGTGGGTTTTAGTTCTAAATTAAAAAATTTAT
>CAYLQO010000006.1:0-38407 GCA_964386425.1 uncultured Gammaproteobacteria bacterium | reverse complement strand
AGATAGAAGTTTAAAACTAAATGATTTGGTTTTTTCAGAATTGGGTTATAGAATGCAGCCAATAGAAGAGTTAATTGGTAAAAAAGGAAAAGATCAATTAAATATGGAAAGTGTGGATATTAAAAAAGTATCTGATTATTCATGTGAAGATGCTGATTATACATTTAAATTATATAAAAAATATAAAAAAGAATTAGAATCTGAAAAATTAGATAATTTATTTTCTAAATTAGAAATGCCGCTTGTTAAAGTTTTAGCTGATATGGAACTAGAGGGAGTAATGGTTGATATTAATTATTTGAAAAAATTAAAAAAAGATTTTCAGGGTAAGCTCGATGAACTTACTAAGAAAATTCATCGCTTAGCGGGAAATGAATTTAATATTAATTCAACTCAACAACTAAAAGAAATTTTATTTGAAAAATTAGAAATTTCTACAAAAGGAATAAAATCAACAAAAACTGGTTTTTCAACAGCTGCAGCTGAGTTAGAGAAAATGAGAGGACTTCACCCAATAATTGATTTAATTTCAGATTATCGAGAAATAAATAAATTACAATCAACTTATGTAAATTCTTTAATTGAAAATGCAGACAAAAATAAGCGAATTCATACAAGTTTTAATCAGGCAGTAACCTCAACTGGCAGATTGTCATCATCTGATCCAAATTTACAAAATATTCCAATTAGAACAGAACTTGGTAAAAAAATAAGAAAAGTCTTTATTGCAAAACCGGGATTTTCTCTTATATCACTTGATTATTCACAAATTGAGCTTCGTATTGTTGCATCACTTTCAAAAGATGACAAAATGATAAATTCATTTAAAAACGGAGAAGACATCCACTTAAGAACCGCAGCTGAGATTAATAATATTAATTTGACTGATGTTAGTAAATCACAAAGACGCATGGCAAAAGAAATTAATTTTGGTGTTATATATGGTTTGGGCCCAAGGGGATTAATGCAAAGAACAGATTTGAATATGGAGCAAGCAAAAAGTTTTATAGAGAAATATTTTATATTATATAAAAAGGTAAAAAATTATTTAGAGAAAATAAAAACTTTTGCTCGGGACAAGGGATATGTTTGTACGCTTTTTGGAAGGAAAAGATATATACCAGAAATTCATTCTCGTGCTCCAATGATACAAGCCATGGCGGAGAGAATGGCTATAAACATGCCAATTCAGGGCACAGCTGCGGATCTCATAAAAATGGCCATGATTAAAATTGCAAATGAATTAGGGGCTATTTCGGGCGATTCAAGGATGCTCCTACAGGTTCATGATGAACTTATACTAGAGGTACCAAACAAAGATATTGAAAAAGTTTCAAAAAAGGTGCAATATATAATGGAAAATATATATGACTTTGGCTTACCAATAAGAGTTGAATCAAGTAGTGGCCACGATTGGGGAGAATGTAAATAAACAATTTTAAATTTCACAAAAATGTTATTTTTCTTATACGGAGAAGATGATTACAGATCATCTCTCAAGTTACAACAAATAAAGGATAAATTTATAAAAGAAGTTGATCCATCACGATACAATGTTGTTAATATTGAAAATCCAGATATAGAAAGTTTATCAAAAGAATTTTCTCAAACAGGATTTTTAGCAAATAAAAAACTTGTTATAATTAGAAACATTTTTCAGCAAAAAATTAATAAAGAATTTGCAGATTTTTTAATAGAGAATATTTCTAAACTACAAAACGAGCAAGATGATAATATTTTAGTTTTTTATGAAGATAATTTACCAAATTCGAAAAAAGAACCACTTAGTGGTGAAAAACTAAGAATTTGGAAATCACTTGAACAATTAAAATACAAATGGGAGTTTGAAAAGTTGCCAGATTTTAAATTAGTTAAATGGATAATTGATGAATTCAAAGAACTTGGCAAAACAATTGATAAAAAAGATGCGGAAGAATTTTTAGGACTCATTGGTAATGATTCATTTGCTATTTCAAATGAAATACAAAAAGTAGTAAATCGTTCTAGTGCGGATAAAATTTTAAGAGATGAAATGAAGCAAATAATTAGTCCAATAGTTAATGAAAATATGTTTTTGTTTACAGAAAAATTAGCAGAAAAGAAAAAAACAGAGGCAATAAAATTGTTAAACGAACAAATGTCACTTGGCATAAGTGTTCAGCAACTTTTGGCAATGATAATAAGACAATATAGAAATCTACTACAAATTAAATCAGCACTAGAAGATGGTATTACAAGTGCTAATTTAGCAAAACATTTATCACTTCATCCATTTGTTGTAAAAAAAAGTATAGGTCAAGCCAACCTATACTCTTTATCCGAACTTAAGGAAATTTATAGAAAACTTTTAGAACTAGATATTAAAACAAAATCATCAAAACTGAAACCAAAAACAATTCTAAATTTATTTTTTCTTAGCGTCTAGCTGAATTTTGTTCATTCTTTTAGCCATACGAGATTTTATTCTATTGGCTTTATTTTTTTTCATTGGATTTCCTGTTTTTGCTGCCTTATCAACACTTTTCTGTAGTTTGTTATAGAATTTTTTTGCTTCTTCTTCACTTACTGCAACAATAGTATCAACATTTTTTATCATTTCTTTGATTCTTCTTTTTATCTGTTTGTTTCGGGCTGTTCTTTTAACAGATTTTCTTAAATCTTTTTTTGATGCTTTTTTTTGAGGCATATGATTTATTTTCAATTTGCTATTTTCAATTTTTTATTGAAAACAGGATTTAATTTTTTAAACTTGAGCGTTTATTTAGAGTATTCATAATTTAGCACAAAAACAGATATATTTCAAGTGTGTAAATCTTTGACAAATATGAGGTGTGATGGTAATTTTATTGAGGTTAAAAAATATTTATCAAGTGGAGGATAAAATGAACCTTTTGATTCTTGGATGCCTTTGGGGAGATGAAGCAAAGGCAAAGGTGGTGCAGCATTATTTAGAGCATCACGATGTTGTTGTTAGATTTCAGGGGGGTGCTAACGCAGGCCACACTGTTTATCTAGAAGATGGTTCCAAGTTGGTGCTACACAGTATTCCAGTTGGAATAATCTGCGAAGATAAGACCGTGGTTATAGCAGCTGGGTGTTTGGTGAATCCAGAGACCCTAATTGAGGAGATAAAAGAGCTTGAGTCCAGAGGTATTAATGTGATGAGCAGATTAAAAATCTACTCAAACACTACAATCACAACTGATTTTGAGGTTGCACTTGATAGGGCCAGAGAAACGTTTCTATCTTCTGGATCTTCAAAAATTGGCACCACAGGACGTGGTATTGGACCCAGCTATTCAAATAGAGCTTTTAGAACAGCTATACTATTTGAAGATCTTCTCGACCAATTTATTTTAGCAGAGAAAGTCAGATCCCTATCCATAGACATGAATCCGAGGATTAGGTCATACGGGGCAAAAGAAGTAGACCCAGAAAGTGTTTTTCAAAAACTTCATGACTGTTCAAAAATATTATCGGGGTTAATGGTTCATCCAAATTATGTGTATTCCCTCATTGAAAGTAAGAAGAATATTTTATTTGAGGGTGCTCAGGGTGATCTCTTGTGTCTCACTAACGGATCGTATCCATATGTTACTTCCTCTTCGGTTCATCCAGCATCGGCTTCTATAGGTTCTAATATACCTATGAAAAGTATTAACAAAGTAATCGGTGTATTAAAGGCTTATCCAACTCGTGTTGGAGAGGGGCCATTTCCAACACAAATTAGTGCTGTGAATGAAGAAATTCTCAGAAAAATTGGAAAAGAATATGGAGCTACAACTGGTAGACCCAGAAAATGTGGTTGGCCGGACTTGCCAATTGCTTCATATGTCGGCCGTTTATTCGGGATAGATGAGTTTGCATTAACTTGTCTGGACACACTCTGTGAATTTTCTGCAAAAACTGGCCCAATCAAGATATGTGATTTTTACGAGATCTCGGGCAGAAAGATTATCTGTTCAGAGAGTGCTAGTGCTTCTTATCTATCAAAAGTAAAACCTGTTTATAGTGAGTTTGATCTTGGATGTAATTGTTCAGGTGTGAATAATACAAGAGATCTGCCACTAAAAGCGGCTAACTTTGTAAATTTAATTCAAAACAAGACAGGAATACCCGTCAAGCTAATTAGTACGGGCCCACTAAGAGAGAACGTAATAGTTCTCTAAAATCAATAAAAAAAACGGGGAGACTAGCTCTTCCCGTTTATTTTTTTTATAATATCTTGAATTTTTAATTCATTTTTTTCTATAAGTTCGTTCGATAAATCACATTGTTTAATGGCACTTTTTACATCAAAATTTCCTATTTTTGTTCTTTGTAGCTCTACTAACATTCCGCCAGTTTTTAATTTTTTCCCTAAATCATTTGCAATAGATCTTATATATGTTCCTTTTGAACAATTTATTTCAAGGCACAAAAATGGAAATTTATATTTTTTAACTTTTATATTATTAATCTTTATTTTTACTGGCTTTATTTTTATACTTTCACCTTTTCGTGCTAATTCATAAGCACTTTTTCCATTTATTTTTTTGGCACTAAATATTGGAGGAGTTTGTAATATATTGCCTATAAAATATTTATTAATAATTTTTTTAATTTCAATTAAAGTTGGATTTTTTTTAACCATAATAGATTTTATAATTCCTTCTTTATCATAAGTATCTGATATTTTTCCAAATTCAATTTTAGCCCTATAAATTTTATCTAAAAAATGAAATGCATCAAGAAATTTTGTGGCAGATGACATGGCTATAATTAGAAGTCCACTTGCTATTGGATCAAGTGTTCCAGAAAATCCAATTTTTTTAATTCCAGTAATTTGTCTTAGTTGTTTTATAACAAAAAAGGAAGATTTGCCAAGTTCTTTGTTAATTAAAAGAAACCCAGAGTTTTCATCACAAGAGATTTTTTGTATTAATTCTTCATTAAATATGGGATTTTCCATATTAATAGGTGTTTTTGGGGTTTATGAATTTGTTATATATTGTGTCAAAGGCATTTTTTGTGTCTTTTGTCTCTAAATAGAGGATTATTTCTGTTTCTGTTGAGTTAAGTTCAATTATGTTTATATTTTGAAGTGCAATTTGTTGAAAAATTAAATAAAGAAGCCCCGGAATTTTTATATATTTAGGATTAAATTTGATACAAATTGAACTTATTTTTTCTTTTATGTATTTTGGTTTTTCTGATATAGAAGATTTTATTATATTTAAAAATTTGTTTTCAAAAATTATAGTAATTTCATTTAATCCCTCGGTTATTGTTATGAAAGAATCGTTTTCTGATATTTTTGAGTAAATTTTATTTATTTTTTCATGAATTTGTTTTGTATTGTACAATGTCATGGTGCATAAATCTGAATGAACTGTTATATTTTCAATTTTAAAATCAGAATCTTTAATTTTTCTTTTTGTTTCTGATTGAATTCTTGAAAGTGACATTAAGATTGCATTTTCCGTAACTTTCTTTTTTGTTTTGGCTTGTATATGAGGTTTTATAAATTTGGCTACTTTAGTAAGATTTAGAAGTTTATAATAAATTCCGAATTTGAAAAAGGAGTTGTTTTCTATTAATTCTTTTATTGAGTCTTTTATTTTTAACATAGTGTTATATTTATAACAAAATCGTATATATTTATTATAAGTGTATAAAAAATTAGTGTTTTTGTAAATAACTAGTAATATTAATTTAAAATAAATTTTATGGAGGATGTGATGCCTAGATCACGTATACAAATGGAAGATGAGTTAAATTTACTCATAGTCAATAACCTAATTGATGAAGTGAGACAATATGTTGTCGATCTTAAAACTACCACAGAGAAGGATATGGCAATTGAAATTATTTTTCTCATTTACCCCGCTATTGCCGACATTTTTTATGAAGGAAATGCTACACATACTGCATTTCCAAAATAACAAATAAAAAAACCCAATAGACGTGTCTAGTGGGTTTTTAATTTTAGTTAAAAAAATACAACATTGATAGGGTAAATATTGTTCCAACTAATATACCCAAACATATTTCGATTTTTTTATGCACGGGTTTTTGTTGGCATATTAATACGAGTATCAACATTATTAGATTTGCACTGATAAGTACAATCCCACCCTGCCCTTTTATTGTTGAAATCAAGAGTAGAACCATGCTTATTGTCCCAAGTGTTTTTATTGGGGTTTTTAAACCACGTGCCAAATCAATACAGCGAGGAATAAGAATTGAGATAGATGGAACTATCAATAGTGCATAAGACGTTCCTGCCCTATAATTAATCAAAAATAAGGCACTTACAAATGCAGAGTGACCGGATATTATTCCGCCATAAAGGGGTTCTCCCTTTTTAAAAATTATTTTAGCGAAAATTGTTATCAGTGCCGGGATGATCAGGCAGATTAAATACACAAGATCCTTGCTTTTGTGTATTATCGTGTATATATACACCTGATCTTTTATTGTTTTGTCATAAAACACAATTGATCCAATAATGATAGTAATAATTGTGTGAAATATAAGTGCGGACCCTATTGTCAGCATTCTTTTTTCTTTTTTTTCGACGTGAGAATCAGCATACTCCATTGCTAGTATCATTGAAATTGAAATAGATAATAGCACCGCAATCCACTCATACCTGTTCAGTTTGTAAATAAAACCAAGAAAGATAACAATTATTGCCACAGTTAAGCAGAAAAGAAAAATTTTGTTTTTTAACATAAACTTGATAACAGAATTTATCTCTCCAATTACTGTGTTTAGCATATTGTAAAACATGATTCCTCCCAGAAATATATTTTTAATTATTAATATTACACTAAACTATTAATTTGTCAATATGTGTGGATTTGTTAAAACACAAAAATTGTTTTATTATAGATATATAATTAAATTAAAATGATAGCCTATTTATCCGGTAAAATACTAGTAAGAACAGACAAATCAATTATTTTGTTAGTTGATAGTATTGGTTATGAGATTTTTGTTTCTTCTAAATTTTTAGAAACAACAAGACACGATCAAGATATTGATTTATTTGTCTATCACAAGCAACGTGAAGATGCTCAGGAATTATATGGATTTTCAAATTATGAGGAAAGGGCATTTTTTATTCAGCTCTTATCTGTATCTGGTGTCGGGCCAAAATCAGCCATAAATGTTTTGGCAATTTCACAGGTAAATGAGTTGAAATCAGCTATTGCAACAGGCAATGCTGATATGTTTAAAAAAGTTTCTGGAATTGGATCGAAAACTGCAGAGAGAATTGTAATTGAATTAAAAGATAAATTGGGATTTTCTAGATTTTCAGGAGATTCGGGTATATCAGAAGGATCTGATATGGATGTTTTTGAGGCATTAAATTCACTTGGGTTTTCTGACGCAGAAATTAGAAATGTTTATAATCAAATTCCAAAGAGCATTGATACAAAAGAAAAGATTAAGACCGCACTTAAATTTTTGAAAAAATAAAATGCTAAGAGTTATTTCAAAAGAAGAACTAGACAGTATTTCATCTCAATTAGAGCACTCTCAATTTTTAGAGAGTTCTTTTTGGGAGGAATTTCAAAACTCACTTGGTAATAAAGTTTGGAAATATGGATTTACAGATGATAATAATAATCAAGAATTATTAGGAGTTTGTCTTGTAATTCAAAAGAGACTTCCTTTTAATTTTGGGTATTTGTATACACCTCGTGGGCCAATTATAAAAAATAATTTAGAAGATGATCAGAAAATAGAAATTAGTAAAAATCTTTTTAAACAATTTAGAGATATTTGTGTTCAAGAGTTTAAAATCAAAAATATATTTTTTAGATTTGAGCCAATGTTTCAACCAGATGGAATTAAGCAAATTAAAAAAATAAAAGATTTTCAACCATCAAGGACATTAATTTTGGACTTATCAAAGACAGAAAGTGAATTATTAAAAGAAATGCACGAGAAAACAAGATATAATATTAGATTAGCAGAAAAAAAAGGAGTAAAAATAATAAAAACAAACAAAGAAAAAGAAAGTATAGAAGATTTTTTAAATCTAATTGAAAAAACATCAAAAAGAGACAATTTCAAATCACATTCAAAAGATTATTATGAAAAGATGCTTAAATCATCTGATTCAAATATTGATTTATGGATTGCAAAAAAAGACGATAAAATATTGTGTGCAAATATTATAATAAATTTTGGAGATACTGTTACATATGTTCATGGCGCTTCTTCAGATGAGCATAAAAATTTAATGGCACCGCATTTATTACAATGGAGTCAGATTCTCTGGGCAAAAGAAAATAATTATAAGTACTATGATTTTTGGGGGATTTCAAAAACAGATGATAAAAATGATAAATGGTTTGGTTTTACGAGATTTAAAAAAGGATTTGGTGGTTTTGAAATGAGTATTCCAGGAACATTTGATGTTGTATATGATAAAAAGTTATATTCACTATATAATTTGATAAGAAAATTTATATAATATGTTAAAAAAAATTATAAAAAAATTATTACCACAATTTCTAATTGATTTGTATCATAAAAATTTAGCTATTTTTGCTTCTTTTATTTATGGAAATCCATCAGATAAATTAATTGTTATAGGAGTGACTGGTACAAACGGAAAATCAACAACAATAAGTTTAATTTCTCATATTTTAGAAAGTGTTGGTCATAAAGTTGGATCTACTTCAACGGCAGAATTTAAAATAGGAGAAAAATCTTGGCTTAACGATAAAAAAATGACAATGCTTGGAAGATTTGCTTTGCAAAAATTACTTTATAAAATGCAAAAAGAAAAATGTGAATATGCTGTGATAGAAACATCGTCAGAAGGAATTAAGCAATTTAGACACCTGGGAATAAATTATGATTTTGTTACTTTTACAAATTTAACACCAGAGCACATTGAATCACATGGATCTTTTGAAAATTATAAAAATTGTAAATTAGAACTTTTTAAGCATCTTACGCAATGTAAACATAAAATTATAAAAGGAGAAGAAATAAAAAAAATAATGTCAGTTAATAGAGATGATAAACATTCGGGTGATTTTTTAAGTTTTGATGCTGATAAAAAAATTGGTTTCTCTATAAACAAAGAAAGTGAATTTCAAGCAAAAAATATAGAATTAAAACCAAGTACAAAATTTGTTCTTAATCAGCACGAGTTTAAAACAAATCTAATCGGTCAGTTTAATGTGTATAATTGTTTATGTGCGATAAGTGTTTGTAATACACTTGGTGTTTCAACTGAGAAATGTGCAGAGGCGATAAAAAATTATAAAGGTGCCCCAGGAAGAATGGAATTTATAAATTGTGGGCAAGATTTTAAAGTAATAGTTGATTATGCACCAGAAGTTGAAAGTATGAAAAATTTGTATTCAATACTTGATTATTTTTATTATGAAAAATTAATTCATGTTCTTGGCTCTTGTGGTGGGGGGCGCGATAGAGCAAGACAACCAATTTTAGGAAAAATGGCAGGAGAAAAAGCAGATTTTGTAATTATCACAAATGAGGATCCATATGATGATAATCCAATGCAAATAATAGATAATGTTGCAAGTGGTGCAATTCTCGCCGGAAAAGAATTGAACAAAAATTTATTTAAAATAGAAGATCGTGGACTTGCAATAAGACACGCTATTGAATTAGCCGAAAAAGATGATCTAGTTCTAATAACGGGAAAGGGTGCGGAACAGTTTATTTGTGTAAAAAATGGAAAGAAAATTCCATGGGATGATAGAAATGTTGCTCTAGAAGAGTTGAAATTAAAAATTAATAAGACTTAGATTAAATAATTTATCCCGTCTCAACGGGAAAAACAAAATATGGATAAAATTATTTTATCTGGATGTGCAATTATAGAAGATGATAAATTATTACTTCTATATAAAGACAAAGATGATTTTTATGAGTTTCCGGGTGGAAAAGTAGAAGAAGATGAAACAATTGACGAAGCAGCACTTCGAGAAACAATGGAAGAAATTGGGTGTAAAGTAAAATTGTTAAAACATCTTATAGCCATTGAATTTGAAAAAGATGGAAAAATATATTTGAGTCACAAATTTTTAGCAAAAATAGAAAGCGGTATGCCATATGCTGATGGATTAGAACATAGTGATATATTATGGCTAGAAATTAAAGATTATAAAAAGTATAGTCTTGCACCAAATGTAATAATTTTTTGTGAAAAATATTTAAATAAAGAATTAGATGTCTAAAAAAATAAAAATTTGTATAGGTTTTATAATTCTACTTACGGGTGGATTTGCTTTTTATTTTAACAGAGTTTCTATAAAAGAGTATTTTTTAAATTCAAAAAGTATTAATTTGCCACAGGAACAATCTTTTAATGAAGTATCATCTTCAAGCGCGGATTTGGTGATTTCTGATAATAAACAGGATAATGTAGGGGCGTTTCGTGAAACGCCCGTACGCAATGATGCAAATAGTAATGATGATAATCAAACATCCCCAAATCCGCGCGAACAGCAGATAAAGCAAGAAATAAATTTAAAAGTTCCATTTACAATTCAATCTCCAGATCAGAAATGGGACGAGGTCTATAAAGAGGGCTGTGAAGAGGCAAGTATTTTAATGGTTTATTCATTTTTAAATAATAAAAGTATTACAGTTTCATCAGCCATGAAAGATATTGGAGACATGATAAATTTACAAAATGAAATTTTCGGTGCACAATATAATTTATCAGCAAGTACAACAGCATATATAGCAAGTAAATTTTATGGACTGCAATCAGAAATCATTATTTTAAAGTCTATTGAAGATATAAAAAGAATTATTTCAAATGGAAATCCTCTAATAATTCCAGCACTTGGACGAGAACTTAAAAATCCAAATTTTAAATCTCCTGGCCCAATTTATCACATGCTTGTTGTGAAGGGTTATACAAAAAGTGGCGAAATAATTACAAATGATCCGGGTACTCGTAAAGGAAAGGATTACTTGTATGATCCACAAATACTTTTTAATGCAATAGCAGATTGGGATGCGAATAAAATGAGTCCAGATGCAAGTCAAAAAGTTGGTATTGTGTTAAGATAGAAAATTAAAATTATAAAATAAAAAAGATCTTGATAAAGATCCTTTTTATTTTTAATATTATATTATCGCAGTAATAAATGTGATGACTCCAAAAATGATAGCAGGAATATTACATGCTGCAACTGGCCAATCTTTTTTCTTTTTTAGAAGAGCATAAGAAGTCCAGGCAATTCCCGTTAAGGTTGTAATTATTGGAACTATTATAGATCCTTTTTGTCCAGAAATATTTAATCTTATCTGGTCTATATATGAGAGATACATAGAGATGGTTACTAAAGATGCGAGCCAGCCTATTTTGTTTATACTTTTTTCATCCATTGTTTTATTTTCTTATTTCATCTTTGAATCTTTTGCCAGCTCGGAATTTTGGAAGTTTTATTGCTGGAATTGTAATTCTTTCTTGTGTGTTTCTTGGGTTAACACCAGATCTAGTCTTTGTTGTTACAACTTCAAAAGCACCAAAACCAGTCAAGCTAACTTTATTACCTTTTTGTAGTTCATATATTATAGTTTCTTCAAAAATATCTAGAATTCTCTCAATTTCTTTTTTGCTTGATTTTGTTTTTGAAGAAATTGTTTCTATGAGTTTTACTTTGTTCATATTAGTACTTCTTTGTTTATTAATTTTATTGTACTATTTTTCATATTTTTGTCCAAATTTAAAAGTACAGCATTTATTCTAACAATACCGGTTTCTGGAAATTCAAAAACAATTTTACTATCAGTAAGAAATTTTTCTATAATATTTTCTTTGTTAACGCCAATTACAGAATCTTTAGCGCCGACCATTCCAACATCCGTTATATATATGGTTCCTTTGTTTAAAATTTGAGCATCATTTGTCTGAACGTGTGTATGAGTACCTAAAACTGCATGGGCCTTTCCATTTGCATAAAATCCAAAAGCAATTTTTTCACTTGTTGTTTCAGTATGAAAATCAATTATTATAAAATCAGCTTTGTTTTTTATTTTTTTGTAAATCTCATCAAAAGTTCTAAATGGACATTTAGCATCAGATCCCTCTTTTACAAAAGTTCTTCCAAGTAAATTTATAATTCCAACTTTGTTCTTCCCGACATTTATAATTTTATAACCATTTCCTGTTTTTGTATCTGCCATATTTTCGGGAATTATAAATTCCACTTTTTTATTTGCAATAATTTTATTCGGATCTTCTTTTTTAAAAGCATGATTTCCGCAAGTAAAAAAATTAACACCAGCATTATGTATTTCTAATAAACTTTTTTCTGTTACTCCTTTTCCATGAGCAAGATTATCAGCGTTTGCAATTACAAAATCTGATTTATATTGCTTTTTTAATTTTGGAACAGTTTTTACAAGTGCTTTTCGTGCGATAGCACTAGATATGTCACCAATAAATAATATTTTTAACATAAATTTATCTAGCGTATTCTGTTATTCTTGTTTCTCTAATAACATTTACTTTTATTTCGCCAGGATATTTTAATTCTTGTTCTACTTTTTCAGCAATGTTTTTTGCTAATTTTATAGCACCCAAATCATCAATTTCTTCTGGTTTAACAAAAATTCTAATTTCTCTTCCAGCTTGAATCGCATAAGTTTTATCAACACCCTCAAATGAGTTTGCAATTTTTTCAAGTTCATCTAATCTTTGTAAGAAATTTTCATAATTATCTTTTCTTGCTCCTGGTCTTGCCCCACTTACAGCATCAGCAACTTTAACAATTAATGCTTCAAGGGTTGCTGGATTGTCATCATGATGAGTTTTTGCACAAAGTGCTACTTCTTCACTGATTGCAAATTTTTTCAAAACATCATAACCAATTTCAGGGTGAGTTCCCTTTATTTCATGATCAAGTGCTTTTCCAATATCATGAAATAATCCACCTTTTTTAGCTACTGCTACATCAGCACCAAGCTCTTCAGCAATGAGTGCTGATAAATGTGCTACTTCAACAGAGTGCTTTAATTGATTTTGACCATAAGAAGTTCGGTATTTTAATCTTCCTAAAAGTTGAATAAGTTTTGGATCAACTGCTGGAATTCCAACGTCATAAATTGCTTCCTCACCAGCTTTCTTAATATCAAGTGCTAGTTCTTTTTTTGCTTCTTCAATTGTTTGTTCAATTCTTCCTGGATGAATACGTCCGTCAAGAATTAATTTATCAATTGCTCTTTTTGCTAAGTGACGTCTTATTGGATTAAATCCAGATATAACAATAACATCTGGAGTGTCATCAATTATAATTTCAACCCCGGTTAATTTTTCTATTGTTCTAATGTTTCTTCCTTCACGGCCAATAATTCTTCCCTTCATTTCATCAGATGTAATATTTACGGCAGTTGTTGTTGTTTCAGTTGCATGATCAATAGCACAACGTTGAATTGCTGTTGATAAGAGGTCTCTTGCTCTTTTTTCTAATTCTTCGTTTGATTCTTGTTCTAATTTTTTAATTCTTCCAACAAGTTCTTCTTTCATTGTGCTTTCTGTTTTTTCAAGTAAAACATCCTTTGCCTCATCTTTTGTCATTTTGGCAATTTTTTCCAATCTGTCCATTTGCATTTCTTGAATTTTTTTAATCTCTGTTTTTAAATGTTCTATCTTTTCTGTCTTATCAGAAAGACTTTGATTCTTGTTTTCAAGTTCTAATAATTTTTTATCAAACAAAGATTCTCTCTCTTCTAGTCTTTTTTGAATGTGAGTTATTTCTTTTCTTCTATCGTTTTCTTCCTTTTTTGCTTCATCAATTATTGTAATCGCCCTTTCTTTTGCTTGTAGTAAAATATCTTGTTGTTTTTCTTTTGCCTTCTCAACTATTTCCTCGGCTTTTCTCTCAGCACTGTTTACTGAATTTTTTGCTATCATTTGTCTTAGTTTATAACCAAGAAAAATTGATAAGAAAAAAACAACTAGTGCTAATCCAGCGTAAAAAATTACTTCCATATTTTTATCTTTCTATATTTTGAACAAAGAATACAAAATCCCAGCTTGCGGGCAGTTTTTGTTTATTATATTTGAAGTTTTAAAAGCTATTTTAAATGTCATTTTTGCCTTAAATTACAAGTTTTTTGCTCCAATTTGAGATATTCTAATTTTTCTTTGCTCAAACTTAATTTTTTATTATAAATTCATTTTAGCACATTAATGATATTTTTTCAAGGGGCCTATTATTATTCAGAAATATAAAAAATCACCTAGTAAAATGGTGATTTTTTTCTTTTTATATTTATTTTATAATTTTATCTATGAGTCCATATTTGAGTGCGTCAGCAGCATTTAGATAATAATCTCTATCAGAATCAGCTTCAATTTTTTTAATATTTTGACCAGTATGAGTTGCTAAAATTTTATTTAATTTATCTTTTATTTTTAGAATTTTCTCTGCTTTTATTTTTATATCCACTGCTTGTCCTTCAGCTCCGCCCATTACCTGATGGATTAAAACTTCTGCATTTGGAAGTGCAAATCTTTTTCCTTTTGCACCAGCTGAAAGAAGTACTGCCGCCATTGAAGCAGAAAGCCCAACTGCAATAGTTGAAACATCTGATTTTATAAACTGCATTGTATCATAAATTGCGAGTCCATCAGTTACGCTTCCCCCAGGACAATTAATATAGAGTTTTATGTCTTTGTTGTTTTCAGAATCAAGAAATAAAAGCTGAGCAATTATTGTGTTTGCAACTCCGTCATCAATGGGTTGACCTAAAAATATTATTCTTTCTTTTAATAAACGAGAATATATATCATAGGCACGTTCTCCCATACTTGTTTTTTCAATTACTGTTGGAATTAAATACATATGTTTATTTTTAATTTATTATTTTCAATTTTCAATTGTTCAATAGTAAATCAATTAAAAATTAGAAATAGTAAATAGTAAATTATTGCACTATTTGCCACATATTATTATTAAACACCAATTTTCCAGGAACTTCAAATCCAGCTGCTTTTTTGTGTCCGCCACCGCCGAAAGCAATGGCAATTTTTGAAACATCTATATCGCTTCTTGTTGTTCGCAGACTTCCTTTAACACGCCCCGCACCATTATCTTTTAAAACAATAGAGCATTTTATTTCTTTTGATAAATTATTTAAATAATTTGATATTCCTTCCGCTGCTTCATCATTTTCCAAATTAAATTTTTTGATATCTTCGGCAAACACAGCAGTTATAACAATATCTAATTCTTTATTAAAAACAATTCTTTTTAAAACCTCACCCCATAATTTCAACATATCAACTGTTTTATTAAAAACATTAGCGCTCAAAATTTGATTTATATTTGCACCCATTTTTAAAAGTTCTGATGCCGACTCTATTGATTGCTGCGTTGTGCCTCCATTTGTGAAATTACCCGTGTCAGTTAGTATTCCAGTTAAAAGACATGTGGCTGTATTTACTGAAATTTCATATTTTAATGCTTTAAATATTAAATAAACAACCTCAGAACTAGAAGACGCCATGCTTATTATAATATTTATTGTTCCATAATTATTATTTGTTATGTGATGATCTATATTTACCGTTCCACTTGGAAATTTTTTATTATCCAGCGTTTCTTTAATTTTTGTCATTCCAATATCTGCACAATCAAGAAAAATACACATATCAAATTCTTGATTTATAATATTGTCTAAATTATTTTCTATAAACTCAGCTTCTTTAATATAATTAAAATTTTCAGGAATCCCATCAACACAAAAACAGTAAACTTGTTTACTCAAATTTAATAAATAGTTTCTCATTGCAAGAATACTTCCAATGGCATCTCCATCTGGTTTTCTATGGGTTACTAACAATATTTTATTAGAGGTCAAAAGAGATTGTTCTAGTTTTTTTACTTCTTCGCTTAACATACTAGTTTTTTAATTCATCTTGTATTTGATCTAGAATTTCATAAACATCTCTTCTTTTTTTATCTCCATTATCTATGAAAAATCTTAATTTAGGGATTGTATAAAATCTTATTTTTGATCTTAATCCCTCTTGTATTGATCTAGCATTTGATCTCAATATTTTTAACGCTTGATCTTCGTGTGTGTCCGGTATAACAGTAAATGATATGTTTGCTGTTTTTAGGTCTGGTGTCATTTCTACGTTTGTAAGTGTTATAAAACAATTAGGAAATTCCAAATCTCTTTCTATTATTTGAGAGATTAGATATAGCAATTCTGAACTAACTTGTTCTGTTCTTTTTGACATGTTTATGAATTTTTTTCTGTATAAAATTCTAGTATATCTTCTGCTTTTATAGCGGGTTCTCCTGTAAATTCTGCTCCGCATTCTTGTCCATGAGATACCTCAGCCACATCTTCTCTTCCACTTTGAAGATTTGTAATTTTACCAACTGCTATTATTTCACTATTTCTAAGTACTTTTACGAGCGTATTTATCATTATTTTTCCCTTTGTAATTCTAAGACCAATAACCATTTTTTTTGGTAGTGTTTTGAAAATTTGTAAAACTAATCCTTCTCCGACCTGCTCTCTTATCAATTGAGGAATTATCATTTTATCAATTTTCACTTCTAAATCTTCTAGTAATTTATAAATAATAGTATAAATTTTTATCTCTACACTTTTTTCTTTTGCCATTAATTCTGCATTTGCATTTGTTTTAACATGAAATCCTAATATGATTGAATTTGTTGATTCAGCATCTAAGATGTCTTTATCTGTTATATTTCCAAGACCATTTTTTACAATTTTTATAGAAACTTCAGGCCTAGAAATTTTCTTTATTGAATCTTCGATTGCTTCTTTTGATCCAATTACATCTGATTTTAAAATTACATTTAATTTTAATTGTGCTTCGTCATCGCCAGATTCTTGTGTTTTTGGCCTAGTATTTGTAAAAGTTTTAATTGCTTGTTTTTTTATATTTTTATATTCATCTTTTTCCATGCCAGCATTAAATATGTCCCCAACATGAGGTGCGCTTTTAAATCCTAAGACCTGAACAGGAGTTGATGGGCCAGCCTCATTAAGTTTTTCTCCTTTGTAGTCAATCATTGATCTTACTTTTCCGCTAATATTTGAAACTATAAATTCATCACCGAGATTTAGAGTTCCTGTTTGAATTAAAACAGTTGCAATTGGTCCTAAATTTTTATCAACATGGGATTCTATAATTGTTCCGATTGCTTTTCTTTGTGTGTCAGCTTGTAAATCCTCCATATCAGCAAGTAAATTTATCATTTCTAATAGCCCTGTTATGTTTTCACCATTTTTAGCAGATATTGGTACACAAATTGTTTTTCCACCCCAGTCTTCTGGAATTAAATTAATTTCAGAAAGCATGGTTTTTGTTCTTTCTATGTCTGCCCCTGGTTTATCAATTTTATTTATTGCTACAATAAATGGAATATTTTCTTTTTGAACTAGCTCAATTGATTCTATTGTTTGTGGTTTTAATCCCTCATCAGCTGCAATTACAATTATTCCAATATCAGCAATTTTTGCACCTCTTGACCGCATTCCTTTAAATGCTTCATGTCCTGGGGTATCTAAAAATGTTATTTTTCTTCCCTTTAACTCTGTTTGATATGCTCCGATATGCTGGGTAATATTTCCACTTTCATTATCTATTACATGGGCCGTTCTTATGGTGTCGAGTAATTTTGTTTTTCCATGATCAACATGACCCATAACTACAACAACTGGTGGCCTTGTGCTTTTTTTGAAATCTTTTTCTAATAATTCTTCTAATTTTTTTCCTTTTAATATATCTTTTTCAATTTCTTTTTTTTCATTTGTAATTTTTTCTGCTTTAAATCCCAAATCTTCAGCAATAATTGAGGCGGTGTCATAATCCATAGTTGAATTAAGTGAGATCATTATTCCATTTCTCATCAGTTCGGTCATCACTTTATTTATCGGCATGTTCATTTTTTCAGCCAAGTCCTTTACTATAATATTTTCTTCTATTTGTATGATTTTTTCATTTTCTTGTTTGGTTTCATCTTTATCACCAATTTTTATTTCTTTTATTTTTGCTTCTTCTTCTTGAAATTTAGCTTTTTTCTTGTGTTGTATGTAGGCAAGTTTTATTTTATCAACCAAAGAATCATTGATCTTTATTGCTTTTGCTCCAATATGAAAACCAAGTTCAGGAAGGATTTCCAAAAGTTCATTTGTTGTTATTTTTAGTTGTCTTGCAAGTTCTGTTACATTCATTATTTTATTGATTATTTATACCGCCTAGCGGGATTGATTAGTAATAATAGCTTTTTATTCTTATAAAGTCAATGATATAAATAATATCCCATATTTGACATAAATCAAAAGATTTTATATATTATCTTATTAACTTACGTTTTGAGATATAAGTATATAATATGAGTCTAACTATAGAAAAACAGATAAAAGAGTTTTTAGACAACAGTAATAATGTTTTACTTGTGGTTCCAGAAGAATATTCTGGGGATTGTTTGTGTTGCGCTTTAGCTTTTTATAATTTTTTACTACAAAGTAAAAAACCAGTTAGTATAGATTTAATTTTACCTCAAAAACCTAAAAAAATATACAGTTTCTTGCCAAAAATTGATGATGCAATAGTGGAATTTGATAAAATAAAAAGATTAGTTTTTGATATTAATACACAAAATGCAAAAGTTAAGGAAATAGATTACACAGAAGAGGGTGGAAGATTAAAAATTTTTTTAACTTCATCACCATATGAAATAAAGCCAAATGATATTACGGTCTACTATAAAGATTTTTATGATCTTATAATAATTTTTAATTCTCCAGACCTACAATCACTTGGTGATATTTTTTATAAAAATGCAGAATTTTTTCACAAAACACCAATTATAAATATTGATTTTAATCCTGCGAATGAAAAATATGGTCAGATAAATTTTATTGATGCAAAATTTGGATCAGTCTCCGAACAAATTTTTGATTTTTTTAATGTAACTGATTCATATATTTCAAAAGAAATAGCTGATTGTATCTTTTCTGGACTGGTTTTTACTACAAAGGGATTTACAAATAATAGAGTAACCCCAAATTGTTTATCAATTGCAAGTAAATTAATACAACTTGGAGCAGAGCGAGAAAAAATTATATCAAACATATATCAAAATAAATCAATAACACTTCTAAAAATCTGGGGACAAATATTATCACAAATGAAATATGACGAAAATTCAAAAATGGCTTGGTCATTTGTTGATGTTGAAACCGTTGATGTTGATAATGTCGGGGTTAAAGAATTAATTGAAGAAATAATATCTCGCTCCCCACAGGTTGAAATAATTGTTTTGTTTCATAAAATTACCGAAGATACAATAAGGGTTTATGTCTATTCAAATAACAAGCATAGTTCATTTAAGCTTGTAAGTGGTCTTGCAGAAAAACGTGAAATTTCAGGAGATGATGATTTGTTATGTTTTGAATTTAGAGGTATAAATGAAGATTCTTATATAAATATTTTAGAGACGGTAAAGAGGAATATTAATAAAATTGTTAATTGTTGATAGTTAATGGTATATATTATATACTTTTTATATGTTTGTTGTATGGGGGTTCATAGCTCAGTTGGTTAGAGCGTTACGTTGACATCGTAAAGGTCAGAGGTTCGATTCCTCTTGGACCCACCATCAATATTGATTTTTTATAATATTTATAATATTATTGAATAGAATTATATCGTGGGCATATAGCTTCCCCCTTCCTTCTCGACAAGCTCGAAGTTGGGGGGACAAGCAGTGGATTATTTACGACTACAGAATTTAATACGTTTTTTAAATATCAATGTTTTATCGTGGGCATATAGCTCAGTTGGTTAGAGCATCACTCTTATAAAGTGGGGGTCGATGGTTCAAGTCCATCTATGCCCACCATACAAAATACCCTTTCTTTGGTATTTTTTTGTTTTTGTATTTTTTATGCTTGTAATATATATTATATAATAATGGTGAGTAATTTTAATAATTAATTTATAGAATTTATGGATAATTATAACAACAATGAACAACAAGATCAGAGCATAGATTTAAGTGGGGCGTTTGATTCTGCCGTAGAACAAAAACAGCAAATGGTTTATACAAATGCAGTAGGTCAAAAATCCAAAGGTAAAAATAAAAAGAAGATATATATAATATTAATTGTGATTTCTTGGGCCATAATTTTAAGTATTGTTTTTTCAACTTTATCAAAAAATGCTAGTAGGAAGAAACAGACAGAACAAATGCGACAAGAAATAGAATTAAAAGTTAAACAACATGCAAATACTCAAAATTAAAAAAATGAATAAATTTCGTGCTTTTACGCTAGTAGAACTACTCGTAGTAATTTCTATTATTGGATTGCTATCAACATTGGCTCTAGTATCTTTAAATGGAGCTAGAGCAAAAGCAAGAGATGCGATAAGAATAAATGATATAAAAATAATATCTGATGCAATTGAAATGTATAATATTGATAACGATGAATATCCTATTGATCCGTGTGCTGAGACTGGAGTTTGTCCACCAGTGTCATCTTGTGGACAAGATGGAGTCGTAGCAGAATTAGGGGAGATATGTTCAGGGAGCGTATTAATTAAAAATTCTAATATTTATTTGAATCCAATACCAGAACCGCCGTTAGTTAGTGATGTTTATCTTTATAATTTTTCGAATGCACCTGGAAATTTACCATGTATTCATATAGATAGTATGGAGAGTGGTCCAGATACTGCCCATGGTGTGTTTTATTGTCAGGGGGGGCGTTGTGGTTAATAGTGATGGTACTTGGTTCGGCTTGTGTCCATTACCATATTAGTAGCACACAGTATGATAAGTCAGTATTAAGTGGTAATTTTTAAAATTATTTGCAAAATATTCACCCCTCAAGAATATTTTAAATAGTAAATGTCTGGCTTGAATATATAGTTAGATTTTTTGTATTATATATATGTAAGAATAAATACTCTTCGGGGTAAATATTTTTTATAAACTAGAAATATGAACACTCTCATAAAAAAATATATCAGCTATGCAAAAAAAAGTATTGGATCAGAGAAATTCAGACATTATCTTGTTATTAAAAATAATAAAAAAATTGATATTTTAGGAAATGGAAAATTGTCTTGCGCAAAATTTGTATCGGAAGTTTTATTAAAATATAAACTTATAAAACAGGCACACGTTAATGTTTTATCATCTGTTAGAGACATGAAGAATTCTGGTTGGAAAAAGAAAAATATTAATGATTTAGAAATTGGAGATGTAATAGTTTGGGAGAAAAATAAAAGCAAGCATTATCATATTGGGTTTTATATTGGTGATAAAAGAGCAATAAGTAATTCAGAAAGACTTAGATCTCCACAAGAACACCATTTTACCTATAATGGGAAAAGATCAATAAAGCTTGTCTTAGAATATAGGCCTTGATGTTTTAAATATATAGGATTAATATAAAATTATATAAATAAAACATGGGGAGGTAAAAGTGAATGCTCTTACGTATGTTTTAGAAAATGGTGTTGGCTTAATACAGCTACACGAGGCACATCCAAATCCAGATTTAGTTAATGAAAAGTTGGGACTTTGTTGTAGAGAAGCAGATGAATGTGTAATACATCTTCTTGTGCAACCAGGCTCAACCGTTATTGGCAAAATTCTTTTATTCTTTAAGACTTTTTGTCAGGAAAAAGGAAAAGAATTGCGCATTTTGTGCGCAGATCATGGAATCTTAGCGTATATTAGAATGCTCCGCATAGACCAACTTATTACAGTTGATCTTATGGAGAAATAGTTCAAATTTTTATTTTTTTTAAACCGGGTCTTTTAGATCCGGTTTCTTATTATAGAATTTTTTTCAAACTTTTTATTACAGGGAATTTTTATATAATAACCATTATTTGCCTTTTTAATTTGCTTATCTTTTTTTAAATCAAATATATTTTTTACAATCAGAGTTTCTATTTTTCTGTTTTGATAATCTAATATTTCAATAATAGAATTGAATTTTATGTCGTTTCTGCAATTTATATATAATTCTTTTTTTCTTTTGTCATATTTTTCTACCACACCACACATTTTGTATTTTTTTATATATCCAGAAGAAGTCGGATTCATTGTGTTGTCATTATATTCATCAAAAAAATTAATAGTATAATCACGATGAGAAATATTTTCTAATTCTTTTTTGTAATACTTTAAATTTTTATTGAAAAATTTTGGATTTGTGAAATAATCATCAATTGCATTCCTATAAATCATAGAAGTCATTGCTACATAATATGAACTTTTCATACGTCCTTCAACTTTTAATCCAGATAAATTTAATTCAAATATTTTTGGAAGTTTTTCTTTTAAACATAAATCTTTTGAGTTTAAAATATAATTAACATTTTCAATCTCTTCAAATTTTAAAATTCTTTTTTTGTTTATCATTTCATGAGCTTGGTACTCCCAGCGACATGGATGGGCGCACTCGCCACGATTCGAATCTTTATCAAGTAAGTATTTACTCAAGTAGCATCTTCCTGAGTAAGAAATACAAAGTGCGCCATGAATAAAAATTTCAAGTTCAATTCCCTTAGCATTTTTTACAATTTTTTTAAGCTGTTCAAAAGATAACTCACGAGCTAGAACTATTCTTTTTACACCATTTAATTTCCAGAATTTTACACTTTGAGAATTTATTGTGTTTGCTTGTGTTGATAAATGAATTGGAATTTTGTTTTTTACATCTTTTGCACATTGTATAATTCCAGGATCAGCAATTATAAGCGCATGTGGTTTTAAAACATTTAATTTTTTAATAATTTTTTTAAGTTCAGAAATCTCTTCATCATAGATAAAAGAGTTTATTGCAAAGTAAATTTTCTTCTTGTATTTTTTGGCAATCTTTATTGCAGTTTCTATCTCATTAAAATTTATTTCTGATTTTTCTGTTCGAAGTGAAAATCCTTTTATTCCCATATAGCAGGCATCAGCGCCATATAAATAGGCTGTTTCAAGTTTTTCCAAATCTCCAGCTGGAATTAGAAGTTCAGGTTTTTTCATAATATTGTTTTTCTTATTCTTAGTTTGTATGAAACTATATTTGTTAAAAAATGGAGTGTTCCTAACAGCAGTATAGAAATAACTATAAAGTCAATTGTTATATTTATATAAAATCTCAAAACTATTATTACGCCAATTATCCAGTCAATCTGATCAAATATTGGAAATGATTTTCCGGGAGCAATATTTAATTTTCTTTTTATAAGACTCTTTAGTAAATCTCCCATAAGAGCGCCCAAGCCCATAAACAGTCCAAAGATAAAAATATTAATTTCATTGTAATTTATTATTTCAATACTGCGGAAAAGCGCGCCTGATAATCTCTGCAAAAAAGCAATCATAATAGAAAGAACAATTTCAAAAAATAAACCACGATAAGTTTTATTTTCACCAAATAATTTTTTATTAATAGGAATATTTAAAAAGTTAATACGCTGGAAAATTAAAGGAGCCATATTTGCAAAAGCTCCAGGAAGAAAAATCCATAAAATTTTTAAAATATAGATCATTTATGTTTTTTTATTTAAAAAGCAATAGAAGTGATATGAAAAATGCAGAGTCATTGTTATATCAAGTATCAAAGTTGTTAAATTTAATATATTTCTGCTTATTCCAAAAATAACTACAAGTAAAAAACAAATTTCAAATATTACTTTATAATAGCTTACTCTTGCATATGGTTGTATAATCCAGTCATTTTTTTGATATTCATTTTTATCTACAATTACCATTAGATATAGCGCGGGTATTATAAAAATAAAATAGGCTAGGTTTAAAGTACCTATAAATTCTATTTTCATAAGTCCAAACAAGAAAAAAGTAAAAAGTAAATTATCACAAAGCATGTCTATAAATTTTCCCCTATCACTGTCTTTTCCATGAAGTCTTGCGAGTGCTCCGTCAAAAAAATCAGTAAGTCCACCAAGAACTATAATTATAAACGCAACTGTGAAATTGACATTAACAAATAGAAAAAATAATACCCCACTCAGTGCCCTTAGGAAACTTAAAGAATTTGCTGTGGCTCCTGATTTATCAAGCGCCTTTATTATAATTTTAAAGTATTTACTCCTAAATTCTTTTGACCACTTATTTGAACTATCTATAATTTTATCTATTTTCTTTATAAGCATATATATAATAATATAGTTTTTTAATAAGATTTTCAATTCTTTTTAGCTCGTTTTGTACTATTGCATTTTTTAGAATTTATGGTAATATTATTAATGCTTATATTTTGGCACAAAGACCGCTAAAATTTAAGCATTTAATAATTAAAGAGGGTCTTTTTTATTTTTCAATTTGGTTATTTATAATTTTCAATTGATTTACTATTTATTATTTACAATTTAAATAACAAAATAGCAAAATTATTAAATTAATTGAAATTTGAAAATTGAAAATAGTAAATAAATTTATGAGCACAAAAGAAACAAAAGAAAAGTCAAAAACAGCATTTGGTTCTATTTTAGCAACACATGATGAAATTAAATTACCAAAAGTTGGAGATTTAATTGAATGTAACGTAATTTCAATAGGAAAAAACGAAGTTATTTTAGATTATAAAGGAATTACAAGTGGAGTTGTAAGAGGAAAGGAACTTCACGATGAGTCTGGTGTTTCAGGAGATTATGCAATTGGTGACATTGTGTCAGCAACTGTTTTAGAGCCAGATAATGAAAAAGGAATAATGGAATTATCTTTTAGATATGCAAGTCATCAAAAAGCATGGGATGAATTAGAAAAAATAATGAAAGAGGAAAAATTAGTCGAGGCAAAAGTAACCGATGCAAATAAAGGTGGACTCATGGTAAAGGTTGGAAATGTAATGGGATTTTTACCAGTATCACAGTTAACAACAAAATATTATCCAAGAGTTGAGGGTGGAGATAAATCAAAAATTTTATCACACCTAAGATCTTTTATTGGAAAAGCATTTAGTGTTGTTGTAATTGATGTTGATGAAAAAGAAAATAAATTAATTGTTTCACAAAAATCAGCATGGGCAGAAGAACAAAAGAAAACTTTAGAAGAATTTACAATTGGAAAAGTTGTAGAAGGAAAAGTTACTGGTGTTGCTGATTTTGGAATTTTTGTAGAATTTGGAGAAAATCTAGAGGGTTTAGTTCATATATCAGAACTTGCATGGCAGAGAATTGATGATCCAAGTGATGTTGTAAAAGTCGGAGACAAAGTAAAAGCAGAAATTATTTCTGTTGACGAAGGAAGAATCTCACTTTCTATGAAGAGATTACAAAAAGATCCATGGATTAATATAGCAAAGAAATATAAGGTCGGAGATAAAGTAAAAGGAAAAATTTTGAAGATTAATCCTTTTGGTGCATTTATAGAACTTGATAAAGATATTCATGGGCTTGCTCACATATCTGAATTAAGTGATAAAATAATAAATAGTCCAGAAGATGTTGTAAAAATTGGAAATTCATATGAATTTACAATTATAAATCTTGAAGCAGAGCAACATAGATTGGGACTATCTCTTAAAACACAGAAAAAATCTACAAAAAAAGAATCTACTGACGTTCCTGATTTGGCGGATAAAGAAGAAACAGAACCTAACGAAGAAGGAAAAGAAGAATCCGTTGCTGCCGAGGCCATAGAAGATGAAAAAGAAAACAGGAAAGAATAATTTTGTTTTGATTTTTAGTGTGTTGTATACTTAAGGTATATTATAAAAATTTAATTATAATACATGAAAAATACATTAAAAGGACTAATTTCTATTTTTGTTGTAATTTTTATTATTGCAGCTGTCTTTAGTTTTTATGATACGAACAAAAAAACAGATACAGATATTTCTCTTGCTGAATTAAGTCAGAAAATTCAAAATCAGGAAGTTTTAAAAGTTGAAGTTTCTGGAGAACAGCTAAAAATAGAACTAAAAAATAATGAAATAAAAGAATCAAAAAAAGAGAAAGAAACTTCTTTTGTCGAAGCAATGATTAATCTGGGAGTTGATAAAGAAAAATTGTCTTCTATAAATATTTCTATAAAGGATGATGCAAGTTCAAATATTTTTCTAAATTTTATTCTTCCATTTTTATTACCATTTATTTTGGTCGCTCTTTTTGTGTGGTTTATGTTTAGAAGAGTTCAGGGTGCAAATACAAAAGCACTTAGTTTCGGAGAATCCGGCGCTAAAGAAGCAGATAAAAAGAAAAAAGTAACGTTTAAAGACGTTGCTGGTGTTTACGAAGCAAAGGAAGAATTAAAAGAAATTGTTGAATTTTTAAAAGACGCTACAAAATTTACAAAACTTGGTGCAGAAATTCCAAAAGGAGTTTTATTATTAGGGGCTCCTGGAACTGGTAAAACTCTTCTTGCAAGAGCAATAGCCGGAGAAGCCGATGTACCATTTTTTCATATTTCAGGATCTGAATTTGTTGAAATGTTTGTTGGGGTTGGTGCATCTAGGGTTCGAGATTTATTTAAAAAAGCAAAAAAAAGCGCACCTTGTATAGTTTTTATAGATGAAATAGATGCCGTTGGTCGTCAACGTGGAGCAGGACTTGGAGGATCTCACGATGAAAGAGAGCAAACATTAAATCAGATTTTAGTTGAAATGGATGGTTTTGATAATCAGACAAATATAATAGTTGTGGCTGCTACAAATAGACCAGATGTTTTAGACCCCGCGCTTCTTCGTCCAGGAAGATTTGATAGACAAGTGGTAATTGATAGACCAGATAAAAAAGATAGAAAGGAAATATTAGAGATTCATGCAAAAAACAAACCATTTGAAACTGATGTTGATTTAAATGTTGTTGCACAGCGTACACCAGGGTTCTCAGGCGCTGATCTAAGAAACGTATTAAATGAAGCAGCAATATTATCAGCAAGAAGCAATAAAAAAAGAATTTCTCAACAAGATATTTTGGATAGTATTGAAAAAGTAATGCTAGGACCAGAGAGAAAAAGTCACATATTATCAGAGAAAGAAAGAAAAATAACAGCATATCATGAAGCAGGACACGCTCTTGTTGGCCACATATTACCAAACTGTGATCCAATTCATAAAGTATCAATTATTTCTCGTGGTCGTGCAGCAGGATACACCATGAATTTACCAGAATTTGATAAACACCTAAATACAAAATCTGAATTTGTAGATGAACTTGCAATGATGCTTGGTGGACTTTGTGCTGAGGAAATTATATTTGGAGAAATTACAAATGGGGCAAGCTCTGATTTACAACAAGTTTCTGATTTATCCAAAAAAATGATTACAAAATTTGCCATGAATGAAGAATTGGGATATAGGGCTTTTGGTAGAAATACAGAAATGGTTTTTTTGGGTCGTGAAATTCATGAAGACAGAGACTATAGTGAAGATGTTGCTAAAAAAATTGATTTAGAAATAAAAGAATTAGTTGATGGTTGTCATAAATTAGCAAAAGAAACAATTGAAAAAAATCGTGAAAAATTAGATAAAATTGCAAACACACTATTAGAAAAAGAAACTCTTGAAAAAGAAGAATTTGAAAAGTTAATGAAAGATTAATAATCTTTGAAATTATATAAAAAAGAAGTGTCTGCGAGACGCTTCTTTTGTTTTAAAAAATAAAAAAGCCACCAACATCCTTTTGTAGATTGTTGATGGCTTGGTCCCAGTAGATTTAATCTATTGGGAAATTAATGTAGATATTGATGCTGATATTTTTGCGCCAAAATAGAGTGTGTTTCTTGTTACGTAGCCTTCTCCCCAGAAGTAACCAACTTCAGGGGATATGATTATTGACCCATGCTGGATCTTGTAGTTGGCAAAACTAGTTCCAGCTCTTTTATCTTGATCGTTTTGAGTATAGCCAATACCAGCAGTGAAACCACGTCCACCAACTTGTAGAAACCCACCATATGCCGTGGTGTTTTCTTTCATGGATGTTATGCCTGATTGAATGGTGAAAATCCCAAGGTCACTCGGGTTTTGGCCGTACCATATCAGACCTTTCATTTCTACCAGGGATTTGTTTTCAAAATTTACCCCGGCCAAGAAAGAATTGTAATGGCCTTCACCTTGCCAATAATAGCCGTAACCTATGACTGGGAGAAGATTGAATTCACCTAATGTGGCATTGTAGGAAGCTACAAATTTAGGTAGCCCTTTTGTGAATTTTCCAGAGGAACCAGGATCAACTTTCACTGGTTCCAGCATGGATACAGATAAACCATTTCTAGAATATGTGAGTTGATTTCTTCTCCCGGCGAATATTCCTCCTGGTTTTGATGCAGGGCTAGCTTCAAAAGATTCATCCGTTCCTTGGGAACTAGACTTATCTAATCCAGTCAAATATCCCTGGCCAACTGTTAACCTTCCATCAAGGATATCTGTAGTTAGTTTTAGTATACGAAGATTCATGATTTTACCAAGCTCTACCTGTATTTCTACGTTGTTTGTCCAGACAACTCCAAAGTTAGAATTGTTGTATAGCTTAGTTATTACAGGGTCATTGTCTTGATTGTCTGTTCCCCAAATGCCATAACTGATGTTGGCATAGGGCTTGAATGTTTGAGCTTGGATGCCCACAAAAGAGTAGGCGAGTATGGCGATTGCAATGATTATCTTCATGATAATCCTCCTTCTTTCTTTTTAGTTGTTAATGTGCTTTCTCTTTTTCGCAACATCTAAATGTATCATATATAAAGTATATTGTCAACCATATTTGACTACAATAATTAGATATGATATAATGCCCATATAAAGCATAAAATAGGATCATTGACTAACAATTTTGACAATAATCTTCTAAATATATGGAACAAGAATTACTAAAATTAGGTTTTTCTAGTAATCAAGCAAGGGTATATTTAGCTCTTTTGGAGCTTGGACAAAGCCGCGCTGGACTAATAATTACTAGAGCAAGGCTTCCAAGACAGACAGTTTATAATACTCTGGCAGAACTTGAAGAAAAAGAACTGATTTTTTCGGTTATAAAGTCAGGGAGAAAGAATTTTCAGACAAAAGATCCGCAACAACTTATAGAAAATGTAAGAATTCAGGAAGAAACAATAGAAAAAATTTTACCACAGCTTATTGCAAAAAGAGATACTAGTAAAAATATTTCTGATATTAAGGTTTATGAGGGTATTGATGGATTTAAAACGGTTCATATAACCAACATAAGAAATACTAAAAAAGATTCTACTATTTATTTTATTTCAGCCGGAAGTCAGATGTGGGTTGATTTGGCAAAAAAATCAGGAATGTTATATAAATATGAAAAAATAAGATTAGAAAAAAATATAACTCAAAAATTTGTTGTTTATGAAGGTCAAAGAGAAATTCTAAACCATTTCACAAATACAGAATTTAAAGATCAACTACCATCACAAAGAAGGCAATATAGATTTTTACAAGATAACTTTAATTCCCCAGTATCAATACAGATTTGGCAAGACAGGATTGATTTAATTGTTTTTTCAACTCATCCAATTGTTTTTGAAATAAAGAATATTGAAATTGTAGGGTCTTTTGAAAATTATTTTAATTTTTTGTGGAGCGTTGCTAAAGAATAGCATATTGCTTGTTTATTATTTTTTAATTTTCTTGTATAATTAATGTATAAGATTTGTGTTCAAGTTTTAATATTTTAAAATAAAAAATAAAAATTAAAATAAAATATATGGAACCATTATACAGGGTAGTTTTAAAAAGAGCATGGGATATAACAAAGAAAAATCCAGTTTTATGGATTTTTGGTTTTTTTGCAATATTTTTATGGAATGGTGGACAGCTTCAAGTTTTTATGGATACTATTACATCCATAGGCAATATACAGAATCCAAGTGGAATATTTGCTATTAATTTAGCTACGATAATTGCATTTTTTTCAGGACCAATTAGTTTACAAATTTTTGTATTAAAAATTCTGATAATGACACTTGTTATAATGTTATCACTATTTTTTTTATGGCTTATTATTGCCTCTGAGATTGCCATTATAAAATCTACAATAGAAATAGACGACAAAGAAAAACCAAAATTTGCTAAATCTTTAAAACAATCAAATACAAGCCTATTCTCCGTTTTAGGATTACACATTATTGAAAAGATTGTGGTTTCTGTGTTGATAATAGGAATATCCTTGCCGCTTTTAATATTTATAGTCAAATCATCAATAAGTTATAGGTTACCAATAGCTATTGTAATTTGGGTTATATTTTTGCCACTTGCAATTATAGCCTCATTTGTATTTAAATATGCAATCAATTTTGTTGTATTAAAGGGAGAAAAACTTTGGAAATCTCTTGGAAGCGCATGGATGCTTTTTAGAACAAATTGGATGATAAGTATTGAAATGGCCGTCTGGGTTTTAATTATAAATGTAATAGTAGGATTTTTGGTTTTACTTATAACAAGAGTTGTTATTGGCCCATTTGATTTATTAACAGTTTATTGGATGAGTGGCGGTGTAAAAGAATTTTTCTTTACAAAGGTTTTGCCACTATTATTATTATATATGTTTGTGGGTTCTATAATTTCAGTATTTCAAATTTCAAGCTGGACTCTTCTATATGACAAAATTACATCTGGTAAGAGATATAGTAAATTAGTTCGTATTGTTGCTTCAATGTCTAGTTATATGAGTGCAAAAAATCAAATATCAACAACAAAAGATGTAGATAAGACTGCTATAGAGACACCAAAAATAGCTGTAAAAAGAAGAACGGGGAGACCAAAGGTAAAATAGCTATTAGTTATTAGCAATCAGCTTTTAGGAATATAGGTTTTATATAATAAAAAGGAGGTGATTTAGTAATCATCTTCTTTTTTAATTTATCTGTTTTTATGATAAAATTATATTATTAATATTTATAATATAAATCTATGAGTCAGAATATAAATGATTTATTGGTGGATGATAGTAAATCAGAAGAATCTACAAAACTAGATGAAAAATTATCTGAAATTAAAAATAGTGAGCTTGAAGAAGAAATAAAACAAAGAGCCACATCAATTAATTTATCATACGTAAATTTAAAAGGATTTCCTATTTCTCAGGACGCTCTTTCTTTTATAGATGAAGAAAAAGCAAAAAGTCTAAGTGTTATTTGTTTTGCACTGCTCGACAAAGACGCAAAGATAGCAACAACAGATCCAGATAATCCCCAATTGAAAAAATTTCTTAAAGAAATAGAAGAAAGTGGAAAGGGAGTAGAGTTGTTTCTATCATCGCAGTTAAGTTTTAATCACGCATTAAAGTTATACGATAATCTTCCAAAATTCATTCCAATGAAAAGTGGGGTTAGTATAACAAAGGAAGATTTAGAAAAATATAAACAAGATGGAATAACTTTTGATAAACTAGATTCTTTAATTAAAAAAGCAGATACATCTGAACTTATTGCAGCACTCATTTCAGTTGCAATACAAGTTGATGCTTCTGATATTCATATAGAAGCGCAAAGTGATGATATAAAAGTACGTCTTAGGATTGATGGAATATTACACGTTGTTTCATCTTTAAAAACAGATGTGTGGCCAAAAATAATTTCAAGAATCAAATTATTTTCAGGTCTTAAAATTAATATTACAACAAAACCACAGGATGGAAGATTTACTATAAATTTAGATAAAGACTCTGTGGATGTTAGAGTTTCAACAATTCCTACAAATTTTGGTGAAAGTGTTGTTATGAGATTGCTCCGCTCATCAAGTGTTGGTTTGGATTTTGATCAACTTGGTGTTAGGGGTAAATCATTTGTTGATATAAAAAAACAAATTGATAGGCCAAATGGAATGATAATTACAACTGGTCCAACAGGAAGCGGTAAAACAACAACTCTTTATGCAATTTTAACAAAATTAAACTCTACAAAGAAAAAAATTATAACACTTGAGGATCCAGTAGAATATAAATTACCAGGAATAAACCAATCACAAATTGATAAAAACGCAGACTATAGTTTTGCAATGGGACTTAAATCAATTTTAAGACAAGATCCAGACATTGTTATGGTTGGTGAAATTAGAGACTTAGAAACAGCAGATATTTCTATAAATGCAGCTCTGACTGGACATTTAGTTATTTCAACACTTCATACAAATTCAGCATCAGGTGCAATTCCAAGATTTTTGGCCATGGGAGTAAAACCATTTTTATTATCACCAGCACTTAATGCAATAATAGGACAGCGTCTTGTAAGAAAGCTTTGTCCAGATTGTAAAGAAGAAGAAAAATTAGACAATGATAAATTAACAACAATTTTAAATATTCTAAATCAAATTCCTGTAAATTCAGGTTCTCAATTAGACAAAGAAGAATTGAATAATCTAAAATTTTATAAGAGTCGTGGTTGTGAAAAGTGTCATGGTTTGGGATATAAGGGCAGAATTGGAATATATGAAATTCTTTTAATGTCAAAAGAAATTGAGACTGCAATTTTTGATAATAAAGTTTCAGAAATAATAATTCAAGAATTAGCCCAGAAAAATGGCATGGTAACAATGGTTCAGGATGGACTTCTAAAAGCAAAAGATGGTATTACTTCCATAGAGGAAGTTTTTGCTGTAGCAGATTAAAATATTCTTTTTTTATAAATATAAAATTTTTATGTTACAAAACAAAAACAAAATGTATGTTGTTGCAGTGGATATGGGTTATGGACATCAGAGAGCAGCACAACCACTTTTATCTCTGGCAGAAGGTGGAATTATAAATGCGAATAGATACAAAGGAATTAGTAAAAAAGAAGAAAGACAGTGGAGTGGTGGAAGAAAATGGTATGAAATAATTTCAAGGTTTAAAGATGTGTCTTTTTTAGGAAAAATAGCTTTTTCTATTATGGACAGTTTTCAAAAAATTGAAAAATTTTATCCAAGAAGAGATTTATCAAAAAATTCTTCTCAACAAGATTGGTTTTATAATCAGGTTAAGGGGGGATTAGGTAAAAGATTAATTGATGAATTAAATAAAAATCCATTGCCATTTGTGACGTCTTTTTTTGTGCCAGCTTATTTTGCAGAATATTGGGGATATAAAAATGATATTTATTGTATAGTTTGTGATGCTGATGTAGCACGTGCTTGGGCGCCATATAAACCAAAAGAAAGTAGAATAAAATATTTAGTTCCAAACAAACGTGTAAAAGAAAGATTAATACTTTATGGTGTTAAAAAAGAAAATATATATATAACGGGATTTCCATTACCAAAAGAAAACATAGGCGGAGAATCTCTAAAAACAATTAAGTCTGATTTAAAAGCAAGATTATATAATTTAGATCCAGGAGGTGCTTATAGAAAGAAGTATCACAAATTAATAGAGGATTATGTTTGTCCAGTTAAGGATATAAAGAAAAATAATCACCCACTTACTGTTACATTTGCTGTTGGTGGTGCTGGTGCTCAAAGAGAGGTTGGTGCAACAATTTTAAGAAAAATGAAAAAACAGGTTCTTACTGGAAAATTTAGATTAAATCTTGTAGCGGGAAATAGAAATGATGTCTATTTGTTTTATAGAGATGTTTTAATAAAAAATAAATTAGAAAAGAATAAAAATATTAACATTATATACAATAATGATAAGTTTGAGTATTTTAAAGATTTTAATTTAGCATTAAGAACAACAGATGTGCTGTGGACAAAACCATCTGAGTTAACATTTTTTAGTGGTCTGGGTCTTCCAATTATTATTTCAAATCCAGTTGGTTCACAAGAAGAGTATAACAAGGATTGGCTAACTTATATTGGGGCTGGTGTAAATAGTTTGGATCCAGAATATGTGGATGAGTGGCTTATGGATTGGTTAGAATCAGGATGGCTCGCTGAGGCAGCTATGAATGGATTTTTAAATGCTCCAAAGCTTGGTGCTTATCATATTGAAGATATAGTACTAAAGAAAAAAATTGTAGAAGCCAATGAGATTCATTTATTGTAGTTTATGAATATAAAAAGCATAAAAATAAATCTATATAAAAGTATAAAAGACCCAATGTATTTGGAGTTTTCTAGTATTAATACTTTTATTGGACAAAATAATTGTGGTAAGAGTAGCATTTTAAATGCAGTTCAAATCGCTCTTTGTCCGGAATTAGATAATACTTATGTCTACTATCATAAATCAGATATAGAATTAAATATTCAATTTTCTGATAAAGAAAAAAATGAATTTAAATTTCCTGGAAATAATGCAATTTTGAAATTAAAAGAGAATAAGAGAACTTTAATTTTTAATAGTAGGGAAATTGACTATTTGAAATATTCTGATATTTTTTCAAAAAAGATCAAAAAATTAAAAGAAGAATCTTTTTTAGATATAAAATCAATAGAAAAAGATTTTAAAAACTTATTTAATTATCCAAAAAATTTAAAATTATTTCAAGAAGCATTAAAAAAACATTTTCCAAAAATTACAGCAGATGAAGAAGCTCTAGATCCCCATTTTGAACATGTTGGCCTTTATGAGGGAGATAGACGAGCCACAATAGATCATTTAGGATCTGGATTTATAAGAGTTTTTACGATTTTACTTTATATTTATCATCCAGAATATCACATTCTTTTAATTGATGAACCAGAAAATCATTTACATCCAGCACTCATTAAGAATTTATTAAATGCAATGCAGAGCACTAATTTAATGCAAATATTTTTTACTACACATTCAGTACTTTTTATTTCAGCTAGAACCATTCCTCAACTTGTGCGTGTTGTCCGAGATGAAAAATCAACAAGAGCATATAGTTATCATGGAGATAAATACAATAGAGAAAGATTACTAGAAGAAATGAACTCAGATAATATGGAAATGTTTTTTTCTGACAAAGTTTTGGTAGTTGAGGGAATATCAGACAGGTTACTTTTCAGGGGATTAATCAATAGATTTTATAAAGGAAACAAGGATATAAAAGTTGTTCAAACATATGGAAAAGGGAACGCTGTTATTTATTCAGATCTGCTCAAAATATTTAATATTCCATTTGTAATGGTTTTTGATTTAGATATGTTGAGCGGTGGATATTTAATGGATTTAACAAATCATCTAAATATCAACATTAATTATAAAGATTTTAATAGGTTGAAAGAAAATAATATATTTGTGTTTCCAAATGGTGTATTAGAAGATAATTATCCAAAAAAATACCAAAGAAATGATAGTAAAGCACTAAGTGCACTTTATGCGGCAACTCTTATCAAAGAAGAAGATTTTAATTCATCAAAAATGAAAAATATCAGAGAAATAATTTCAATGTTATAAATTTAATTAATAAATAATTTTAAAACTATGTCTTGGTTAATAATCGTAATAATTGCTTATTTAATTTTGGCAATAGTAAATTTGGCAGATAAGTTTATTTTGGGAAACATGATTCCAAATAGCAGGGCCTATACATTTTTTGTTGGGGTTTTGGGTTGTGCTGTAATAGTTCTTGCTCCATTTTATCTTGTATGGTCTGGGTGGACAATATTTTTACTAAATATTATCGTTGGAGCATTTTTTCCAATTGCTCTTACTTTTATGTATAGATCACTAAAGATTGGTGATACATCAAAAATGATAACACTTGTTGGTGGAACGATTCCTATTTTTACAGTACTTATGTCAATCTTTATACTGGGTGAGGTTTTTAGTAGAAATCAATGGTTTGGAATGGCACTTTTAATCATAGGAACAATTATAATCGCATGGTTACCAAATAAAAAAACATTGTGGCACAAAGTTTCGGTAATGTTTGGAATGACAGATGATAATCCAAGGAGGGGAATAATTGAGGCAATTCTCGCAGCATTATTTTATGGATTATTTTTTATAGGAACAAAATATTTGTATTCGGTTCAGCCATTTTGGTCTGGATTTATTTGGATAAGACTGGGAACGTTGTTATTTGTTTTAACATTTTTGATTAGAAAAGCAGATAGAGAAGGAATTTTTGACAGTTTTAAAAATTTAATGAAAGGAAGGGGTAAATTATTATTTTTTGGAAATCAGGGTCTTGCTGGAGTGGGATTTTTACTACAGAATTATGCAATAGCACTTGGTTCAGTTGCTCTTGTTAATGCTATGCAGGGAGTTCAATATGTATTTCTTATAGTGCTTGGAGGAATAATAACAGTATTTAGACCACAAGCAATAAAAGAAGACATTTCAAAATCAATTATAATTCAAAAAATTATAGCAATAATACTTATTGGTATTGGACTCTTCTTTATAGCGAAATAAGTATAGTTAATGGTAAATAGTTAATTGTGAAGGATATTTTTATGAAGCTAACAAAGAAAAAGATTTTTATATTAATAGCTTTTGTACTAGTTATATTTTTAGTTTGCTATTTGAAATTTGCAAAACATTATCCAAAAGAAATGGATTTAAATGTATCATCTGATTATTGGGGAATTACATTCTCTACAAAAATTTGTAAAGAAATGGGGCTCGATTGGAAGGAGGCATATATTGCAATGTTAGACGATCTAAAAGTTAAGCAAATTAGAGTTCCAATTTATTGGGATGAAATAGAACCACGCTATCAAGAATTTAATTTTTCTGATTATGATTTTATTTTTGATGAAGGTGCTAAGCGAAATGTAAAATTTGTTGCAAATGTTGGATGGCGACTTCCTCGCTGGCCAGAATGTCATGCACCAGCATGGGCTGTTGCAAAAGGAGTGTCATATACAAAAGAAAGAACCATTACAATGATTGAAGAAGTGGTAAAAAGATATCAAAATCGTGGAGAAATAGTTATGTGGCAGGTTGAAAATGAGCCACTATTAAATTCATTTGGTAAGTGTCCAAACGGAGATGAAGAGTTTTTGAAAAAAGAAGTAACGCTTGTAAGAAATTTAGATTCAAAACCAATTCTAATAACAGCATCAGGAGAATTAAGCACATGGAGAAGGGAAAGTAAGATAGGGGATTATTTCGGAACAACAATGTATAGAGTTGTTTGGAATCAATTTTTTGGTTATTTTAGGTATCCATGGCCCGCAGGATTTTATAAGTGGAAAGCAAAATTAATTGGAATGCCGAAATATAAAATGAATATAAGTGAATTACAAGCAGAGCCATGGGTTCCAAACGGAACACTAAAAGATATGTTACACGATGAATCAAACAAATCATTTGATATAAAACAATTTCGAGCTAATTTACAATTTGCTATTAATTCAGATTTGAATAAAACATATTTATGGGGAGCAGAGTGGTGGTACTTTAGAAAAACTCAAGGAAATGGCGAGTACTGGGATTTGGCAAAAACACTTTTTAATAAATAGATTTGCATAATAAAAAAGAGAGTAGTGAACTCTCTTTTTGTTTTTTATAATAAAATTAATTTTTAATTTGGTTGAATTATTTTTTCGTCAGGAATTTCTCTTATATCTCTGTCGTTTTCATCTTCTATTTCTCCAACTATTTCTTCTAATATATCTTCAAGAGTTACGATTCCTACTAGTTGTGTGTTTTTTCTATAAACAATAGCCATATGAATTCTCTTTTTTATCATTTTATTAAATACTCTATAAACTTTCGTGTTTTCATCAACTTTTATAATTGGATTTACATATTTTGATAATTCATCTTCTCTGTTGTCACTATTTAAAACTCTCATTACATCTATCAAATGAACATAGCCTATAATATTATCTTCCTGTTTATGATAAACAGGATATCTACTATATCCCTCCTTTGCCATAAAATAGGAAATTTGATCTATCTCTACCTCATCATTTACTACAGACATTTTATAACGAGGCGTCATTATTTCCCCAATTTTTACATCCCCGAATTCTAAAACATTCATTATCATTTCATGTTCTTTGAAATGAATTACTCCATTTTCTACAGCAATTCTACTTAGTGCCTTGAATTCTTGTTCTGAAACAAGCTCCTTTTTTTTGTTACCAGCTATTAGTAACAACAATTTTTCTAATAAAAATGTTATTGGATAGGAAATTGTTTCAAGAAAATATACCACTGGTATAAAAAGTAATGCTAATTTTTCTGCTCTTGTTTGGAAAAATGCTTTTGGTAGCATTTCCCCAAAAATTAAAATTAAGAGAGTTACAATTCCTGTTGCTACAGCAAGAAAATCATTATCAAATTTTTGACTAACCCAGATACTAGAAATACTCGCTATTGTTACATTTACTAAATTATTTCCTAAAAGCAGAACAACTAGCAACCTCTTTTTATTCTTTAGAATTTTTTGAAGTAATTTTGCATTTTTCTTTTTTGCTAAAACTAAAGATTTTAAACTACCTGGAGTAATTGAAAAAAGAGCGATTTCCATTCCAGAAAACCAAGCAGAGCAAATTAAAAGTATAAAGATGTAAATAAAAAACATTTGTTTTTATATAAATGATTTACCCGTCATTTCTTTTGGAATTTCTAGGTTCATTATTTTTA
>CAYLQO010000005.1:0-45604 GCA_964386425.1 uncultured Gammaproteobacteria bacterium | reverse complement strand
GCTCTTGTTGGTTTTATATTTTTTACCATTGATTCAAGCATTTGAGTTGCAACAACAACTGGCTTACCAACCTCCAAACACCTTAAAATTAAATCTTTTTGAATTATTGGAACTTTTTCGACTTGAATTTCAACTCCTAAATCACCACGAGCTACCATAATTCCATCTGACTCTTTTATTATTTCATTTATATTCTTTAATGCTTCTGGAGTTTCTATTTTAGCCATCACCTTTACGTTAGCATTTTTTTTGTATCTTTTTATAGCTGTCTTCAAATCTTTAATATCCTGCCTAGACTTAACAAATGATAACGCTAACCAATCAATTCCATTTGCAAGACCAAACTTTAAATCGTCTAAATCTTTTTTTGTAAGTGCTTTTTCTTTTATATTGACATTTGGAATATTTATTCCTTTGTATGAAAAAACTATTCCTTCTTTTACAACATCGCACCAAACGGCATCTTTTATAATTTTGACTACCTTTAATTCTAAAAGTCCGTCATGTATCATAATTTTTGTATTTTTTTTGACAATTTTATGAATTGGGAAAGAAACTGGAATAATTTTATTTCCAGTTCCAATAAGTAGCTGATAATTTATAATCTTTTCATAAATTAAAACAATTTTCTCATTCTTTTCAATTTTAATACCAGAATCAGAAACATTTCCAACTCTTATTTTTGGACCCTGTAAGTCTTGCATTATAGAAAGCGGAATATTTAATGCACGCCTTACTTTTTTTATATTTTTTATGAGCTCTAAATGACTTGCATGAGAATTATGAGAAAAATTCAATCTACAAACATTCATACCATTTTTTGCCATCTCTAAAAGTGTTTTATAGTCAGCCGATGCAGGACCAATTGTTGCAATAATTTTTGTATTTTTCATAAATATTAAATTATAGATTATTTGATTGTTATTCTTTTTGACCATTCATAAACATATGGAATTTTCCACATTCCACCTGACAATGCTGATCTAATTGCTAAAATTGTTGTAAAAATTGTTAAAATAGCTAAAATCCAACCAAAAACAGGAATAACTACTAAAAAACTAACAACAATCTGTATAATAGATAAAACTAATCCTTGCCTAGCATGAAATTTTAAAAAATCATCTTTTGAAATAACGAGTGCAATAACACAAGTAACCCATAGATAACTTAAGGCGGCAATTTTTAAATTTTTGTTTGTATTATTTAATATTTCCATATTTGTATTTTAATGATATATCAGCTGAATAAAAAAGTCCTCCAAAAACAAGTCCTAATATAAAACCAAGTAACAACAAAAAAATACTTTCACTTACAGTATTAAATATTGTCCATAATTCTTTATGGTAAAATATTTTAAAAATTGAAATAAAAATTCCCGAAAAAAGTCCCACCAAAGCGCATACAATTCCAGATACTTTAGGTATTTGTTTTTTGGATCTTATAATATACAAACTTAATATCATAAAAACAATGACTTCAAATGGAATTCTAAGCGCTCCCCAAATAGTATTTCTTATATCCCCCTTCAACAAAATTATAATAATACTAAATAAACTTATAGACACCACGGATAAAACTACACCCACTATATACAATCTAAGGCCTCTAAATTTATTTGTATTTTCTACTATATATACTTTTTCTTCTGTTACCGGTGTTTTTAAATCATCAAATGTTACTGGATTAGAGACGCTCTCTTGATTAATTAAAAAATTCTGAGTTTTATTATTTTCTTTCACTTCTAAATCATCAATGCCTAAAAGATCATTGATATTTCTATTCTTTCCATACCTATCCTCTATAAATATTTCATCATCTAAATTCATAAATAAAAATAAGTAAATTACATTTAACCTAAGTATATTATATTATATTTTGAGCATAACTAAAAGGATAGTAAATTAAAATTTAGGGCGGATATCCGGATATAAAAACATCGGGTTGGGTAACCCGATGCATACAAAATGTACGGGTATTGCAATGCAATGCCCATACTTATCATATTTTTTACATCATTCCCGGATATCCGCCCATTGGTACACCACCACTGTTTGAATTACATGAACAGTTGTCTTTACTTGGCATATCAGCAACAACTGCCTCTGTTGTTAAAAACAATGCTCCGATTGAAGATGCATTCTGTAATGCAATTCTTACCACTTTTGTAGGATCAACTACTCCGGCTTTTACCAAATCCTCAAATTCTTCTGTTTTTGCATTAAATCCGTAATTTTGATCTTTATTATTCTTTACTTGATCACAAATTACAGCGCCATCACGACCAGAATTTTGAGCAATTTGTTTTATTGGCATTTCAATTGCACGACGCAAAATATCTAATCCTATTTTTTCTTCTGCTTCTACCTTTACACCATCAAGTTCGTTTGATGCTCGAAGAAGTGCTACTCCACCTCCCACAACAATTCCCTCTTCAACTGCGGCTTTTGTGGCAGATAATGCATCCTCTATTCTATGTTTCTTCTCTTTCATTTCTGTTTCTGTTGCAGCACCAACTTTTATTACAGCGACACCACCAGATAATTTTGCTAATCTTTCTTGCAATTTTTCTTTATCAAAATCAGATTCAACTATTTCCATTTCTTTTTTAATTTGCTTTACTCTGTCTTCTAGTTCTTTTTTATCACCATGTCCTTCTACAATTGTTGTATTGTCTTTTGTTGAAACAACTTTACGAGCAGATCCAAGCATTTCCACGCTTGCATTTTCAATTTTAAGTCCCACTTCCTCTGAAATGACTTTTGCTCCAGTTAAAATTGCAATATCTTCTAACATTGATTTTCTTCTATCTCCAAATCCAGGTGCTTTTATTGCAAGTGAATTAAATATTCCTTTTAATTTATTTACGACGAGTGTTGCTAATACTTCTCCATCTACTTCATCAGCTATAATTACTAAATCTTTTTTTCCTGAACTCACTACTTTCTCTAAAATTGGCATAAAATCTTTAAGTGATGAAATTTTTTGATCTGTTATTAAAATATATGGATCATCAAGTTCTGCTTCCATTTTATCTGAATTTGTTACCATATATGCAGAGACATAACCCCTATCAAATTGCATTCCTTCTACGAGCTCTTTTTCTACTCCTAAAGATTGCCCCTCTTCTACTGTTATAACCCCATCTTTTCCAACTGAATCCATGGCTTCAGCAATTATATTTCCTATTTCATTGTCATTTGCAGAAATTGAAGCAACTTGTGCTATTTCTTCTTTTGAATCAATTTTTTTTGAAATTTCTTTTAATCTCTTTATAATACTTTCTACTCCTTTTTCAATTCCTGACTTAATTGATAGTGGATTTGTTCCTGCTGTAACATTTTTTATCCCCTCTGAAATAATTGCCTGAGCTAAAACTGTTGCAGTTGTTGTTCCATCTCCTGCTATATCATTTGTTTTTGAAGCAACTTCTTTTACAAGCTCTGCTCCTATATTTTCAAATTTATCTTCTAGTTCAATGTCTTTTGCAACCGTTACTCCATCTTTTGTAATGATTGGGGATCCAAACCCAGATCCAAGTACTACGTTTCTTCCTTTTGGTCCAAGGGTTACTTTTACTGCATTTGCGAGTTTATCAACTCCAAGTTTTATCTTTGCTCTAGCTTCTTCGCTATATAATATTTGTTTAGCCATATTTTTATAATAGTTAATTGTTAATTGATTAATAGTTTAATAGATAAAAATTATTCTAAAATTGCGATTACATCGGTCTGAGTCATAACTAAATACTCTTCATCTTCAATTTTTATTTCATCGGGTGCATATTTTCTAAATAAAACTTTGTCCCCCACATTTACTTGCATGGGAATTTTTTCACCTCTATCAGATATTTTTCCATCTCCTATTGCTATAACTTCTCCTTTTTGTGGTTTTTCTTTATCAATTGTATCTGGTAACACAATTCCTGATTTTGTTGTTTCGTTTTCTTCAATTCTTTTTACGACAATGTTGTCGAATAATGGTTTTAGTTTCATAAATTTTAAATTTTAATTATTATTTGATTTTAGCACTCTCATAAGATAGTTGCTAAATTCTTATATAATATTATATCAAGAAAAATCTGTTGTCAATACAAAAGAGAACTAATAAATTAGTCCCCTTTTTATAAAAAAATATAAATTAAATATCTAAATTCTTGACGCTAGTTGCATGAGTTTGAATAAATCTCTTTCTATGATCAACATCTGCACCCATAAGTTTTTCAAAAATTTCATCTGCCTCAACCACATCCTCAACTGAAACTCTTTTCATCATTCTTGTTTCTGGATTCATTGTTGTCTCCCATAATTGCTCTGGATTCATTTCTCCCAAACCTTTGTACCTTTGAATTGAAAAACTTTTTTGTTTTTTATCTTTATCTTTTTCCTCTGTTTCATCTTCCGAAGCTTCAGCGGAGATGGATTCTTCTTCTGATTCCTCAGTTATTTGAGAAACATCAATTTCTTTATCAATTCCCAATTCTTTCATTGTAATTTTTAATTGTTCATCATTATAAACCCATCTAACTTTCCCTGCATGCTTTATTTGATAAAGTGGAGGTTGAGCAATGTAAATATATCCATATTTTATTAAATCTGGTAAATATCTATAAAACAAAGTTAAAAGAAGTGTTGTTATGTGAGATCCATCTACATCAGCATCTGTCATTATTACAATTTTATGATATCTAAGTCTTGAAATATCAAAATCATTTCCTATGTTTGTGCCCAGCGCTACAACCAAAGATTTTATTTCATTGTTTGCTAACATCTTATCAAGTCGTGACTTTTCTACATTTAAAATTTTTCCACGAAGTGGTAAAACTGCTTGAATATTTCTATCTCTTCCTTGTTTTGCACTGCCTCCAGCTGAGTCTCCCTCAACAATATAAAGCTCAGTAAGTTCTGCTTTTCTAGATGAACAATCAGCAAGTTTTCCAGGAAGTGTAAATCCTTTCAGTGCTCCTTTTCTTATAACTGCATCGCGAGCTGAACGAGCCGCTTGTCTTGCCTGAGCTGCGAGCATACATTTGGCAAGAATTGCTTTTGCATCATTTGGATGCTCATTTAAAAACGCAGAAAAATAATCTTTAAATACTGAATATACCACACCACGCACCTCAACATTACCTAATTTTGCTTTTGTTTGGCCCTCAAATTGTGGTTCTGGAAGTTTAACTGATACAACAGCAGTAAGTCCTTCTTTTATATCATCTGATGTTAAAACCCCATCTTTTTCTTTCAAAATTCCATTTTCTTTTGAATAATCACTTAAACATTTTAAAAGTGCTGTTTTAAAACCTATTAAATGCATTCCGCCTTCGATTGTTGGAATATTATTTGCAAAAGAATAGATGCTTGTTTTAAAATCTTTACAATATTGAAGGGCAATTTCTACTTGAATATTTTCTCTTTCTTTTTGAGCATAAAAAATATTTTCCTGATCTGTTTCATTGTTAGCATTTAAATGTCTTACATATGAAGCGATTCCACCTTCAAAATAAAATGTATATGATGGATATTCAATAGTTGTTCCTGATTTATCTTTATTTTCTATCCTTTCATCAACTACTGAAATTTTTATTCCTCTTGTTAAATATGCTTGCTGTCTAACGTGGTTTAAAATTATTTTTAAATCAAAATCAAGTACTGTAAAAATTTCTGGATCTGGTTGAAAAATTTGTGTTGTTCCAGTTCCTTGATACTTTCCTTTTTCTGTCATTAATTTTGTAACAGGTTTCCCTCTTTTGTATTCTTGATAATATAATTTATTGTCTCTTTTAACTTCTGTTCTTAAAAATACTGAAAGTGCATTTACAACTGAAATTCCAACACCGTGAAGACCGCCTGAAACTTTGTATCCAGAATCACCAAATTTTCCTCCAGCATGAAGTGTACTCATGACTGTCTCAAGAGCACTTTTACCAGTCACCTTGTGAGTATCTACTGGAATTCCTCTACCATTATCAGAAACAGAAATTTTTCCGCCCTGAAGAAGTTTAATTATAATTTCTGTACAATATCCGGCCATTGCCTCATCAATAGCGTTATCAACTGCTTCCCAAATCAAATGATGCAAACCCTGACTTGCAGTGTTTCCTATGTACATTCCAGGTCTCTTTCTAACTGGATCCAGACCCTTTAAAACTGTAATCTCACTAGCATTATAGAAGCCCTGTTTTTTAATGTCTTTTTTGTCACTCATATCCTTATAAAATGCCTCAAAAATAAAAAAATAAACACATTTATTATGCCTTAATTTTACCAAAAAATCACCCTAAAATCAAGGTGTTTTAGGGCAATTTAGAATCTTTAAATAGGTTTTTTTAAACAGTATATATTTATTAATTTATATATAAAATTTATTGCCAAGTTAAACTACCATAACTACTATTTTTTCTATCAGTACAACATGTACCACAATCAGTAACAATATCCGAAACCTCATAGTTGGGGGTTACTTCTGCTGTATAACACTTTTCACCATTTTTACAAACACAACTTACAATGGTTTTAATTGTAACTGTTGTACATGTTCCCCCCAAATTTGCACAACATTGGGCACACAAAGTCGTTATATCACCAACGGTTCCACTATAATCATAATTAGTACTACCGCATTTTTTTCCATCGGAACAAGTACATATGACTTTGCCCATATTATCATTATTTGATTGATTAATATCTTGATTTATTGTAATACCTGGAATTATTGCTTTATTAACAATTGTAGGTTCTTGATTTTTATTAACTAATAGATCATTAGCTTCATTACTTAATCCACCAACTATTGCAAATATTCCGCTTGCACATAAAACAATAGCAATACCCAACAAAACCTTTGTCTTTGTTGATACTTTAGTTGCTACTTGTGTTTGTGTAGCGCTGATAAATTTTTCTGCCATTTTTATTTCATCTGTTTTTTTACAACAGAATTAATTAATTTTTATTTGTTTATATATAAAATTTAAATTTTTTGATTTCTGAAATCTTTTAATACGCTTTCTAAATCCTTCTGACCTATCTTTATATTATCATTATTGTTTATATTATCCAATCTTACTTTGCACAAAGCTCATCCATAATATCTATGGCTTTATCTGGGAAAGTTCTGGTTTTAATAAAGGAAGAAAATTCAACAATTTTTTTAATTATATCATCAGATATTACAACCTTGTGATAATTTTCATATTCTTTCTTGATTCCCTGTAAAATTTTTATTGTTTGCTCTTTATTTGGTTCACTTATTACAAGCCCATCAAAACGTCTTGCAAGTGTAGTATCTGGCAAAATATATTTTTTGTACTCATCTGTAGTTGTAGTGCCTATCATCTGAAGCTCTCCTCTTGCAAGTGGTGGTTTTATTATATCGTCAGCATCAACAGAGCCCTCTGATCCGCTAGCCTGAATAATCGTATGAATTTCATCAATAAAAACAATAATTTTTTTATCCATTGCAACTATACAATCAATAAGAGTTTTAAATCTTTGTTCAAAGTCTCCTCTATATTTTGTGCCCGCTAAAATTGCAGACATATCTATCTTTAGAACAATTTTGTCTAGTAGTGATGTTGGTACTTTTTTTTCTACTATTGCAAGTGCAAGCCCCTCTACTATTGCAGTTTTACCAATTCCCGCCTGACCTAATAAAATAACATTATTTTTCTTTCTTCTGGACAAAATTTGCATTACGCGTCTTATTTCCTTTTCACGCCCAATTACGGGGTCTAATTTTTTATCAATAGCAAGTTGAGTAACGTTAATAGTGAATTTATCTATTATTGGATTAATAAATTTTTTATTTGGTTTAAAATTAGAAGTAAGCATAGATTGCTGTTTTTCGTTTGGTATTGTATTATCTTTTGATCTTAGTAAATAAATAACGATAACAACAACTACTAAAATCAAAATTTTATATATTGTGTTTATTTCCATATTTTTATTTTAATTTGTTTTTATTTTTTATACAACAAAATTATCTTTTTTGTCTTCTAATTTTTCCTGTTGATTTTCTTTTGGAGAAGATATATCAATAGATTTTAGACTTATTACTATTCCTCTACCATGTGATGCTAAAAAATTATAAATAATAGAAAATAAATATCCAATTGCCCATGCAATAACATAAAAAACTATTACACTCACAAACCAACTTACAAGCTGATCCTGCCATGAAATCTGCATATTAAATCTTCTAGATCCCAACATGTTAATAACAAAATTAATTAAGCCAAAAATAAAAACTGTTACGGCGGTTATAACAGCCAAATAATTTGAAAGTGACTGAGAATGAATTTTTTTTATTTCGTACATAATGTTTATTTTCTATTTATTATTTTCCTCTCGGTCTCGAGACCTTCGAGGTCGAGAGATAATTTTCAATTGATTTTATTATTTGACTATTTTCAATTAAACAGCAAAATTATTAAATAGTAAATCAATTGGAATTTGAAAATTGCAAATTATAAATATTATCTAATCTTAGCTTTAAATTCTGCAACTAAAATTCTTTTTATTTCTATCATTATTTTTTCAACATTTGTACTTTCCAAAGTTTTTGTATTGTCATAGAATGTCACATGAAATGCAATTGATCTATGTCCACGTTCAATTTTATCTCCTTCATATATATCAAAAAGTTCTACACCTTCAATAAGAGCTGAAATAGATTTTATCCTTTTTTCTACGTCTTTCCAATTATAAGAATAATCTAGTAACATTGAAACATCTTGGATCATTTTAGGAAATTTTGGAATTTCTTGATATTCTTTTTTATCTTTTGAATTTTTTACTAATTTATTAAAATTAAATTCTCCGATTAATACTTCTGATTTATCAATATCAAAATTATGTAAAATTTGCTTTTTAACAATCCCAAAATGTCCTATTAATTCACCACCGGAATGATATTCTAAAAATTTATTTTCTTCAAAAAAATCATTATTTGATGGAATTTCCTCGAAATCTATTTTAAAACATGAAAAAATTGACTCAATATCTCCCTTTAGGCTAAAAAACTTGTCTTTTCCACATATTCCGAATCCTAAAAATTTATCCTGCATTGGTAGAGTTTCTTTTGAATCTTTATTTGCTTTGTATTCACCATTTTCTTTTTTAAAAATCCTTCCAATTTCAAAAATTTTAAAATCTTTATAATACCTTAGGTTGTTTGTTATATTTTTTAATAAACCAATGCTCAAACTGTTTCTTAGGTATTTTAAATTTTTTGAAACAGCATTTGCTATTTCTATATGATCCTCTGTTTTACCAAAGACACTCAATATTTCATCTTCTGAAATCATTGAATAATTATATACCTCACAATATTCTAAATCTTTGGCTATAAAATTTTTTATCTTTCTCTCAAGTTGTAATGACTTATCTTTATATGTTGGCCTTAAAGAAACAATAGGATCCTTAACTTCTATATTCTTATATCCGTAAATTCTTGCAATTTCCTCAACTAAATCCTCTGGAATGTTTATATCCCCAGTTGCCCTATAACCCGGAACACAAACCTCTAAATATGATTTTTTGTTCTTTACTAAGAATCCCAAATTTTTTAATATTGATATAATTTTATCTATTGGAATTTCTTGACCAATTTTATTATTTATAAATTTAATATCTAAATTTATAAGTATTTTTTCTTTTGAAGAAAAATCCGAATCTATAATTCCACCAACAACTCTACTTTTTACACATAATTGTTGAATAAGTTCTATTGCACGAAGAATTGCAAATTTTGCAAGTTCTGGGTCTAGTGATTTTTCATACCTAGTACTTGCATCGGTGCGAAGAGATAATCTCATTGACGTTTTTCGTATTCCAGATGCTTCAAAATTTGCTGATTCTATAAAAATTGATGTTGTTGATTCCTTTATTTCACTATTTTCTCCACCCATAACCCCCGCAAGAGCAACTGGTTTTTCTTCGTCACAAATTAACAAATCTTCTTCTGTTAAGGTTCTCTCTTGGGAATCTAATGTTTTAAATTTTTCTCCTTTTTTAGCCTTTCTCACAATTATTTTATTTCCTGAAATGTCTTTACAATCAAACGCATGAAGTGGCTGACCCAATTCAAACATTACAAAGTTTGTAATATCTACAATATTATTTATTGACCTAACTCCTGATTTTTCTAAATAAGATTTTATCCATTGTGGAGATTCTGAAATTTCAACATTATCAATTAGAACACCTAGATATCTTGGACATGCTTTTTTGTCTAATATTTCTATATTAAATTCGCGACCATTTATTTTTTTAAATTTTTCAAGAAATTTTAAATTTTTAAATCTTAAACCAAGTAATGCTGATAACTCACGTGCTATCCCATAATGACCCCATAAATCTGGCCTATTTGTAAGAGATTTATTATCAATTTCAAAAACCACATCATCTAAATGAAGAGCTACTGAAATATCCCTACCAACATAAGAATCATCTAATTTTAAATCAGCTATTCCACCCTCGATTTTATAAGAATCTGATAGTCCAATTTCTTCTGCAGCACAAATCATTCCATCTGATTCAACTCCTCTAATTTTTGCTTTTTCTAAAATTACTGGTTCTCCTTGTCCATGCCATCTAACCTTTGCTCCTGGAAGTGCTAATGGAACTATCATTCCTTTTCTCAAATTATTTCCTCCACAGACAATCTTTAAAAGTCCGTAGTTTCCAGCATCAACCTGACATATTTTTAATTTATCTGCATTTGGATGATTATTTATTTCTACAATTTTTGCAACTATTATATTTTCTAATTCTTTTTCTTGATCAAAAAAATTATCAATTTCAACAATTGATGTACTAATTTTCTCTGCTAGTTCTTGTGAATCTAATTCTTTTGGTAGCTCAACATAATTTCCGAGCCATTTTTTTGATATATACATATTGTTAAGTTAAAAAGTTCAAAGTTTAAAGTTAAAAAGTACCCCGGGCTCCAGGCCCCAATTATTAAAATTGCTTAATGAATCTTAAATCGCCAGATTGTAGTAGCCTTATATCATTTATTCCGTAAAGCATCATTACAAGACGAGTAAATCCCATTCCAAATGCAAATCCAGTCCATTCTTTTGGATCAAGTCCCCCATATTCTAAAACTTTTGGGTGTACTAGTCCACATGGCATAAGTTCGAGCCATCCATCTCCACATACTGAACACCCCACTCCTCCACAAATAAGACAATTGATATCGAGTTCAAATCCTGGCTCAACAAATGGAAAATATCCTGGTCTAAGTCGGGTTTTTACTTCTCGCTTAAATATTTGATTTAAAATACTATTCATAACAGAAATTAAATTTGCTATGGAAATATTTTTATCAATCATTAATCCCTCTATTTGATAAAAAGTGTTGTCGTGTGAGGCATCAGTTGCTTCATTTCTAAAACAACGTCCAGGAAAAATTGCACGAAGTGGTACACCAAATTGTTCTATGGTCCTCACTTGGAGTGCTGAAGTTTGAGTTCTTAAAACTAATTTTTCACTATGTTTAAAATTCTTATCAGTTTTAATAAAATAAGTATCTTGCATTTCACGGGCTGGATGTGATGCGGGAATATTTAGACTCTCAAAATTATAATACTCTGATTCAAGTTCTGGACCGTCTAGAACCATAAATCCCATTGAACTCATAATATCAATTACTTCGTTTAAAACAATTGTACATGGATGCAAATGCCCTAATTCTTTTTTAGTGCCCTGAAGTGTTGAATCAAATCCAAATAAAAATTCTTTTGTCTTATTTGTAACTGGATTTAATTTTTTTTTCGCGTTTTCTAAAAGTTCTTCTATTTCTTTTTTTATATCATTTGCTAATTTACCTACAATTGGTTTTTGTTCTTCTGCTAAATCTTTAAGATTTTTTATAGCAGTTGTAAATTCTCCTTTTCTTCCAAAATATTTTTTTTCTAGTTTTTCAAAATCTTCAGAAATTTTTATTTCTTTTAATTCTTTTTCCACTTTTTCTTTTATTTGTTTAAATAATTGTTCCATATAATTATTCTTGTCTTTTTGAATTATCTTCATAATTTAAACAGAAAAATTCAATAAGTGATAGCGCTAATATAAATAAAATTGCATTTATCCAATTTAAAAGTCCTTTTGACTGTAAATATAACGAAATTACGAGAACTAATGAAAGCCACAATCCCTGTCTAAAAGAAACTATTACATTATAAAAAGATAGTTCATTTTTTGTAAATATTTTTCTGAGCCAAAACCCAATTACAGTAAATGTTCCAAGAGTTGCAAGCCCTAAAATTAAATAAAATATAAGAAATGTTAATTTTCCCGATTCATTTGAATTTACAAGCGAAATAAGCATAAAAAAACCAACCCATGCAATTAGAGTTGCTATAATCATGTAAACTAAAAATTTAGATAAATTCATGTGTTAATTATAACAAAATAAGCCATAAATTCAACCACTATTGACAAATTTTATAAATATGATAATGTACTATTGGCTATCGATATGACCAAATAAAAAAAATAAGGAGGAATTTATCGGTTAGCTATATATAATATATATAAGACAACAATTGAGCAAATTATCTTTGGGGCGTTCCAGTTTATCGGGACCCCCATTTTTTATTTTATAGATATTGACAAATATAATTACAGTGATAGTGTGTTAATATAGTACATAAACAGGAGAAAAGGAGGAAAATATGAGACAATTAATATTTCTCGTATTGTTACTTATGATAGTTTTATTTTATGGATGCAAAGCAAAAGAAAACATGGAATTTGAATCACCGAGCATCGAAAAACAAATGTTGGGTGGATTCCATCCATTAAAAAAAATGATTTCAAATACAGAAAACCAATCTTCTGCTAATGCTGGCTTTTTCTTATTCGCCGGATCTCTTCATCAAGAAAGCTCTCAAATAGAAACAGTACAATTCTCTTGGGAAACAAATGATGGATCTTATGCAATATCAAAAGTGAGGATTGAAGACGTTAGAATTAGAATATGTAAATCAGTAACAACGCCATACATAGAATTTCATTATGAAGAACCGTGCCATTTATTCTCTCAAAAACTACAAGAACTAATTGAAGAAAGCGTTCAGTATATTGAGATTTTTTGTAATGAAAGTGACTGGCCAACTGATATTCAATTACCAATGAATTAATGATTGGCCAACTGATATTCGATCGATGAATTAATGGGGATACAAAATCCCCTTTTTTATTTTAAAAACAAAAATGCGTCCATAAACACATTTCCCCGAGTTCTATCCCCGAGTCTCCAGACCCCAACCTATTGTAAAAAAACCATATCATTTATAACATTTTCTCCCTGAGTTTTATTTATCTCCTCTACTAATTTTTTCCTTGCTAAACTAAGTGCATTTGCAACAGAAGAAGAATTACAATGAACATATAATATTTTTTCTTTTACATACTTGGCTTGTGCTAACCTGCCCACTTCTTCACCCCAAATACTATTAACCAATTTTTGAAATTCGTCTAAGACAGTACAAGCACTAACTTGTGTTTTTATTCTGTTTCTAAGCAAACTAGCTGGTAAAATATCTTTTATAAGATCCATAAGACTAATTTTGAATTTATAATTTTGAATGATGAATAAATTTCAAAATTAATTAATTCAATAATTTATTCATAATTCAAAATTCATTATTCTTCTATTCCCTAAAGGGACATATTTTATTAAAATCGCAATATTTACACGTGTGCTCACTAGGCGTTGGTTTAAAATCACATGAATTTATTTTCTTCACAACCTCCAAAACTTTATTTTGTGCTTTTTCAGTATCTTTTGCGCTTCCAATAAAATCAATTTCTGAATTATCGTCCAAATAATAAAATTTCAAATTTTTAACCTTTTCTTCGAAAACATTTTCGTATGCAATTTGATAAATTATAAGTTGTTGTTTTTCTTCAAATGTTAATTTTGACTTTGGTTTTCCTGTTTTGTAATCAACTAACTCTACTCCACCAGGAACAACATCCACTCTATCAATATTTCCTTTGAAACTATAATCAGCGAGTTTTATATTGAATCCTTTTTCTAAATATTTTACTTTTGGTGGATTGTTTTCATATTTTTTATACAATTCTCTTAAAAGTTTTTTTCCTAATTCAAAATATTTCTTTTTGTTTATTTCATCTTCATACCAATCATCAATAAAATTCTCTTCATAAATTTTTATTAATTCATCTTGCGAGACAGATAATTTATTTACGTCAATATTCTTTTTTTCAAAAAGCGAATCTTGTTTAATAGAAATTCTTGCATTGTGAAGTTGAAAAAATTTCTGTAGTGCTAAATGCATTGATTTTCCAAAACTAAAGACATGTTTTCCCATTGAAGGAATTTTTAAAATGTGTGCATAATAATATTGTCTTGGGCAACTATCATAGGCGGCAATTTGAGAAAAAGAATATTGTTTTGGTAATAATTTTTTCAAATCTGTTTTATCAATTTTTCTAACATCATCTCTTTTTGAAAATTTATCATAAAAAGAAGCATTATCGGAAATAAATTCTTCTTCCATTTTTACTAAATTTAATTCTTGTAAGAATCTTGATGGCTTTTTTGCTTTTACTCCGCCATAATCTTTTGCACGCGTAAAATACAAACCCTTTCTTGCTCTTGTCATAGCAACATAAAAAAGCCTTCTTTCCTCTTCTAAATGTACATCACCTTCTAAAATTTGCTCTTTTACTAAATCATCGGGAATTGGAATTGTTTCTGATCTTTCAATACTGGGAAATCTTTTATCCACAAGCCCGCAGATAAAGACATAATCAAATTCAAGTCCTTTTGAACCATGAACTGTCATAATTTTTACTGATTCTGGCCCATCATCAGTTGCACTTTGTAGTTTTCCCTTATCACCTGACTCTGTCTCTAATGTAAAAAATTCCAAGAAATCTTTTACCTTTCCATTTATATCATCTCGCTCAAAATTTTTAACTTTTTTGTAAAACTGATTCAAGTGAGAAAAAATTTCCTGTTTTTCTGATTCTTTCAATGAGTCAATATATTTCAAATATCCACTATCATTTAAAAATTCCCAGATAACAATCCAAACTTTCTGAGTCAAAGACATTTTTGTATGTTTTTCTATTGAAGCAACTACTTCATTTAAAATTTTAATTGTTTTTGCTGGTAATTTTATATACTGAAAATGGTTTTTTATAACCTCATAAAGAGAAACTGCTTTTTTCTTTGCTGTGTGTGATATATTTACTAAATCTTTATGATTTATATCAGAAAATTTTAAATTCAAAATTCTCCATAAAGCTGTTGATTCGTGATAATCATCTAATAATTTCAAGTATGACATTATATCCATAATTATTTCTTTTTCATAAAGTCCAGATGAGGCAACAAAATTATATGGAATATTAGCATCGTCAAGTGCTCTTATAAATGGTTTTGCCTGTGAATTTGAGCGCACTAAAATTGCAAAGTCATTCCATGAAAGATCGGCTTTTTCTTTCATAATTTCGTAAATTTTTTCAAGCACGTCGTGCGCTTCATCCTCTTCTGTATCTGATACTATTACATCTATTTCACCTTTTTCTTCTGAATGTGATTTTAATTTTTTATTTAATTTATTTTTACCAAGTTCAGCGAGTTTTACTTCTAATCTATTTGGATTATTAAGTTCTATAAATCCATAAGCCAAATCCAAAATATCTTGAGTTGATCTATAATTATCTGTTATGAAAATTTCCTGAGCATTTTTATAATCTTTTTTAAATCCCAAAATATTATTCATGGAACTTCCACGAAAAGCGTAAATCGATTGGTCATCGTCTCCTACAACTGTAATATTGTTTTTTGTATTAGCCAATATTTTTATAAGTTCATATTGAGCGTAATTTGTATCTTGAAATTCATCAACTAATATATATTGAAATTGATTTTTATATTTTTCTAAAATATTTGGTCTCTCTTTTAATAATTTAATTGTATAATTTATCAAATCACCAAAATCTAAAACATCATTTTCCAACAATACATTTTGATAGCTGTGGTATGCATTTGCTAACTCCTCTATTCTTCTAATTTCAAATTCCGCCTCGTCAGCATTGGTTAAATCCTTATTTAATCTTAATTTCTGCGCATAATCTAAATAAATTTCTGGACTAATTAATTCATCTTTGCATCTTGAAAAATGTTTTATTAAATCTTTTATAAATTTTGTTGGATTTCCAAGTGGTCTATAATAATCCAAATCAAATTTATCTAAATTTTTTCTAATCATCATCCAAGCACTCGTTTCATCCAGCACTCTAAAATTACTAGGAAGCCCTATATTTATTCCACTTTCCTCTAAAATTTTCTGACAAAATCCATGAAAAGTCATAACCCATAAATCAGCATATCCATAAGGAAGCATTCTATCAATACGCTCCTCCATTTCCATAGCAGATTTTTCTGTAAAAGTAAGTGCCAAAACATTTTCTGGTTTTAAATTTTTAGTTTTTATAAGATGATATACACGTTGAGTTAAAACCGTGGTTTTACCAGTTCCAGCTCCAGCTACAATAAGAAGTGGCCCATCGCCATATTCTACAGCTCTTTTTTGTTGTGTATTTAATTTGATTTCTTGAGTATTCATAATACAATTTTAGCCCTTTTAATACTAATCGTCAAAGGTAAAATTATACTCTATTAACTATTTCTTTTACTAGTTATAGGGTAAAAATACAAGATAAATACACCTGGAGGAAATCATGCAAAAGAAAAGCGTTGGTCTCATTGTCTACACGTTTTTTAATGGCAAATTATATGCTATTTTGCAAAAACGCGGAATATTTAATGTTGAAAAAATGGGAAGAGAAAGTATACCTGGCCTATGTCAGGTATCTGTACACGGAGGTCTTAGAAAAAACGAAACCTTTGAAAAGGGTCTCAAAAGAGAAACCAGAGAAGAAATGCCTGGACTTAAGGTGCAGTTTATATCTCTAACTGAACTAAGTCACGAAGAAAACGAAAAAATGGAAGCAATAACCTATGGTTTTGTGTCCGAAAAGGACCTAGAAACGCTTCTTAAATCAATTCATCTTCATTCGGGTACTGGTGGATTAGAAATCATTACAGCTGAAGATCTTCCATCTATTCAGACACTGAACAATCCAATTAGCGCAGAGGATAAACTTAATGGAGTTACTGATGGAAGCATAAAAATGTTTCCTAATGAACTCAATGCGCTTAAAAAAGGGTTTGATTATTTCTCAATATGAGACACAAGAACAAACAATAAATCGGGCTCATGAGGTTTTTAACCCAACCCGATTTTTTTATTAAAAAAGTCCCAACTTTCGAAGGGACCTCTATTAAAAACTAATTGTTTTATTTTTTTTCGAGCGACTAATTGCTCTTTCTCTTAAGTGCATACTCATCGAGAATATATTTGATCTCTGGAGCTGAGGGAATCTCTGGGATAAAAATCCCATGAGTTCTCATATCGGTAATAATTTGCTGGGTTTCTTCTGGAAATAAAAATGTCCCAGCACATATCTCAACAGCCTCAAAAAGACTCTTGCAATATGTTAGGTCTTCATCACTTTTCTCTCTCCACAACTCAGTTTGCGTTGGATTGTCTGTCATTAAACTAAGTGGAAGATACTTGGTGGAATCTTTGCAGACATTTTCCAAACCAAACCTTCTTTCTTTGAAGAAAAAAAACTTTCCAACAACCCTTCCTCTAATAGCGCCACCGATAACAAAAACAGAATCGGAAACCCCATCACAATCTCTTGTAGCTGATGCTGATTCCTTTTGCCACATTAAAACACATAAGGAATCCGAGAGATCGACGTTGTGCCCAATATAGGGTTTTTCAAAATGATGTGGAAGCAAACCCCCTCCTACTGTATCATCCACCAATTCAAGCCTTGATTGAACGGCCAGTGAATCCTGTTGCGCTGTATCAGATTTGTTTTTTTTGCCATTTTGCCATACAAATAGCACAATAACAAAAACCATAAAAATACAGCAAAGTAGTGGAAACAACGGATGCTTTACCAGTTTTTTCACTAATTTTTCCATTTTAATCCTCCCATGGATATTTTTTATCTACAAATAACACTAAGACATAATTTAAAAATTGTCAAGAGTACAAAAATATCTAAAAAATACAAATTTTAAGCCATTTTTACTGCATATTTAATATATTGACAGATAATTATAAAAAGCATAAGATTTTATTAAATATACAAAAACCTGGGAGGAAATAATGAAAGCAAGCGTTGTTATTTATGAACAAATAATTCATTCTGATACTGATTTTTCAGTCAAAAACAGACATGAATTATTTAAATTAACCGCCCAACGCAAAATCAAGTGCAAATTCACCAAACCTGACCCTGGCAATATCATAGAACTTAGCATTGGTGAAAAGGTAAAACACCTACTTGTTGTTAAAGTTAACGATGATTCCAACTCCACGGAAATTTTCGTTAGAGAAGTAGCAAGTGGTGGACTGGGAAACAATGATCAGCTAGAAATTAACCTTAATGGGGGTAAATAAATGTGCAAAATCTGTAATGATACTGGCACAGAAAAAATACATGGAACTGTTTCAGTGACGGTTCGGCCATGCCCCAATGGTTGCAAATCTAACTCAAGTTTTGGTCACCCATCTGATGCTGAACACCCGGACCATTGCAATCTTTGCAATGATACCGGAATAACAACCACGGGGCCATGTTTCTGTAAATTTGGACAAAACTACGCATAGGGAGGAATAATGTGTGAATGCTGTCCCAGGGCCATGCCAACAGCTACATCCCACAAAAACCTTGTGGGAGTGTGTGACAACTTCATAGTTGTCAACCATCTTGAAGGTATGACCCCTACAAAGATCATTCAAGCCGCAAAAGAAGCAGGAGCCACACAAGATGAAAAGTACTTTGTGCTTTTCGGAGATTTCGGAGCAGATCCCGAGCTCTACACAAAAGAGCAGATCGCTCAAAAATGTCTATAAATATATCAATATCAAATCAAGCCGAGTCTAACTCGGCTTTTTTATTTACAAATAATCCAAAAACACTTAATATAAATATATTATAAATAAATCAAAATATATGTACAAAGAATCACTTTTTAAATGTAATTTAAATTGTGCTGAATGTAATAATAAAGAATGTGAACTTAGGGAAAAACCAAATAGGCAAGAACAATTATCCATTTTTGATAAAACAATAAATAACCTAAAATTAAATTCTGATGACAAAGTCATTAATAGTTTAACAAGTTCTATAAGTGCCTTTGAAGATGCTGATGAAAAAATAGACTTTATTAAAAGATGCCTAGAAAAATATATACAAGATCTAATTGAACAAAATGCGGAAAAAGTCGATTCTTATTTTTTAAAATTGCATTTCGAAGAATTTTGTGAATACATTGCAAAAAAAATACTAGAAAATTCAAAATAATAAAATAAAAAACGTCCTGAGCGAAGTCCAAGGACGCTTTTTTATTTCAAAAATAATTTATACTTTATACTTCAAACTTCATCACTCGCTTTTGGTTTATCAATTAAATTCGCGTCTATTTTTGTATCTTTTCCAGTAATTTTTACTACGTCTTTATCAATTTTTGCAAATTCTTTATAAGCGCTGTTATACATATTCACTGTTGTCCCAAGATTATTTCCTAATTTTTTCAAATAATCTTCATAACTTATAATATGATTTTGTAAATTTGAAACATGCTTTAAAATATCTTTTACTGACTCCTCTATTTTAAGAGCTCTGAGTCCCTGTAAAACTGTTTGTAAATATGCTAAAAAAGTAGTAGGAGATACAATTATTACTTTTCTTTCACGAAATGCATACTCAATTAAATCTCTGGTATTAACTTTTACAGCGCCAACTTTATTTACAAGCAAATCATAATAAATTGCTTCAGATGGAATAAACATAAAAGCAAATTCCATTGTTTTTTCTTTTGGTCTGATGTATTTACTTGTTTCGTCAATTCTATTTTTTAAATCTTGTTTAAATTGTTTTTCTAGAATCTCTTTTTCGCCATCTTCTCTGGCATCTAAAATTTTATTATAGTTTTCTAATGAAAATTTTGAATCAATTGGAATTATTCCTTCTTTTGTAAAAACAACTGCGTCCACTATTTCTCCATTATTAAATTTATACTGCATTTGATATGCGTCTGGTGGCAAAACATTTTTAAGCACTGTTTCTAAATAATACTCACCGAGAATTCCGCGCTGTTTAGGATTTTTTAAAATATTTTCAAGTGATTGAAGTTGTCCAGCAAATCCCATGACTTGTTTATTTGTCTCATCAAGTTTAGTTAAGCTTTCTGTAACATTTTTTACAATATTTAAACTTTCTGTCATCTTTGAGTGAATCATCTGATTTGAATCATTTAATTTCGAGTCCAGCGTTTTACTCATTTCATTTATCTGATTTTGAATCATAAGAAATGATTGATCATTAGTTTTGATATCTTTTTTCTTCATTAAGAAAAATATCATTACTATAAGAATAATAAGTAGAATTAAAATTAAATAATTTATCATATATTTTTGGTTAAAAGTTATAAAGTACTAAGTTATAAAAAAATGAAAAACTTTCAACTTTATAACTATTATAGTTTAAATAATTTTTTAGCATTATTCCAAGTTGCATCAATTACTTCTTCCAGACTTAAATTTTTGATACTTGCTATTTGCCTAGCTACTTCTTCTACGTAAATTGGCTCATTAGACTCACCTCTGTATTTCTGTGGTGCTAAATATGGAGAATCAGTTTCTATAAGTATTCTATCAAGTGACATATAATTTACAATATCACGTAAATTTTCGGCGTTTGGATATGTAATTATGCCTGTAAAACCTATGTACATTCCATTATCAATTATTGTCTTTGCTTCCATCTGAGACCCCGCGAAACAATGAAAAACTCCATTATAATAATTGTGTGAATCTAAAATTTTCATTATATCAAAATAAACAGTTTGTAGAGTAAAATCATCATTGGAATTTCTGCCATGTAAAATTAATGGCAAATTATTGTTTTTTGCTAATTTTATATGGCTCTCAAAAACCTCAACTTGTTTATCAATCACTTTCTTTGTAATTGCTTTATTATTTTCTTCTGATTTTGGGGAGTGGAAATAATCCAGTCCCGTTTCTCCAATTGCAACAACGTTTCTTGTAATTAATTTTTGATAATCTTCCAAAATATAATCTTCATCAAAAACATGAATCGGATGAAGACCAATAGACGCATAAAAATTTTTATATTTTGTAAGCTCAACTGCACGTTTAGAAGTATCAAATTGTGCACCAATATTTATAACAGACATTTTTGCTTCTTCGCATCTTTTAAAAACCTCGCCTAGGTTATTTTCAAATGCCTTGAAATTCAAATGTGCATGTGTGTCTATCAACATTTTATTTATTACTAATATAATTCTCTAATCTATCCTTTATTTCATCAATATTTAAACTACTAACATCTTTAAATTCTGTTTCTTTTATGTTATTTATAACTTTATCTGGAAGATTTGTATTATTTTTTAAATAATTCATTAACTCGTCAACACTAGCAATATCATCTGGTAGACTAGTTATTACATTTCTCAAATTATCTACCCAATCACCCTCTAAAAATGATAAATCAAAACTTTTTGGAATTAATGGTTTTACAAGATCTATTGCTTTTTCTGCACTTGGTACTATGCTTGAATTTTCAAAAGCAAGTATTTCTCCATTAGAAAAACTACTAAAAACAAGAACCATTATCCCAACAATTAAAAGTCCCCCTAAAAACCCAAATAATCCTCCAAGTAGCTTATTTACAAATCCAATTATAGGAACACTAAAAACTTTATCCAAAATATAAACCAAAATCATTAATAATCTATTTATGAGAATAAACAAAAGTATAAAGCTCAATATATTAGCAATTGTAACTGAAAAAATACTCGTAATCCCCTGAAGCCAAATAGAAAATTGCGGATAAAAAATAGAAGCACCATAAAATCCTAAAATTATGGCTATTATTCCGCCAACACTTCTTACTAGTCCTTTTCTAAGACCCGCTACTGTCAAAAAAAGAACTATAATAAGAAAAATTATGTCTATGTAATTCATATATTTAAAGTTTAAAGTTAAAAAGTACCGAGTTATAAAGATTTTTTAACTTTATAGCTTTATGAACTTTATAACTTATTTGTTAATTAATTCTTGGGAATATTGGTATTTCTGGTTTTACAATTTTTTCTGCCATTAAAACTTTTACAATCTCTTCTGACTTTTGTGGCATAAATGGTTTTAGAGAAATTGCAATACTATATAATTTCAAAACCAATTCTTGTAAAATATTTTTTAAATTTTCATGTTCAGTCTCAATTTTTGAAAGCTCCCATGGTTTTTTCTCATCAATTAAAGAGTTTGATTCTTTTATAATTTCCCAAATTTTAAGTAATGCTTCTCTAAAACCAAGCTCTTCAATATTTTTATTAACTATATTTATAAAATCTAATTGTTTTAATTTTGTGTCAATTTTCCCATCAAGATAATCTTCTATCATTTTTGTAACTCTATTTACTAAATTTCCAAGTCCATTTACTAAATCAGCATTATATTTGGCTGGAAACTCAGAAACATTTATATCGCTCTCTGATCCAAATCCAAATTGAGATAAAATTAAATATTTTGTAGCATCAGCTCCATATTTACTAACTAATTCATTTGGATTTATTACATTTCCAAGAGTTTTACTCATTTTTTTTCCATCGATTGTAAAAAATCCATGAATTGCTAATTTTCTTGGAAGTGCTAATTCAAGAGCAATAAGAATTGCTGGCCAAAAAATTGCATGAAATTTTAAAATTTCAAGTGCCATTAGTTGTATATCTGCTGGCCAAAATTTCTTAAAATTTTCACCACCTGGATAGTCGAGGGCTGTTATATAATTTGACAAGGCATCAACCCATACATAACACTTCTGGTTTTCATCCCATGGTAAGTCAATTCCCCAAGGAACAGATTTTACTGATCTCGAAATAGAAAAATCTGGTAAGTCTTGTTTATCAATAAGTCCCAATACTTCATTTTTTCTAGTTTTTGGATAAATTTCTAATTCATCGCTTTGTATTTTTTCTTTTATAGCTGGTAAAAAATCTTTTAAATTAAAAAACCAATTTTTTTCTTTTAATTTTTCAGGTTTGCGATTATGGTCAGGACAACATCCATCAACAAGCTCTGATTCATTTATAAATTTTTCACACCCCACACAATACAATCCCTCATAATCTGATTCATATAAAACATCATTTCCAAGTGGGGTTTTTGCGTCTTTTAATTTTAATAAAATTTCCCTAACGATAATTTTATGTTTATCGCTTGTAGTTCTTATAAAATTATCATTTGAAATATCTAAATTTTTCCAAGAATCTTGAAACTCAACACTTATTATATCAGTAAATTCCTGTGGATTTATTCCGCGTTCTTTTGCTGATTCAGCAATTTTGAGACCATGCTCATCTGTTCCTGTTAAAAAATAAACATTATCAGTTCCTAATTTGTCTCTATAATAACGCGCCAAAACATCAGCAATTATAGTAGTATAGGCATGACCAATGTGTGGATGGTCATTGACATAGTAAATTGGCGTTGTGATATAAATTGTACTTTGATTATTTTTCATGATGCTTTATTATTTACTTCTTGTTCAACAAATGAACCTAATAAAATACTTAAAATTGATTACATAGTAAATTACGTTGTTGTATTTATTTATTTAAATAAATTACCCCCGCTGTAATTAATAGAACCATTTCAATTAAAACTATTATCAAAATTAAAATCCATTGTTAGTTTCTCTTATTTCTTGTGAATTTGAAACTGAGTTTGTGAGTTTTTGAATATTATCAAAATATTTTGCACCCATAACACTAATAGCAAGGATCACGGGTATAAATTGTTTTATTTTGCTCAAAAATTCATCTAGTAATTTGCGCACAGAATTTTTTTCTTCTTCATTCCCATTTTCGATAACAACTTTTGCTAATTCGTAAAAATCTTTTAGCTCCCTATCCACTTCTGGTCCATACTCACCTACTGGTATGTCTTCTACTTCAATAGGTAGTTTATTAGTGGAGGGTGTTTCATTAAAATTTTTCATAATTTTATATATGAATTATTATTTAGAATATTCAATCTTTTGATTCTCCTTCTTTTTTTCTCTTATCAATATTTGCCTTGATTTCTAAAAGCTGGTTTTTTATATCTTCTATGCTTTTATTAAAATAATCAAAAGCATCTTTTATTTCTTTTTGTTTGTCGTCTTTTGTAGTCATATAATTATTTGTTATTATGTTGTTGTTTTAGAATCTGGAATATAAGAAATTGAGGGATCGCTATAGTTGGGTTTTTCACTTTGATCTGAATTTTGGTAAGCAACAATATCAAACAATTTTTTTAATTTTTTATAACCAACCTCCTCATCTTCATTATTAATATCAACAATTGTATTTAAATAATTCAATACCTGGTAGTCAATTTCTGGAGAAAGTGGAGCCCCCTCTATTTTAAATTCTAATATCAATGGCTTTGAAGGGTCCTCTGGTTCTAATTTTTTCAAATTATCTTTGGCTAACTTGATTAAAGCCCTATAATGATCTATTGTAAAGGGCTCATTAATTTTTTTTATATTACATCTGTCCATTTCAAATTCTAATGTGACAAAGCTCGCATATCTCTCATAATTCCTCCTGATCCAATCACTTTTCTTATTATATGAAAAATATACATTTGATTCTGGTGTGTTGAACGTGCCATTATTTTTTTCTAATTCAGACCCTACTTTTGGTAAATACGCATCCACAACATACGAATAATGAATACCTTCATGTTCAAAAACACAAGTTGAGTGATTGCTATTTTCGTTTTGCGGATCAATATAAACTCCATAGCCGAGATTACCATCACTTCTTAATTGTGGTTCTGCGTAAGCTCCTCGGATTTCTGTTTCATTAATATTTAAATCCCAACCAATGTTTTTGATATTTTCTGTTTTAATAGCTACTAAAGTCCGTGCCTGCTCAGGACTAAATCCTTGTTTTAGCAATCTCTTAAAAAAAACATCGCTATTAAAATACTCTATCAATTTATGAATTTTTTTCTGTACGTGTGAATATATATTATTTAAATCCCATTCCTCTACTTGAGATTTACTAAATAAATTTCTTTTTATTTGTTTTAAATATGAGCGCCAGTTATCGTCAATTGTAGGAATTTTTAAACTATCATCGGTTTCTAAAATTTTATCTATTGTTTCTTTTATCTCATCTACTGTTTCAAAATCTATAGTTTGATCATCTTCTATTTTTATCAAATCTACTAAATTAGACGATAATTTGTATATATCTTTGATAGATTTAATTTCTTCATTTGAATATCTATCGTCTATTGGCGTCTCCTCTAAATATTCCTTTTCTGATAACCGATATATTTCATATTCACAATTACCCCTTAAAGATGCAAAATTATCTAGAGCATCATTTAGCCAATATGCATTTCTCATTGCCGTTGCTGTTTCTGCATCATACTTAGAATATAAAATATAATCTTTATTTATACATATTGCATCATCATATATTCTATTTTTTTCTATTAATTGATCTATTTGGTCGTGCTTTTCGGAATGAGCATTTACTTTTTTTATGCTAGCTACACCAAGAGAAATAATAATTGGTATCATCGAAAGCCTCAATATTCTTGAATCTATATTGAATTTTTTAAAAAACCAGATTGGTAATTCACGTAATTTATTAATTAATTTAAAAAAATTTTCTTTTTCATCTGGATTAAGAAGATTTTCTCTGTTATTTGAATCTCTTTCATTCTCTATCATTTCATAAATTTTTCTTGCTAAATCCAAAGATATACCCATGTCTTTTGCTAGATTTTCCAACCCAGTTTCTTTTTCATTCTCCCCGGGTTGAATATCCCCCGATTCTTCTCCCTCCTTCGATGACGGGAAATATTTATCTCTAATATAATCCGTCCCAAATTTTGGCGATTTTGGTGTTTCTGGATTGTTTAGTTCTAATGTTTCCATAATATATTTATAACTAACTTTTATTAATCTGATTTTGTATTTTTTCTTTTATCAATATTTGCCTTAATTTCTAAAAGCTGGCTTTTTATATCTTCTATGCTTTTATTAAAATAATCAAAAGCATCTTTTATTTCTTTTTGTTTGTCATCTTTTGTGGTCATATAATTATTTGTTATTAATTATTACAACAAATTCTCCCTTACTCACCCCCTCCCTTAAGTTATTTAAAACTTTTTCTAGTGTTCCACGATAAATTGTTTCAAATTTTTTTGTAAGTTCACGGGCTATAACTAACTTTCTATTTTCTTGAAACCCCAGCTCTTTTAATTTTTCTAAAGTTTTTATTACTCTATGAGTAGATTCAAAAAAAATGTTTGTTACTCGACTATCGATAATTTCTTTTAGAATTGTTTCTTTGCCTTTCTTATGTGGTAAAAATCCTAGGAAATTAAATCTATCACAATTAAATCCAGAAATAGAAATTGCTGTAATAAGCGCTGATGCTCCTGGTATGGATTCAATGATGTTTTCATCAAATTTTTCGGAAATTATTTTTACTAATTTTTCTCCTGGATCACTTATTCCCGGTGTTCCAGCGTCAGAAACATAAGCAACGTTTTTTCCACTTTTTAAAATCTCTATAATCTTATCTTCTTTATTTGAATCAGAAAATTTATGATAGCTATCTAATTTTGTATTAATGCCATAATGATTTAATAAATTTTTTGTCACTCTTGTATCTTCACAAAATATAAAATCAACAGAGCGCAATATTTCAATCGCTCGAATTGTAATGTCGGATAAATTTCCTATTGGAGTTGCAACAATATATAATTTCATTTATTTATATATTTGATTGTAGTTGATCTTTTTTCTCTAAATATTCTAAAACAAAAACTGATAATGCTGCTGCAACTGGAACCGCAATAAGACCACCCAGTACTCCACCCAATTTAAAACCAATAAGAATAGAAATAACTACTAATAGCGGATTAAGACCAGTAGATTTTCCCATAACCTTTGGTGTTATAAAACTACTTTCAATTTGTTGTATTGCAAAATATAATATCACAACAAGAAGTGCTTTTGTAGGTGACTGAAGTAGTGTTAAAAGTACTGCAATCGCACCAGAAAACCATGGTCCAAAATATGGAATTATTTCAAACACTCCAGCAATTATTGCTAGAACTAGTGCGTATTTCACACCAAGAAGCGACAAGCCAACAAAACTCAAACAAAATATGACAAGAGACAATATCATTTGTCCTCTAAACCATTGTCCTAATTTTTCTTGGATTCTTGAATTTAAATTTACTATATAATCATGATGTCTTTCTGCTATTAAATTTTTTATAAATTTTCTAATAATATTTTCTTCTGTTGAAAAATAAAAAGCCATTATGATAATTGTAAGAAATGAAAATACTCCACCAAATAATTTAATTGTTTGATTTAACAATGAATTTACTGTCTGTGTTAGAACACCACCGATACTGCCTAAACTTGTTTGAACATCACTAGCAAAATTTGAATTAGATTTAACATCTATTTGTGATAAAAATCCCTGTGCTTTTGAATAATAATCTGGAAAAACTTGAGCGAACTGACTTATTTCAATTGCCATGGGTTGTATTATTAAAACAAGTGCTATAATTAAAAATCCCACAAATGATATGTAAACAAGTAAAATACTTAAAAATTTTGGGATTTTAAAATTCTCCAAACGATTAATTAATGGTTTAAAAGCTGAGGAAATTACAAATGCCATAAATATCAAAGCGAAAATTGACTTTAATAAGTAAAGCAATGCAAAAGCCAAAAAGATGACAATTATCTTTATAAATGTGGCTGTTGAAATATCTATTGTTCTTTTTTCTTCCATATGTTTATTTATCCCGCCTACGGGATTATTTTTTTATCCCGCCATGGCGGGATCAATTAAATTAATAATATTTATTTATTAAATTTTCAAAATATTTTTTATCTTTGTGTGGTGATATAACAGCTAGATTTACCTTGTCTTTACTAAAAATTTTTCTTCCAGCCTCTAGTATGTCTTTTTTTGCAACTTTATCAAATTCACTCATTACTTTTTCAAAACTTTTAAATTTACCAGTCATAATTAATTGTTCACAATAAAAAGCTACTACATTCATACTGTCCTCCATTCTAAGCATAAATTTACCTTTTAAAAATTCTTTTGCCATATCAAGTTCTTCTTTTGTTATTCCTTTTTTTGTAAAATTTTTCAATTCTTTAAAAATATTTTTTATGGCTTCTTCTATACGAGATTTATCAAGTCCTGATAATATAGAAAATATCCCTGTATCTTCATAATGCAAACTTTCACATCTTATATAATAACAAAGTCCTAATTTTTCTCTGATTTTCATAAACAACCTTGAACTCATATTTCCACCAAGTATTACTGATAAAAGCTCAAGTGCTTTATCATATTTGTCTTCATATTTTACACTAGAAAAAGCAATTGCCAAGTGAACCTGATCTGTATTTTTTTCATTTAACTGAACTTGTATGGACTTCTGATATGGTTTAAAAACATCAAAAGTTTTAGCATTATCAAAATCTTTTATTTTAAAATATTTATTGATTAATTTCTTTGCAGATCTCTCACTAAAATTTCCAGCGATCCCTATAAACATATTTTCTCTTTTATAATACTGTTTATAAAATTTCAAAATATCATTTTTTGTAATTGATTTTAAATTTTTTATCTCACCGCTAATTTGTCTTCCTAGTGCATGGTCATTAAATACACTATTTTCAATTAAAGAATCAATATTCATTACTGGATTATCATTATACATATTTATTTCTTCTATTATTACTCCTCTTTCTCGCTCAATTTCTACATCATCAAATTTAGAATGAAATATCATATCAGATAATATATCAAGTGCTAGTTCTAAATGTTCTTTTGGTGCCTTTATATAATATCCTGTTTTATCTTTTGAAGTAAATGCATTGTAATCAGCTCCGATTCCATCAAGTTCTTTTGAAATAGAGAGAGATGTTGGTCTTTTTTTTGTTCCCTTAAAAAGCAGGTGTTCTATAAAATGTGCGACTCCATTGTTTTTCTCATTTTCATACCTAGAACCTGTTTTAACCAAAACCAGTACGCTAATAGCGTTTGTTTCATGAAGTGGTTTTAAAAATATGTTTTGCATAATAAATTCGATTATACATTATCTTAAACTATATTTACATACATGGATTATTTATATTTTTACACTCCTCCACCGTATAACACTCATTTGGACTTGGAAAATTTCTATCACAACAACATTCGGATTTACATTCAATACTTCTACCACAATTTTTTTGGTTGTCTAATTTACCGCAAACACGTTGATTACCCCAAACAATGTTGGTTCCATTTGATAATTGACAAACCCTAGTTGCACATTCTATGTCTCTTTTACATGGCTCACCATCTTTAACGGCAAAAGTACATCTTTTTGTACTTAAAGAAGTATTACATATCATTCCGGTCTTAAATTTGGCACAATCTTTATCGGTTTCACATTCAGGATTGGTAGCGTTGAGAATGGCTCCTGGAACAGCGGTTGACTCTGAATATGAACCCGCATTCCTTACACACTTTCCACAAAATTCCCACGTCCCACAAAGAAGAGGTTCACATTGAGAAGCATCGCAATCCGTACAATTCCAATTTGATGCTTGATCTAAATCAAATTTCAACTTCGTATCCACACAATGACAATTTGGGTTATTATCAGCACTATTAAAGGCTACAATATTAGTACCAGACTCTGATAATGCCTTTCTTACTTGTTCTTGTTCCAGTGTTTCTGGTGTTGGATCTTGGACAACTACATCCACGGGTGTAATTGGATCAATCTTTAAATCTTTTATATTTATCAATTGTGGATTTATTGTGTATAAAATTAAATATGAACTTGCTAATAAAACTAATCCAGTTAACGCATTTATTATTCTTTGTTTTGCTTCTCCTATTTTACTTTGATTTCCTCCTGCCAGAACCCACTGGAAACCCGCCAATATTAATATTATTACTGCAAATACTCCTGATAAATATAGTAAGTAACTATATAATTTTACTAAAAAATTTTTAAGTAGGGCTCCATTAACCGGGGCTGTTTGAAATCCAGGAATTCCAACTTCTGCAGTAAATGTTAAATCGTTTGACTGAGGAGGGGTGGTGTCTAGTTTCTCTTGTATTGGTGCGGATGTCTGCTGTCCTTCAAATATGACTTGATTTGGAGTTTCTGGTGCAGTAGTAAAACAACAATGATAAGAGCAAAATCTGTTCTGATCATCTGTTGGCCAAGTATTCATTGGTCCATTTGAAACATGAAGTGGGTCCCAACAATATGTTCCATTCATACCGGGCATACTCTCTTCAAACTCTGGATACATTGTTGCGTTCTGTGGTAGCAGTTCAAAATGCTCTCTTAAATCTCTACATTGAAGATTTGAGTAAACCCAAACTTTTCCATTTTGTACAACTCTATTTGATATAAATGCACAATTAACACCCAGGACAAATTGAGGAAACAAAAATACAACTAAAAAAACAATGGAAAATAAAAATTTTTTGTTTTTTAATATTTGTTTCATATTTTTATATTTCAGGCTTAGTCGAGTTTAACTCGACTAGCTCAATATTTTTAATTTAAAATATTCTATTAAATTATCAATTTTTGTTTTTTCTTGTTTCATTGTGTCTCTATCACGTACTGTTACTTCACCATTTTCTAAAGTATCGAAATCTACGGTTATACAATACGGAGTTCCTATTTCATCTTGTCGTCTGTATCTTTTACCAATATTTCCATTATCATCAAACTCACACATGTATAATTTTTTCAAATTATTAAAAATTTCACTTGCCTTATCAACTAATTCTTTTTTGTTTTTTAAAAGTGGAAAAACTGCAATTTTAATTGGAGCTAACTCAGGTTTTAATTTCAAAACTATTCTTGTTTCATCTTCAAGTTTCTCTTCTGTATATGCTTCTGATATTAGGGCTAGAAATGTTCTGTTTACTCCAACTGATGACTCGACTATATGAGGAATAAATTTTTTACCAGTTACTAGATTACAGTACTCTAAATTTTGTCCAGAAAATTTAGAATGTTGTTTTAAATCATAGTCTCCTCTTGCATGAATTCCCTCTAATTCTTTAAATCCAAAAGGAAAATTATATTCTATATCATAAGCACGTTTAGCATAAAAAACTAAATTTTCATGTTTATACCATCTTAAATTTTCTTCTTTTATACCTAAATCCAAATAATACTTCCATCTATATTCTTTTAATTTTTCATATTCTTTTAGCTCTGATTTTGGATCAGTGAAATATTGCATTTCCATTTGTTCAAATTCACGAGTTCTGAAAATAAACTGACGAGCAGTAATTTCATTTCTAAATGCTTTTCCTATCTGAGCAATACCAAATGGAATTTTTACTCTTGTTGAATCCATTACATTTTTATAATTTACATAAATTCCTTGACATGTTTCTCCTCTTAGATAAACTGGATCTTTACCTAATTCAGAAGAAAAATTTCCTAAGTTAGATTGAACCAATAAATTGAACTTTTTTATTTCTGTAAATTCACTTGCTCCACATTTAGCACATTTAATTTTGTCTATATTTTTTCTAAACAAATTATCTATTTGCTCTAAACTCATTTTCTCATCAGCTGTCACTCCCAAATCTTCTAAAAACGTATCGACTCTAAATCTAAAATGACATTTTTTACATTCTGCTAGTGGATCTGAAAATCCAGATACGTGACCGCTTGCTTCCCAAATTTTTGGATGCATAAAAATTGCACTATCAAGTCCAATAATATTATCTGTTAACTGAACCATATATCTCCACCAAAATTTCTTTATATTATTTAGAAGTTCTACTCCATATGGACCATAGTCATACACAGCGGAAAAACCTCCATAAATTTCAGAAGATGGATATACAAAACCCCTTCTCTTACAAAAAGAAATAATTTTATTCATTTTTTCATTATTTTCTATATTTACACTATTGACGTTTTTATCTTTTTTTGCCATAAATATTATTGAATTATTCGATTATCTATTCAAATATTATACTTATTAAAACAACATAAAACAAGCTATATTCTATTAGCTTTTTCTATTCTAATTCCTCCACCACGCTCTAAAATTACCCGATCTCTTCTATCTATTTTATTTGTTAAAAGCATGTTCGCAAGTGAATTATTTACACGCTCTTCAATTGTTCGTGCTAATGGTCTTGCACCAAATTCACGACTAAATCCGATTTGAGCTAATTCTTTCACTGCATCACTGGTTGCAGAGAAAAATATTCCTTTTTCTTCTAATCGTTTTGTAATTTTATTTAGCATTAAAACGGCAATAGATTCTATTTCTTTTTGTGTCAAAGGTTTAAACACAATAATTCCATTAAATCTATTTAAGAATTCTGGCCTAAAATTATCTCTTAATTTATTCATTATTAGATCATTTTTTATTGTTTCTAAATCAATTCCTTGTGCTATTTGATCTTGTATATAAAAAGACCCAGCATTTGAAGTTGCAATAATTATACAATTTGTAAAATCGACAGTTTCTCCCTTTGAATCAGTAAGTCTACCATCGTCCATAACTTGTAAAAATATATTTAAAATATCTGGATGTGCTTTTTCTATTTCATCAAGTAGCAAAACGCAAAAAGTATTTTTCTTTATTGCCTCTGTCAACATTCCTCCGCTCGAACTTCCCTCTACACCTATCAATCTTGAAATGGATGATTTTTCTTGATATTCACTCATATCAAGTCTAATCATATTATTTTCATTTCCAAAAAATATTTCAGTAACAGTTTTAGCAAGTTCTGTTTTTCCAACTCCGGTTGGACCCAAGAACAATAAATTTGCTATTGGCTTATCTTTATCACGAAGTTCCGTTCTTGCTCTACGAAGTGCTGAAGAAACCATATTTACTGCTTCATCTTGACCGACCATTCTCTCGTGCATTAATTTTTCTAAATTTAATAATCTTTCTGATTCAGAAATAGTAATTGATCCAAGTGGAATATTTACCTTCTGAGATATTACTTTCGCAACATCTTCAGCTGTAACTAATTTTTTATTAGCATCTGATTTAACCATAACAGCAACTTCTTCCATTATTCTAATTGCTTTAACTGGTTGTCTAAATGTATGAATATATTCATTGGAAAGTTTTACAATTTTTTCAATTGCCTGATATGAAAAATATATCTTATGTTTGTATTCTAATGCAAAAGATCTTGACTCTAAAATTTGTACAGTATCATTAAAATCTGGTTCTGGAAGATCAATTATGTTCATTGCGCTTATAAGGGAATTATTTTCTAAATATTTTTTATATTCTATTTCACTCGTTGTTCCTATTACAATAATGCCGTATCTTATGATACTATCAGCTAATATATTTGAAAGATCTATATTATTATTTCCAACAGACACAACACCAACTATATTGTGAATATCACTTATTACAAGAATTATGTTTCCAGACCTTGCTATTTCTTCCATTATTTTCATAAATAAAAATTCTACATTTCCTCCATTTGACGCTTCTGAAACAAATCTTGATAAAGAAAGGGAAACTAATCTTTTATCTTTTAATTGTTCTGGAACATCTTCTGCTGACATTTTATTTGCAAGACCCTCTACTATACTATCTTTTCCAACACCAGGAGCACCCATTATTAAAACCCCTTTATTTGATGTTTCTATTGATCTATATATTTCATCTATTTTCTCATCTCTTCCTACCACCATATTTAAATATCCATATTTTGCAAGACGCGTTAAATCAGAACTAAATCTATCAAGCATTGGGGTTGCTATTGCAGTCATTGATCGATTCATACTTCCACTTGGTTTATAAGATGATCTTTTTTTATATCTTTTATAAAGTTCTGACATGTCATCTCTTAATTTTATCCAGGCAATTGCATTTTTAAGCTGATTACCATCAACGCCCATATCAAAGAATAATTCAAAAATTCTCTCATCAACAGATGAAAGTGCCATTAATAAATGGCTTATTTTTACATATTGAGACTTATTTAAAAACCCAAAATAATAACTATTTAAAATAGTATCCAAAAAATAAACATTTTCTGATCCAGGATCTTTTAGATTGTTTAATAAATTTTTTACTTTTGATTTCAAAAATTGATCTGAAATTCCAAGTCTACTTAAAATAACAATAAAATCCATATTGCTAAGCATCACATACAATATATGAAGCGGTGAAATATTTTGTTTATTTCGAATTGCTAAATAATGAGCATCAAATAATATTTTTTTTACTGGTTTTGAAAATGAGTTATACGAATTAAATGATTTGTGTTTACTTTTTTCTGCATCACTAAGCCTTACAATTATTTCTCTTATATAAGAAGCCACCTGTATTCTATAGAAAAGAAACATAATTGCTAATACTCCAAAATAAAAAACCATAACTTTTATGTCCAACCAAGCGCTAGCTGAAAATATATCTGCCTGTGATAAATATATTTTATATATATGATAAATAACTGATAATATTCCAATTGTTCCTATAATTCCTAAAATCGCATTAACAATTATAGAGATAGCTGATTTTAAGTTATCAATTAATATTGATTCTTTTGAAAATGATTTTTCAAAATAAATAGAGTAATTACCTATTTGTAAGTAGTATTTTTGTCCGTGACAATACAAACAACTTGCATCCTTAGTACAATTTTCACAATAAACAATTTTTGTTTTTTCTAAATTTTTCATTTTTGTGTCAAAAATTTATAGTTCGCAACAATACCGAGCACTATAATAACTGGTAAAAATGCCCATAACATAAAAAGTATTGTACAAAAAATAAATACAAATATAATTGATATTACCTTAAAAATTAGCATTATAATTCTCATAAAAAAGCTTATCAAAATTCCAGTAATATCTCTTTGTCCGTACATTGGCTTCAAAAGATATCTTATATGAATAGATAAACCCAAGCTCTCCCAAGAATCAGAAAATATCTTTAAACATTTTAGAAGTGCTTTATAAAGACCCCTTGAATACCACCAAACAGGAAAATATAATATTCCATAAACAAAAAAATCCATTAATATAATGTTTAGTATTCTTTTTGTAAAATTTTTATCCATTTATAAAAATAATATTATTGATTTTATTAATCTTCTAAGCCGAAAATTACCTACCCACCGGTAGGAGAGAATGCTTCAATCTATACATATATTTTACCACAAAATTAATTTTTTGAATAAAAATTTATATGAAATTTTGGAAAATAAAATAGGGAGCTGGCTTATTACAGTCAGTCTCCCTAATCCCAATCGTATATTGATGTGCCCAAATCTATTTCTAGCTGGACACATTCTTCTGATTTTTGAGCCTCCTCTTGTGGCTCACAAACCTCTTTTTTAGTAGAAGTAGCGGGCACCTCAACAAATCCGCTCTCATCAAACTGTAAATCTGAAAAATACATACTAATGCTCTCAAAAATATTTACAGCAGTTGGATAATTTGAGTTTCCCTCTCCTACATGTATAAGCTTCACTGCGTGAAGCAAATACTCCATATCCCCATAATAGGGTTTATGAGCTACATGTGTTGAATAAAAAGTGCACACTTGTAATTCATCATACCCTCTGCTGGGATGATCGCCCTTCTTTATTCCTTCTTTGTAAATCGCCCAATAATAGGCGATTTTGGGTTCTTTCACCTTACTCATTGGGCCTCCTTATATTCATTTATAACAATATATCATATAGTATGATATTTGTCAATATAATTACTCGAAAAATAAAAAATCTCAATAAAAGAGATTTTCCATATCTATATTGATTTATACTATTTCAACAATTCTGTCATTGTTTGACTATACATATTTAACCCTTTGAACATCTGACCAAAAAATGGAATTAAATACAAAATACCAACAATAAGAGGGATGACTATAATAATTGTTTTCACAAAACCATAAATTCTTGATAATTTATTGTGGTGCTCTATTTCTTTACAAAGTGATAAAATTTCTTTATTTAATTCTATATTTTCTTGTAAAAGTGTTTTTATTTCATTATTATTTTCTTCCATATAATTTAAGTTATAAAGTTAAAAGTACTAAGTTATAAAGATATAAAAATTAATTCAAAACTTTATAAACTTATAACTTTCAACTATTTTTTATTCTTTCTTACTTTTGATAAGTTTTTTTAATTCTTGTTCAAATGTTTCTAAATCTTCAAATGACCTATATATAGAAGCATATCTAATATATGCAACTTTATCAAATTTTTTTAAATGTTTCATTACTATATCTCCTAATACATTAGAAGAAACATCGTCTTTTCTTTCTTTTTGTAAATCCATTTCTATATCTCTTACGAGCTGATCAAACTCTTCTTGTGTTTTCCCTCTTTTGTGAAGAGACTTTCTAATTCCGTCTTGTAATTTTTGTTTATTATATGTTTCTCTAGCTCCGTCACTTTTTATTATTGTTATATCTAATATTTCAATTTCTTCAATAGTAGAAAAACGAAAGTTACATTTTGAACACTCTCGCCTTCTTCTTACTGTAACTCCGTCTGTTGCCACACGAGAGTCAAGTACTTTTGTAGTTTTATTGTGACAAATTGGACATTTCATTTCATCTTTTTTCTTAAAAATGCTGGTATATCATATTCACTATTTTGTTCCAATGTTTGAAAATCATCATCTGATTTCGCGCTATCGTAATCATCAAAAGATGTATCATTATCAAGATTATTATCTAATTCAACTTCTTTTTCATCCTCTGTTTCATCTTCAAACTCCATATCATCTTTATCCTCAAAAACAGTTGGAGTGTCTTTTGTAGAACTATTCATTCTGCTTATATATTGATTCTGTCTATAATTTGAATTCATTTTTGACATATCTTTTTTCTGAAGTTCAAAACTTTCAAAACCAGTTGCAACAACCATAACTTTAAGTTCACCGTTCATTGATTTATCAATTACGGTACCGAAAATTATATTTGCTCCTCCATCTGCAGATGATGTAATTATTTCAGCTATTTCATTAATTTCATACATTGTTAGATCTTCACCGCCAGTTATAGTAAATAATATTCCTTTTGCTCCTGAAATTGAAACATCGAGAAGTGGAGAATTAATTGCTTCTTTTGCTGCTCTCTTAGCTCTATCTTCTCCTGTTGCACGACCAATTCCCATAAGAGCTGAACCAGCATCAGACATAATACGTTTCACATCAGCAAAATCAACATTAACCTCACCGGGAATTGTAATAATTTCAGAAATTCCTTGAATACCCTGATGAAGTATTTCATCTGCTATTTTGAAAGAATCCAAAACTGAAGTTTTTCTGTCTATAATATTTAAAATTCTATCATTTGGAATTGTAATAATCGTATCAACCTTGCTTTCAAGTTCATTTAGTCCACGTTCAGAAATCATTTTTCTCTGTGATCCCTCAAAACTAAATGGTTTTGTAACAACAGCAACTGTCAAAGAATTATTTCTTCTTGCAATATCAGCAACAATAGGTGCTGCTCCAGTTCCTGTTCCACCACCAAGTCCACAGGTTATAAAAACCATATCAGCTCCCTCAAGAGATTTCTCTATTTCTTCTAAATTCTCTTCTGCTGATCTTGCTCCAATATCTGGATCCATACCTGCACCAAGTCCTTTTGTTGTATCTATTCCTATTTGAATTCTTTTATCAGCATTTGATCTATTTAATGCTTGAGCATCTGTATTAATAGCTATAAACTCAACTCCTCTTATTTTATTATCAATCATTCTATTTATAGCAGATCCACCACTTCCACCAATTCCAATAACTTTAATTTTTGCAAATGTTTCGACATCTGGTTTTAGCTCTCTAGTTGTGCTGTTTTTTTCTTTTACTTTTTTCATCTTGTAATAATTATTTTTAAACTAGGGCATCATGTGTTTAAATATTCCTTTTATTTTACCCATAAATCCACCTATAGAAACACCCATGGGAGTTCTTGTTCCACTATTATTGTGTGTCCATAATAAAAGCCCAACAACCGTAGAATAACTCATATCTTCTGTTTTATCAACTATACTATGAATTTTTTGTACTTTTGCTAAAAATACTGGCAATCTTAATTGTTCTTTTGCCTGTTCAACTATTCCCTTCAATTTTGCACCACCGCCTGTTAATATAACACCAGCTGGTAACATTCCAAATCTTTCTATATTTTTTAATTCTTTTGTAACTAAATCAAAAATTTCTTCAACCCTTGCTTTTGTGATGTGTGCAATTTCTGTTTTTGGTATCATATTTTTCTTTCCACTCTCAAGTGTTTCATCAAATAGCGCAAGATCAACTTCTTCTCTTTTTTTAATATCTTCTAAAATACATGTAGCTTCCTGCATCTTTATCATTTCAGCTACTTTAATAGATGTTCTAAGTCCGATTGCTAAATCATTTGTAATGTGACCTGAACCAACTGGCAGTACTGCAGTATGTAATAATTCACCTGCCTCATAAACAGCAATTCCTGTATTTGAAGAGCCAATATTAATCAGAGCCACACCTAATTCTTTCTGTTCTCTTGATAATACTGCTTCTGAGTCAGCTAGAACAGAAAAAACTTCATCATCTATATCAACACCAATTCTATTCATACATTTTTCAATTGTCTTTTTTTGATTTGATAGTGCCATGACAATTTGCGCTTCAACTTCTAGTCTGATTCCAGTCATTCCTATTGGATCTTTAATGTCTTCTTGATTATCAACTTTATATGTTTTTGGAATTACGTGTAATATTTCATAGTTATGAGGAACTGCTACTGCTTGAGCGGCTTCTATAACTCTTTCAACATCCTCTTCTCTAATTTCTCCATCTGCTTTTGATACAGCAACAACTCCCTGACTACTAATTGATTTTATATGTGGACCAGAAATACCTATAATAGCACCTTCAATTGGCATGCCAACAACTCTCTCTACTTTTTCTAGGGTACTAGAAATAGAACTAACCACATCTTCTATGCTTATTATATTTCCATTTACTATTCCTTTTGTTGGATGATCGGCCGCTCCTATAATTCTAAGCTCACGCCCCTCTGAATCATATTGAGCTACAACAATCTTTATACTTCTTGAACCAATATCCAAGCTTGTTATTATCTGATTTTTGACCATAATATTTTAATAAAAAATTCTTTATATAATTATATCTTAAAAATCATTTATTGTGAAATTTTCACAAAAAAATCTAGGAAATATGGATAAAAAATAATTATCCCGATGACAATTGCTGTAAGTGATGATATTAAAACCGCACCAGCCATGATATTTTTTACAATTTCAGCGTAAACATGTATTCTTGGTTTAAACATGTCTGCAATCTTTTCAAAAGCAGAATTTATGATTTCCATAATTAATACAAATGAAATCATGAGTATCAAAACTATAACTTCCCTTAATGACATTTTAAAAAATATCATTAAAAAAATTACAAAAAAACTTGCAAATATTTGAAATCTAAAATTTTGTTCTGTCTTATAAATAGAAAAAATTCCTTTAAAAGCGAATTTTACACTTTTTAAAAACTTTTTTATGTTAAACATCATATTTTTTTATAATTCTTTGTGATTCTTTGTTCATTAAATTTTCATCTTTTAAATTACTATGATCATATCCTATAAGATGTAAATAGCCATGAATCAATAAAAATAATATTTCTTTTTTTAAATTTTTTGATTGTCTTTTTGCTTGTTCTATGTTTATTATTATCTCTCCAAGAAAATCATTATCAAAATTAAAATTATTTTTTATATCTCTTTCTGCAAAACTCAGCACATCAGTTGTTTTGTCTTTTTTTCTATATTTTTTATTTAACTTTTTCGTAATACTATCACCAGTTATAAGTATAGAAAAACCTTTTTTACCTAATTTCTCTATATTATCTAATTTAGAAACTATTTTTTCTATATAAGACTTATATCTGAAATTTTTTAATAATATATTTATTTCAATCATTTTATTGCATTGCTCTAAAACTTTTTGCAAACATTAAAAATGTAGAATAATAATTTAATTCTTCTTCATTTAAAACAATATATGAAAGAGCATAAACTTTATAATTTATGGCAAAATAAATATTCATTACATCTTTAGTGGATAATCCGTCAAGTTTTTTTCCATTAAAAACAATCAAATCTTCTGCTTTTGCACCTGGAGCAAAACTCAAATACCAGTTTGAAAGTGTAAGTCCCTGTGGATTTTCATAAACCTTCATTGTAAAAAAATCTCCATTTTTTTCATCATAAAAAACTGTTTCTTTAAAATCAGCTGTTTTGTTCTCAAACATCCATTTTGCTGGATATAAAATAGAATAATTCTGTGATTCATTATAAAAAACTTTTGATATGATAACATTGTCAGCTAATTTACCTGTAGGACTTAGTGGATCATATAAATTTATAATTTCATTACCGTCTAGATAGGTGTCTTCATCTGTGTCTGCCTTATTGATGTCTGTTCCGAATAACAATTCCTCTGCATTTGTAAAATCATCATTATCAGCATCTGGACCACGTGGTGGAATCTTTAAAATACCAGAATTATCATTGTCATCATTGTTATTATCTTCATTATTATTATCATTATTATTTTCTTCATTTTGTTCTTGGTCTTCTTTATATGGTCCAACTATCTCAAAAGAATCAATTTGATACTTGCCTGCCCCCAAACTAACTCCTCCAAAATCTGCTCCAGATTCAAGACTAAATGTTAATTTATAGTCCTTTTTATCTGAATTTGGTGCATAAGCATAGTCTTCCCCACCTGGTGTTGGATTAATTGGCAATTCTTTTAAGCTTGCTGACAAATCCGTTAACAAACTTGGATAGTTATTATTTTGAGAAAAATATAATGAAAGAGCTGAAACTATCGATTTTACATCTTGTACTCTTTTTTTATCCCTCTGTTCGGCTGTGTCTAAATTTTGTTCCTCTGTTTTCTGTTCTGTGTCTTGATTTTTTTCTAAATTTAAGACTCCTTCCTCGTTTATAACTTGTTCATTATTTTTTTTGTAAAGATAAAAAGCAAAAGCTCCTACAGCTAAAACTCCAATCACTAAAAAAATAACTAATAATTTAAATATTAAATTACCTCCATCTTTTTTAATGGCCTCGGGTTTTAAAAATTTATCAGGCATATAGTACATAGTATCATCCTGCGTTGGAGCAACTTGATAGGGGGTGGCCTCAAAATTTGGTTGATTTGCCTGATTATTTTGTTGGTTGTCTGACTCAAACATATTTTATTATTTTTATTTTTATGAATATGAAAATGATAACACTATTTCTTGAAATTCTTTAAATTCTCCATCGTTATTTTTTTTGTTTAAATAATTAAAACAAAAAACCTTCTTTGGTCCTGGTAAAAAAATTGATTGAGCTGCAATCCAATTGGAATCAGCGCTACTTAATGCAAGGGAATTCATACTATTTACTTCAATTTCCTGCTGTCTAAAATTTGGAAAATCACTCTGTGTTGTAATCCAATCAATTAAATCTAATTCTAATTTATTTTCTCTTATTTCTAAACTAACTATATCGCCCTCTAGTCCAGATAAAGTTATAATATTATTTTTTTTGACTATACTCCATGATGGCGGATATTTGAATGAAATATTTAATGTTTTATCTGAATAATTTTTCCACAAACTTAAATCTATATTAGTCGGAAGAAGTTTTTTTTCCTGAACAGAACTCTGTTCATCATTCTGAGAAGTAATCATCTCGATATTTAATAATCTTCCAGGACCTAGTGGATTATAACCATTTTTTACCTCTTCTCCATCTTTATATCCATCTCCATCCGTATCTTGATTTAATGGATCAGTATTATACACCACGACTTCTTCTCTATCATATAATCCATCTCCATCTGTATCAGTATTATTTATATCAGTACCAAGTATTTGTTCATACTCATCTTTTAGTCCGTCCCCATCTGTGTCTTCTTTTATTGCTGATTCATTAATATTTATTCCTTCTTGATTTTCATCATTCTGATTATCTAGATTTATATCTTCTGATTCATTATTTAAATTAGCCTCTATTATCGGAGTACTATTTTTAAAATACTTTAAATAAACCCAATATCCACCACTTCCTAAAACACCCAATAAAACTATAATTCCTATAATAAAAAACATTGGCTTTACTTTTCCTGTATCAGAATTTTCTGCCTCAGATACAAATTGAGAATAGTCTGTTATTGGATTAACTGGTGCTGGTCCAGAATTTTCTGTTTTTAGAGAAACGTTTGAAGTTCTCACATTAACATTGGTCTTATCTGTGCTAGCAAACATGTCCTCAGCTGGACTAGAAGCAACGAAGGAATTGTTTTTTAATTTGTCTTGATAATTAACATTAGAATTATCTTGTAAAAAATCTAGAGAATCAATACTGTCTCTAGCGCTTTGGTCATTTGGAGTATTTGCCTGCCCATTATTGTTTTGATTTAAATCATCAAACATATTTTTATTTTTTTATTACAATTATTAGTATATTTTATTTAGGGATTATCCCCCACCCCCAATTAATGGTTGCAAATAAATTCTATATGGCTCATCAACTTGCATTCCACCCCCCAATACAGGGGATGAAAATCTTGTTTTTGTTATACTAAAAGGAACATAACCTGGAACACTAAGTGTGAAATTATATAGACAACCCTCTCTTAGATTAATAAACCCTGTATTAGAAGGAATGTGTCCAAATATAACATTATTTACTTGGCCACTTGCCATACCCAGACCACTTCCAATATCCTTTAAATTGTATGTTTTAATGCCTTCAATCTGATTCAAACAACCAGATTGTATAATAGAATTACATGTGGGGGTTTCTCTAAATACGTTAATGTTTACTACATCTGATAATGTATTATTAACAAATGTGCGACAATTGAGAGCTGGGGCGCATGTTCTGGACCATGAATTTGGGGATGGATTACAATTATTAATATATTGGCCAAAATAATTTAAATTACAATTTCCATTAAATTGACAATATTGTCCATCGGGACAGTCATCGTTTGAATTACATAAATCAGAGCAAACATTATTTACACAATTTTCTGGGGGACATAGTAAACTACAAACATTATCTATACATTGCGAACATGAACCACAATCAGAAATAGCAGTGCTGTTTGTGCAGGGAACACATGTATGTGTGTTGGTTTCACATCTGGGGGTCCCTGGTTTCTCAGAACAATCATTGTCACCAAGACATTCAACACATCCATTATTCCAACATTTAAGATTTGGTTCCGTATTACATTTATACGCACAAGAATTATTTGCATTACACTCTTGACATGCACCTAAACAATCCAAAGCTTCAGTGGCTGGCGAACATTGTTTGCAACTATTATCTACACAACGAAGTAATCCTGCTGTGGTACATGAAGAAACACAACTACCATGTGAACAAATTTCACAATCGCCTGTACAATTAGCTGCAGTTAAACAATCAACACATGTATCATCTAAACAAAAGCTATCTCTATCACATGTCGAGACACAATTATGTGTTGTTGTATTGCAAGTTGTGCATGGTTCAGTACACTGATCACCGCTTAAAATAGCATTTGTACATTGACCACAAGTTTTAGTTGCTGGATCAATACAATATGGTGTATTTCCCCTACATTTACTCTCACATTCATGGGTTCTAGTATTACATATAGCACAATCCCCCGAGCAATCATCATTACTTCTACAACCAGAAATGGAATTATTACAAACCGCACTATTATCTATAAAGAAAGCATTATATACATGGGAAGTATGATTATTACCACCCCAATTATTTATGTTTTTATTATTAAATAATGTATAGAATTCAAAACCACCACCAGATTTTGATCTATAATAATATACTTGAGAATTTATTGGACATTGAAAGGTATTATTTACGGCATCCCAACATGTTGTTGGATCTCCATAACAACCTGCTCCCATTTTATTTACTGGATCAATTGGTAAAGATGCGCCAACTTGATCTGAGAGCGTATCTTTCCATGATGGCCAAACAGAAACAGATATTCCTTTTTTATATGTTCCACTATTTAACTCTGGATATTTGGTTATACATTTATTAAATTTCATTTTATGGTTCTGACAATAATCATCATCAGAACATTTTACTTCATTTGAAACATTGTAACATTCTCCATTATTAATTACGCCATCACCATTATCATCTCTCCATGTATAAGATAGGTCTACTGTTTCTGAACAATAACCACCAACGGGATTAGATGTATAAGCGCAGTATGTATTGTTCTCGGCATAATTGTCTAAAGATGCTTCAATTGTTCTTATATCTTCCCATCTTTTTACATCCTGAACTAGATTATTTTTTTCTGTAACATCATTAATATTTGTATTAAGTTTCCAGTTGTTTATAAGCTGAGCTACAATTCCCTTAGTCATGCCAGATGCATTCGAGTTATATGAAATTAAATATACATAAGTATTATAACTATAATCTTCTAAGCTTTGTTCATCATCTCCTGGATCATGTGGTGGTGTTATTGCGTTAAATAATATAACTTCTAAATCTCCTGGTCCATCTTCTGATCTGTTTCTACTTTTATTTCCTGCATTTACATAAATAGTTGTTCCATCTTTTATTGCATTATAAGAATCAACTACTGTTGCCTTTGGTTTTCCTATAAATGTTATATATCCACTCTTATGATACCAATCTATTGGGGATAAATGTTTTTCATTTTTATAAATTCTAACTCCTATTACATCTTGCTCATGATTATCATCTACCTGGGCAAAAACCTTTGCACCAAAAAACTTATTTGTTAAAGGACCAAATACTCTTGCAAAGATATTTAACATAAATGAATTACTGGAAAGTTCTGTAAATTTCTTTATGGGGTTATTTGAATTAAATGCACTCGCAGAATTATTATAGGTTAAAATATATTCTTTTAATAAGCCCCCTGAAACATTTGGATTTGGTTTTACATATAAATCTGGTAAATTTCCATCTTGGCAATATTTCATAGAAAAATTATACTCACCGTCCATTAAAGATGTCCATGGATCTTCACATAAAAATACTTCTACACTTGCCTGATCACTCAAATCTGGACCGTTATAACCTACTGGATTTGCTAATTTTTTTGCAGTTACTGTTACGGTTGTTTTTCCATTTTTATTTTTTGCTACAAATGGTACAGACCCTAAACTTGGACTTGCACCAGATTTGATATCTACAAGTGTTGTATCTTTGCTTTCCCAATTTAATGCCCAACTATAAACACCCGCTATTGGATGTATAATTTGACCATTAGAAGATATTGCTCGAGATTCAAAAACATATTCTTCTCCACTTTCATTAAATTCATAAAATTTATCTTCCGGAGATACAATATTTATACTATTTAGTGA
>CAYLQO010000004.1:0-47561 GCA_964386425.1 uncultured Gammaproteobacteria bacterium | reverse complement strand
ATGTTACTTCATATTTTTTTAAATCTGTTGGATTTACATACCATATTCTTCCCTTGTCTTCTACGGCTAAAAGTAGTTTACCTTTTAGTCTGTTGGATAAATTTTTATCAATAATAAAATTAGTTGGTTTGTCTACCAATACTTCCTCAGCATAATTATTTGGAGTATTTGTTAATGAAAAAGTGCTTAATATTTGATTAAATTCTTTTTTTGCATTATTTATTTTTGTGATATCACCCTCTTCGCGCAAGGAAAGACCTATTGTAATATATGAATCTTGTGTCTTTATAAAATAATCTACATAATGAACTAATTTTTTTTTCTCGCTAAGTTTATTCATTTCTGATTCAACCATTATTACATCTTTTATTTCATTATTAATATTATAGTGAGCATTTGAATTTACTATTTTTAATTCAAGATCAAGATATGGACCCATTTGATTTGCAGTTTGTATTGTTTGTTGTATATTAGCTAAAAATTCTTCATTACTTAGATTTTTTGTATTATCATCTGTTTTTTCCGCTTGAATACCTGCTAAAAAATCTTTATTATTTTTATTTAAAATTTTAATTGGAGAAGATTTCGAATTTAATATGTGAATAGGTAAATTATCTTTTGTTTTAAAACTAAATATAGGGTTTTGATTTGTGTACTGGTGTATTTCGTTAACAGAAATATCAGAGTCTCTTGTGATGAGCGAGTTGATCATGTTATCTATATTTGTTTTATCTTTATCGTCTGTTCCATAGTCATAAGATATTTGAATAATTCTGTTTTGTATGGGAAAAAGATATATATTTTCCATTTCCCCAGCACGAGAAAGTAATAATTTTTTTCCTTGTCTACCATTTATAATCACATCTTCTACTTTATTTATATTTACTTGTGTAGGAATTGTTATAGTTGCTTTATATAATGATACTGTTGCATCTAGATCTAAAAAATAAGGCAATTTTGAAATTTCAAGTTCTAAAAACCCAGAATCATCATCGCCTTCATTAAATATTGATATTATATTTTCTTGATCAAATAAAAATTTCCAACCATCTGGTTTTGTGATAGTTAAATATGGATTAAATGCATTCAAGAAAAATGGGGCTGTTTTTAATATATTTTGTCTTTTTATGAAATTTTTTGTTTTATCAAATAAATTATTGTTTTGTGGTTCTAAATATTTATTTTGATCTATCCAGGAATTTAAAGACGTAATATTTATAATATAACCAAGACTTCCTATAAAATCTGAATGAGTACTACTTGTTATTCCTATAACATTACTATTTTCATCTATGGCTGCTCCGCCAGAATTACCAAATGAAATTATTGCATCTGTTTTTATCCATTCATTTCCATATTTCGATTCTTTTCCGCTTATTATGCCACTTGTTATTGTTATTGTATCCCCGCCTATTGCAGGATATCCTAGTGCTATAACCTTGTCATTGATATTTGTATTATCATTTTGATTTAAATTAAGATATGGAAAGTTCTCTGTGATAGTGCTTAGATTATCTATTGTATTTAATTTCAAAAGTGCAACATCCATATTTTTATCTCTTGCAATAAGTTGTGCAGTATATTTACACTCTGGTTCTCCACCAATTGTTTGCGGAATGCATATTTTATATGATGTTGGCATCTCACTATTATCAAATTCATCTTCTTGTGTTACTACGTGATAATTTGTAAGTATTAGACCGTTTTTATCTATTATAATTCCAGAGCCGAATCCAGCTGTTGTTATGTAGTCATCCTCGTTTTCATATAATGTATAAATTTTAACTATTGCTTTAAATGCATCTTGTTTTGGTAATTCACTTGGATCCATTATGTATTCTTCTGCTTTTGTAAATTGAAAATTTACCAAAACAAACACTATAAGTATTGGTAAAAAGAACAAAAATGTAAGTTTTTTCAATCCATTAGATATGGATATTTTTGAATGTTTTACCATATTTTTTTGTTATTTTTTATTAAAGTTGAAATTATTAGATAAGAAGAATTATCTAATGGATTTCACTTTGTTTTTTATTATTTTAATTTTATTAAATTTTATTCTATGCTTGTTCCTTCTGTATAATCTCCAAAAAATGATTCATCTAAATCATGAACTAATTTAGTCCAGTCATCACCAAACAATCTTTTTGCAGTAGCTTCTGTTTTTATCCATTGTATTGTTCCATTATCACCAACTTTATATACTTTTGGAACGCTGGGAATTTTTATCAACATTTCTGATTTATAAGGAACATTTTTTCCAAGCGAATATTTTGTTAAATCATTATTTGTTACGGTTTGTACAAATGAAAAATCATCACCAAAATATGCTCTCCATATAGCGTTGTTTGGGTAAGCATGTCTTACGTTATTACTATCAACGAAATATACTGTTGTTGAATCATTTGTTTTTATCCACTGACCATTAATCCAGGAAATAGTTGGCGTTGGTGTATATGATTTAGTTAGTGTATTGTTATTTTCATTTGATTCAGAAATGATTTTATTATCATCAACTATTGCCTTTATTAAATAATTTTCATTGTTATTAAACACAACCTTACTTAAAAGATATGATTTATTATCAAAAGTAATATTATATTCTTCCCCTGGAGAAAGTGTCGTTTTTCCGTATGCATTAACAGCAATGCCAGCATTATATTCATTACCAACAGCACATGGCATTGAACCAGTTGTGTCACATGATTGTATTTCAGAAGTATTAGTGCCTAATGTTAGTTTTAATATTACGGATTTATTCATAACAAGGGTTTGATTGCCAGTGTTTTTGACAGTGACTATTATATGATAACCAGAAGTGTCTGAATTAATAGAAATATTATTGACGATTAGATCTATTCCATTTGTTTCAGCACTTATTTTGTTAAAAAAAACAGGCAAGCCAAAATATATAGTGCAACAAATCAATACAAAAACAATTAGTTTTTTCATTTTTTTATTTCGAGCTCAGCTCGATATTTTAATTTTATTAAACTATTCTATAATTGCTCCCTCTGAATAATCTCCAAAAGATGATTCATCCAAATCGTAGATTAACTTATTCCAATTATTTCCATATAATCTTTTCGCGGTTTCTTCTGTTTTTAACCATCTTATTGTCCCAGCGTCTTCTATTTTATATACTTTTGGAACGCTTGGAATTTTTATTAATTGTCCAGATTTAAAAGGTACATTTTGTCCCAACTGAAAGCTGGCCATTTGTTCTGGAGTTACTGTTTTTACAAATGAAAAATCATTATTAAAATAAGAATACCAAATTTTTTCATTTGTATATGAGTGTCTTATATTATTTATATCCAAAAAATAAACTGTTTGTGAGTCGCTAGCTTTGATCCACTGTCCTTTTGTCCAGTCAATGTTTGTTGATATATCCCCACCTACACATTTTTGTGTTAATATGGGATTTCCGCCACTACATCCACTTGGAAATGAAAAAACTATTGTTCTTTTTTGCGTCCCATTTTTACACTCTGACCATCCAGAATAACTCCAAGAAGTACAAGCTGGCAATTGATTCAAGCTTGATAGTGATATTGAAGCAGACCAATTTTGTATTCCCAATATTCCTATGCTATTTACAGAGGCCCGAAATGTGTAACTACCAAAATTTGATATAAGTGGTTCCCAGCCAACTCTTGTAATTTCCGTTGTTCCTAAATATACATTGTTACTATTATAAACTTTAAAATGTATATTTTGAAATTCAAAATTACCAGTTCCAGTTTTTGTATAAATAGGTTCAATGATTGCCCCATTATTTAACTTAACTTTTTTGCCCTCTGTGAATGTGTATGTTCCATCGCCAATGAATAAATTCGGTACTTCAATTGCCGGGGTAACAGAAAAAGTATAATATTTATCAACTTGAGGTTCGTGTCCATAGATCGAAGAACAATTAGAATTGACAGCACTACACCATAAACTAACCCTTAGATTGTAATTATTTGATACTTGTGAAGGTACTGGAATATTTAAATCCCAAAATTCAACGCTAGGAGTATATGTGCCATTTGTATAAGAAATCATTGTTTCCATGTCTGAACCGAGCACCATTGCACCAACAGCAAAACCTTCTTGTTGGGAGGCAACCGTTCCGTTTGATTCCATGGCTCTTACGGATATGGATATATTAGATCCGGCACTATAACTATTAAATAAACCAACTACATTTGATATTGAAAATGTTTCGGTGTTTGTATTTTGACATGTTTGAGTTAAAACAGGATTTCCACCCGAGCATCCAATAGGTAATTGAGAAATTATTGTTCTAGTTTGTTGACCATTTACGCAGGTATTCCAATTAGAATAAGTCCAAGATGTACATATTGGTAATATTGCTGTGTTATTGACAAAATCATAGATTGCTCTGTATGTGTTATCATTTTGACTTAATAAATACAAATATTTGTTTGTTGCTGCAAACAATCCTTGACCCGCAGAAATACCCCTAGGAACTAAATTTTCATAATTTGGAAAACTATATGTTCTTGTTGGAACATTATTTTGATCAAATACGGTTATATCATTCGGATCATAATTGGCATTTTTACCTGCGTATAATAAGTTTCCGAAAGTAGAATTTGCGTTTGGATAAGCTCCGATTACCATAGAAGAATTAAGTGTTAAATTATTTGTATTAACTACTAAAATACTATAACCAGGCTGTGAATATCCACCACTGCCAGTTGAATAATAAATTTTTGAATAATCAGAATTGAAATTCATTTCTTGTCCATTTGAACCAAGAACTCCATGAACATTTCGCATTATGAAAGAGGGATTGTTTGGATTGCTTATGTTAAATTTTTGAATATTATCGGGACTATAACCGGAACATGCTAAATAAGCCTCATGAGTGTTTGGATTTATAAGAATTTGTTCGTTTCCAACCAGATACCCATTTGTCCATTCTGGTTCGTAGATTGTTGATGTGGCTTGTAATCCAGTAGAATCATCTAATAGTAAAGCAAATGGTTGATAATTTGAGCCATTACTACGAGATACAGTTGACCAAATTAAATTACCATCAATAGCTAAATTTGATGGCATTTTTGGTGTTTGTAGCGTACCCACTATTTCAAAAGAATTTTTATTTAGAACTTTTATAGCATTTGTTCCACTTAGGGCTATATACAGGTAATTCCCTTTTATTAATAAATCAGATGGTGCATTGCCCAAAACAATAGTTTGGGTTAATTCGCCAGCATTTTCACCAGAATTTTTGAATATTAATAATTTGCCATCATCTTTAGTGAGAATAAATAGATAATTGTTAGATTGAATCATTCTTGTGGAGGTCAAATTAACTGCATTTGTTGTTTTTACGAAAAATGTAAATGCAAAAGGTAAAACGACAAAAAACATTAATACAATTTTAATTATTTTTTTGGTTTTTAACATTTTTTATTTTTTTAATTTTATTAAAATCACTTTTTAGATTATATATAAATTATATATTATTTATTCCAAAACTGCCTTAATTCTTCTCACGCCACTCGAAACTGATTCTTCTTTTATAATTTTGAAATGTCCTAATTCTTTTGTGTTTTCAACATGAGGACCACCACAAATTTCTTTGCTAAAATCACCAATTGCATAAACATTTACTTGATCTCCATATTTGTCACCAAAAAGTCCTATTGCTCCACATTTTTTTGCTTCATCAATTGGTTTTAATTCGCACAATATTGGAAGTGATTCATTTATTTTTTCATTGACTAAATCTTCAATCATTTGTAATTGATCCGGTGTTAATTTATCTCCATGAGAAAAATCAAATCTCATACGCTCTGCTGTTATATTTGAGCCACGTTGTTCTACATGAGTTCCTAGTGTTTCACGAAGTGCTTGATGAAGTAAATGAGTTGCTGTGTGATATTTTGTAACTATTTCACTGTGATCTGCAAGTCCGCCCTTAAACATGCCACAAGAAGCTGTACGAGAAAGTTCTTTATGTTTTTCAAATTCAGAATTAAATTCATTTATATCAAAAGTTAGTCCTTTTTCTTTTATTAAATCAATTGTCATCTCTAGTGGAAATCCATAAGTTGAATAAAGCTTAAAAGCGTCTGATCCGCTAATACTTTCTAATTTATTAAATTCTTTTAAACCATTTTCTAATGTTTTTATAAATCTTTCTTCTTCCTCAACTATTTGATTTATTATAAAATCTTTATTTTTAGAAAGTTCGAGATAGTACTCACTCATAATTTTTATAACAACTTCTGCTATTTTGAATGTAAAAATATCTTTTATTCCAAGTAACTTTCCGTGACGAATTGCGTTTCTTATTAAACGTCTAACAACATATCCTTGATTTACGTTTGATGGACAAATACCCAAATCATCACCCATTATAAAAACAGCACTTCTTATGTGATCAGCGATTATTCTAATTGATTTTAATTGTTCTGGGTTGGGATTTTTAATTCCCGATAAATTTTTGATTTCATCTATAATAGGAATAAATAAATCTGTATCATAGACATTGTCTAAATTATTCAAAACTGTTGTTGCACGTTCTAACCCAAAACCAGTATCAATCTGAGGTTTGTCTAATACTTTATATGTTCCATCTAAATTTTTATAATAATACATAAAAACATCATTCCAAATTTCTATGTATTTTCCGCAATTACATCCTGGACGACAATTATCACAACACTTATCTTTTAAAGTATCAACAAACATTTCACTATCAGGTCCGCATGGTCCACTAGATCCTACTGGTCCCCAGAAATTATCATTCTTTGGCAAGGCAAATATCCTTTCATTTTCTTGTGCTATAACTCCAATAGACCGAAAACATTCTTGCCATACATTAATTGATTCTATGTCTTTTTCAATATTTTCGTCGCCTTCGAAAACAGTAATATATAATCTATTTGCATCAATTCCAAGCCATTTTTTGCTTGTTAGAAATTCAAAACTATATTTAATAGCATCACTTTTTCCATAATTTCCAAGCGGCCAGTTTCCAAGCATTTCAAAAAATGTTAGGTGACTATTATCACCAACACTTTCTATGTCTCCTGTTCTCACACATTTTTGACAGTTTACAATGGCGCTATTTGCTGGATGAGGTTCACCCATAAGAAATGGGATAAGTGGTTGCATACCAGCTGTATTAAAAAGAGTTGTTGAATCATTTTCCGGAATCAAAGAAGCACTTGGTAATTCCATGTGTTTCTTTTCTTTAAAAAATTCTATGTATTTTTTCCTAATATCTCCTGATTTCATAATACAATTTTATAGTTTTTAAGAGAAAAAGTAAAGAAAAACCTCCTGAAGCGTCGCGACAGGAGGTTACGGATTTCGGAGGGTATGAGCGGTTACTTCATTAAAATTATCTTACCATTGGAGGTGTATTTTCCCGCGGTAAGTTTAAATAGGTAAACTCCACTAGAGACCCTCTTGTTGTTTGTATCTACCCAATTCCATAGAATTCTATGATCCCCAGGACCCTTTCTCTCACTTACAAGATTTGTAATAAGTTGCCCCTTCATATTGTAAACAGAAAGGTTAACAAATGTGTTCTTCTGTAAAGAGAAAGAAATACTTGTTTGGGAATTGGAACTAGATACGGATAGAATGCCTTCTTGACCATACGAAAAAGTGATGGCCAAGACAAGTGCTAGAATTATTACTAGCTTTTTCATATGATCCTCCTTTGTGTTATTAATTCTCCTACTAAAGTATATTTTTGTCAATTATTTAAATAAAAAAAGAACCCCTGTCTGCTTGTGGCTTCGAGGGGTTCGGAGGAATCGCTTAGTCCGCCTGTCTTAGTTGTGAGTAAGTAGCAGATTTCAGCAGAAATATATTGTTATTTCAGCAACACCATTTTTTTGGTGCTACTGAATTTGCCGACTTTCATCTTATAGAAGTACATGCCGGCAGGAACTGGTTTACCGTTTGTGTCGGTGCCGTTCCAGTTGACGTTGTGATCCCCGGTAGCTTTTTGGCTGTTTTCCAGGGTTTTGATCAATTGGCCTTTGACGTTGTAAACCTCAATCTGCACAGGTCCGTTTTTTGGCAAACTGTAGCTGATCTTGGTTTCCGGGTTAAATGGATTAGGGAAGTTCTGTTGAAGTACGGGGTAAATTTCTGCAGGCGGTGTAATCGGATCGTCATTGGAGGTGTATTGAGCTAGGCCACGCGCCTGAACATCAATATTAGTTAAACCTTGTGGGATTTGTATCTGGATCTCTGTGCGATCCATTTGAATCCTTTCGGGTTCAATGGAATTACGCTCACTTGACCAACGGAGATTTTCAGCTCCATTCATAAGTATGATTGTATTCCATTCTTCACCACCAGGAAGTCTTCCAAAGACTCCCAAACAATTTGCCTCAGTGTCAACGGTTATGATATTGCCGTTTTGACTGTAGGTAGCCGGTAGTCCATTTGGCCAAGTGCCATTATATAGGGCTCCTATGCCTAGTCCCTGAACCAAATCTTCTTCCGGGTGGTTGAGATATACATTTCCCAACCAAGGATCGAAGTTGTTTGGATAATAGAACAAAACACAGGATCTGGATATGTTTGGCTCACTGTTATTGTGGAAGTTGCTTCCATACAGATTCACCGTCCCATTGTTATTTTCATGCCACATCGTTATGTCGGCTTGAGTAAATGTACCATCACCATTAATATCAAGTTTGATTGCCTGATATGGCTGATATACGCGTTCATAAGAAGCGTTCTCATTTACCATGCCGAAGAGCGGGTTGTAGTTTCCCATGTTTGCCGATGTGAATTCACTTTCACTGTGATTCAACCACAAATTGGTTTGTATCAGCGTTTCGTATAAAAACGAAGCGTCTACACCTTCTACGTCAGGAGATGCCCAGCTCATGTTAAAGGAATTGTTGTGATAATCCCACACGAGTCCGGATAAGTATTCTGTGACAAAGAAGTTTCCGGGAATGATTTGTTCAACAATGTTTCCAAAATATGTATGAGCACTGAGACTCACGATTGAATTTTGGAGAGAGTTGAATGTGGAGTTCAGTGTGTAACCGCTCCAGAATGTCTGTCCGGGATATACCCATAGCTCATCCTGGTAGTAGTTTTCATAGATTTCTATTGGGTTGTGATACGGATAAGACCATAAACTGTGCATGGGTTGCCACTGGTTTACAATATGAAATATATTGTCTTGTTGTGGTCCCACCATGTTTACCAAGTAGGTATCGCCGGAGTTTTGTCCGATAACTTGAAAATTACCAGATCCACATAAACCAAGAGAGAACTTGGAGCCACCGTTTGAGTTAGACCAGATGTCTCCCATCACAACAAAGGTCTTGCTTGTTCCGGGTTGAATAATCGATCCAATATTCTGAAAATTCAGGTCGAATATTGAATTATTAGTAGCGCTCCATTGCCCGTCGTTGGTAACCATGTAAAACTGTATATTCGGTATGACATCCGGACTCAGGTTGAAATTCCAGCATGAAAAACTGACAGATTCCAAAATGATTGGTTCTGTCCCAGAATTCTCTACATCAAAGGTTATGGGGCAGATGTCGTTTCCTGTGGTTAAGACATCAACAGTGTCCTGAGGAGCACCATTGATCATGTTGGTCAAATAAGCGTTTGCGGTTTGGGCGCTAAGACACGCGACAGCCATCATGATAATGACTACAAGAACAAGGATCTTTTTCATTTTGTTACCTCCCAGTAACTGATTATATTTTGGTATATTGTATCTATATTTTCTCGATTTTCATCGAATTATTATTGTCAAAGGGCAATACTAAATAATAGCATATTATTCATATAATGTCAAATGTATTAAAAAATCAATCCCGGTGATTGATTTAATGTTCATTTTAAGCCAAAAAATAAACTATTTGTTTCTTCTAAAAATCATTAAGAAAATAACTATAGAAAGTATCATAACTATCATTATTCCTCCAAAAATCCATGTTTTATCAGCATAAGGAAGATGAACATTCATACCATAAAAGCTCGCAATCATGGTTGGAAGTGCTAAAACCACAGTAAGAGTTGTTAAAAACCTCATTGTTCTGTTAAGTTTATTTGTAGCTATTACTTCATATGATTTTCTGATATTTACTAAGTTTGCTAAACCACTTCGAGAGCGTTCAATTAGTTGTTCATTTAAAAGTTTTATATCATCAATTAATTCGCGGTCGTCTTCAAATAATTCAATTGTTTTTCCTTGTTTTATAGTATCTAGTATATGACGAAGCGGAATTAAAGCATTTAAAAATTCATTAAGCAAAACTTCAAAATTAAGAAAGCTATAAATATCCTTGTCTTTTACTTTTTCTATATTGAAACTAAAATAATTTATTTTTTTATGAATTGTTGTAAGAAGATGATTATATAAAAATTCCATTTCATTTATAATTTCAAGTAATAATTTTGTTCTTTGAGTTGTATAACAATTTTTATTTTTCTTTAAAATATTTCTTATAAAAAGTGGTTCGTCTTTTGAAACAGATAAAATAAATCCCTGACCCACTACAAAAAGTATTGGATCTGTAAAAATTTGATCACCTGATTCTTTTTGAGTTGGAAATCTTGCAAAAATATAAATTATTCCTTTTTTAATTTCCATACGAGGTGCTTCGTATGGATCAAGTGCATCATTTAAAAGTCCTATGTCAATAGAAAATTTTGATGATAAGAAACTTAATTCCTCTTCCTGCAAATCAAAAGCCATAATCATACTACCAACTTTAAATTCATTAAGCTTTCTTAATTTCTGACTTTTTAACATTTTTTGATAGTAGTTGATCATAGATTTAGTTTTAAATTATAATACCCCCACCAAGACACTCGTCTTTTTTATAAAATACCGCTGATTGTCCAGATGTAATGGCGCGTTGTTTTTGTTTAAATACTGCTTTTATATTTTTTTTATCTTTGAGAATTTCACATTCTTGATCTTGTTGACGATATCTTGTTTTTACGGAACATTTTAATGGCAATTTAGGTTCTGTGTTTGTCCAGGTTAGATTTGTAACATCACATGAGTCATAAAATAATTCTTCACTCCACGAACCACGCGCTACTATAAGTTGATTTTTTTCTATATTTTTACTTACAACAAAGTATGGCACTCCTCCACCAATTCCAATTCCCTTTCTCTGACCTATTGTGTAATAATAAACACCATCGTGAGTTCCTATTTTTTTTCCATCTGTTGTAATTATATCACCAACTTGTGGTTTTATCTGAGTTTTTAAAAATTCAGAAATATTTACTTCTCCAATAAAACAAATTCCTTGTGAATCTGGTTTTTCTGCTGTTGGCAATTTAGCACGTTTTGCAATACGTCTTATTTCAGGCTTATCATATTCACCAACAGGAAAAAGAGTTTTTGATAGTTGATATTGATTTAATGTATATAAAAAATAACTCTGATCTTTATTGCCATCTTTTCCTTTTAATAAATGATAAATATTATTTTTATCCTCTTTAATTCTTGCATAGTGACCCGTTGCTATTAAATCAGCGCTAATTTTTATGGCTTTATCTAAAAATAATTTAAATTTAATTTCTTTATTACACATTATATCTGGGTTTGGTGTAATACCTTTTTTATAGCCCTCAAATAAATAATCTACGACTCTTTCTTTATATTCTTTTTCAAAATTTAGTGTATAAATAGGAATTTTTAAATGATCCGCCACCCTAAGTGCATACTCATGATCTTCTTTCCACGGGCATTTAAATTTTCCTATATCAGTAGACCAATTTTTCATGTAATATCCAATTACATCATACCCTTCTTGCTGTAATAAAAAAGCAGCGACAGATGAATCAACTCCGCCACTGAGCCCCACCGCTACTTTTATTTTAATATTTCCCATTAATTATTGAATTTTAAATACTTCAAGGCCCTTTTTTATTGCATTTAATGCAAGAGCCATTCTTTCATTACTCTGAGCATATAAAGTAAACAATCTCTCTCCTTTTTTAACTCTGTTTCCGAATTCTTTATTTAAATAAATTCCAGCAAGTTTTTCATTTGGTGCACCAAGAGTACGACATAAATCATTTATTGCTTTTTGATTTACAAGTGTTATTTTTCCATTCTTTTTTGCTGTAATATAATTTTTTATAGCACCAATTGTAATATCCTCTGAATCAATTTTTGGTTTTCCGCCTTGTGCTTTTATTATTTCTTGCATTTTTTTCCAAGCATCGCCATTTTGTAATTGTTTCCACGCTAATCCCTCACCTTGTCCTTTTTTAGCTTTTTTACACAATTCCAATACGCGTCCAGCCATTCTTATTCCTTCGCTTTCTAAATCTCCGGGTCTATTTTCTTTTTGTTGTAATACGCGAAGTACATCACGAGCTTCAAGTGCTGGTCCAATTCCTTTTCCAATAGGATCACTTACTGGTACTATCACAACATCAATTTTTACTTTAAATTTTCTTGCTAAATATTCAAATTTTTCTTTTATAATTTTTGCATCAGCTATGGTAGGAATTTTTGTTGTTTCTCCAATTGGTAAATCAATTACAATGTGAGTTGCACTTGATGCAATTTTTTTTGCCATTATAGAAATAATTGCTTTGTCATAGCTTTCTAAGGACATTGGATAATTTATTTTTATAATTCTATCATCAGCTGGAGCAAGATCCAATCCCCCGCCCCAGACAAGACAGGCATTTGTTTTTTCTACAATTTCTTTTAGTTTTTTTACACTATGATTTACAGGACACAACACCTCCATCGTATCTGCGGTTCCGGCAACTGAAGTAATTGCGCGAGATGATGTTTTTGGTATTTTTATACCAAGAGATGCAACAATAGGAACTACTATCATGGCAGCCTCATTTCCAGCTATTCCACCAAAACTATGTTTGTCAGCTATTACTATTCCTTTTAAGTCAAGTGTGCTACCATTTTTTACCATTGCTTTTGTCATGAAGTATAGTTCTTCATCTGAGAATAGTCTCATGTATGTAGCTGAAACAAAATAAGCTATTTGAGTATTTGATAATCTGTTTTCAACAATATCTTTCATTATTGAATTACAATCTTCTTCTGTTAAGGTTTTACCAAATATTTTTTTCTTTATGGCATTTACTGATTGAGCACGTTCTATAAAATCAATTTCTACTATTTCACCCTCTTGAAGAGATGGATATTTATCCCAGAAATTACTATATAATCCTAAAATTCCCCTTTCTATTTTTTTAAGCGAAGTGTTGGCTTCTACAACTGCTTTTTTTCCACGCCAAGAAACTTGAATTTTATCTCCTGCACGAATACCAAAATGATATGCTTCTTCTTCGTGAAACATGGCTATTGGCTCAGATCCGGTTTTTATATCTAGTTTTTTTGATTTTAAAAAGAAAGACATAATATTAAGTTAAAAAGTTAAAAGTATAAAGTTATAAAGTATATTGCTATTCTAGGGCATAAGTGATTAAAGGTCAAAATTATTTATTTTTCCAATAATCTTGAGCACTATAATACTCTTTGAAATATTCTTTGTTTATTTCCTTATCTTTACAATTTGCAAGTTCAATGGATTGTAAGCAAGCACGTGCTCCAGCGATTGAACCATGTGGATGTCCATGAATTCCACCACCATAATTTATTATCAAATCATTTCCTAAAATATCTATTAATTTTTTCGTAAGACCTGGATAAAGTCCGCCAGATGCAATTGGAAGAGTTGGTTTTATTTTTTTCCAATCTTCTCGCAGCGCTTTATTAATTCCAAAATCTTCTTTTATTGCATAATTTATTTCAATAACTTCTTCTTTTGATCCATCCATTTTTCCTACAACAGTTCCAGTATGTAATTGATCAATTCCTGCGAGACGGGCTAGTTTTGCAACAACAAGCATGCTCATTCCATGACGTGGATTTCTACTAAACATAGAGTGTCCTGCGCGATGTCCATGAATTATAAGTCCTAAATTTTGTCGTCTTAGAACTTGTACATTATCAAGCCCAACTGAAACTAAATCAACCATTACGCAACGGCCCCCCATTTTTTTAACAAATTTAGCACGATTTAACATTGTGTCCATTGGAGCTGTGATATTAAATACATGAATTTTTTTCTGCCCCGTTTCCTTCTCAGCTTTATTTTTTAATTTCATTACTTCTATTACTCTGTTCTTAAATTTATTAAATGGTAAATCAGTTAAATTTTCATCATCTTTTACAACATCAACTCCATTTACCCACACGTCATAAGCTAATTTTGCATGCTCTCTAGCACTTAAACCAACTTTTGGTTTAATTATTGAACCAATGAGTGGTCTTTTATAAATATTCATTAATTTTCTAATACCATTTATTCCATAATATGGACCCTCGAATGAGTTTATATATTTTGTGGATAAACTTAAATCCTCTAATCTTAAATTATCAATAACCTTCATTGAAAAAACATTTCCAGCTAAAGCTGATAAAAGTTGTGGAATAGAACCTAATTCAAATAATTCTATTGGATAAGCAATACGCACAATTTTTTTCTTTTTATCAATAAAAAAAATTTGAGGAGCTAATTTATTAAAAGTTTTTTGAGTTAATGTTGATAATTTTGTCCATGTTCCAATAGATGATTCAGCGGCAATCTCAATAGCAGCTTTTTCTAATCCTAATTTAGATTCAATTCTATAAGTTGCTATAATATCATGTTTATAGGGTTTGTAGTGTAGATTTACAAAAGATTTTTTTTTCATGATTTTATTTTGTTTTTATAAATTTTATTTGTTTATCTAAAATCCAGGGGTAATATTTTTGAATATATTGATTTACCTCAGATGTTTTTATAATTCCAAATTCACAAATTATTCCAGTAATATATTCATGTAGTATGTAATCAAAAGCAACATTTATAATATTTAATTTTTTTATTTGTGGATTTTTCCAAATTTCATTATTATTTCTTATTTCAATATTTATAGTGTTTTGAGAATCTAATTTTAGAAGTGTTCCTGTTATATAAAAAGGAATTTTATTTGTTTTACAAGCCAAGGCTATCCCATAAGAACCTATTTTATTTATCGCTGAACCGTCGGGAGAAATTGCGTCACATCCAAGCATTACTCTATCCATTTTTAAATCACCAGAATGATTTGATATGAAAAATCCAGCAGCAGAGTCAACAATCATTGTTGTTTTTATTCCATTTTGAACTAATTTTTTTGATGTAATTCTTCCCTGCATTAAGGGCCTTGCTTCTGTATTATAAACAGAAATTTTTTTGTTTTTTTGTGATATTAAAATTTTTTCAACTATTGAAGAATGACAATGTGTTAATATTCTATCATTATGACTTATTAAAGAGGATCCATTTTTTATAATTTGACTTTCTGTTTTTAATATCAAATCTCTGAATAATTGAATTAATTGTTTAATATTTGAAACTGCTTCTTGTGTTGAATCAAATGTTCTATTATGAAATTTATTTTCTATAAATTTTAATGCATTTCTGCTCATAGGTTCAGTCGCCCTAAGAAGTGTAATTTTTTCACATTCAGAAAAAAATCTTTTTTCAAAGTTTTTTAAATTTAGATTTTTATATTTTAAACATAAAATATCAAAAATATCTAGAGTTGCCCTACATACACTTGTAGCACCTTGAATTTTTACTGATTTTATGTCGGATATAATTTTATTTAAATTCTTCATAGTTTTTTACCTTTCTTTGTGTAGTGGTTCATCATCTTCGTCATCTTCTATATTAAAAGCCTGTTCCAGACTTAATGATTTTGATTGTTTTTCTTTTTCTACGTCTTCTTTTTCTGATTTTTTCTTATTAAAACAATCATTGCAATATACTGGTCTTATACCATCTGGTTTAAATGGAACAGAAATGTCTTTTCCACATTCATCACATTTCGTAGGAAATAATTCTTTAACCTTTTTATCTGACTTAGAATTACTTTGTTCATTTATTCTATTATTTCCTGTTTTTAATTTTTGTATTTTTGTTGTGATGTTGTCTTGCATTTCATCGTCCTCGTCTTCTGATAAAAGACCACTCCATTTTACTATCTTTGCTTCTACTATTTCACGGGGGGTTGTATATCTCTCACGAGAGACCCTAATAACCTTTTCCGTAGTTTCTAAACCATTGTCCGGAATCGGCATAGGAGCAAGTGTTGTTGCTTGAAATGGATTTGAAGAAACACCATCTATCATTAATTTTATATAAACTCTATATTTAGTTAGATTTACTAAATCTTCGTGATCTATATATGGTTCGAATTCTTTTTCTAAAAATTCTGCATCAGTGGCACCTACCCTGAAAACCATCATGGTTCCAACGTTACCAAAAACAGCAGCACTTACTGATTCACTTAATTGTTCTACGTATTGATGTGCAACAATTAAATTTAAACGATATTTTCTTGCTTCTGATAAAATATTTGAAAAAGAATCCGTTGCAAAATTTTGAAATTCATCTACATATAAATAGAAATCTTTTCTTTCTTCTTCGGGCATATCAACCCTACTCATTATAGCGAGCTGTATTTTTGTAATTATCATAGCACCAAGAAGAGCTGAATTATCCTCACCTATTCTTCCTTTTGATAAATTCATAAGTAGGATTTTGTTATTATCAACAATGTTTCTTATATCAATTGATGATTTCACTTGCCCAACAATATTACGAGTAAGTGGTGTTGATAAAAATCTTCCAACCTTGTTTTGAATAGGTGCAATTGCTTCTGCTTGAAATTTTTGTGGATATTTATCATATTCATCAACCCAGAAAGATTTTACAACAGGATCGGTTATGTTTCTTACAACCTTATCTCTATATTTTTTATCAACTAACATTCTCATGATTCCAAGAAGTGTTGCTCCGGGATACTCAAGAAGAGCCATGATGGCATTATTTAATACATATTCAAGTCTAGGTCCCCACGAATCAGCCCAAATTTTCTTAAACACACCAAGTAATCCAGATGCTATTAAGTGTCTTTTTGTTACATCAACATTTTCTAAAACATTAAAAGCTATTGGGTAATCATAGTCAGATGGATTAAAATATACAACATCATTAATTCTATTCGGTGGAATAAAATTTAAAACTTTTTCTACTAAATCTCCATGAGGATCAGCAAGTGCCACTCCATGGCCATTTAATATGTCTTGGATCACCATGTTTTCTATTAGTACAGATTTACCCATACCAGTTTTTCCAATAAAATACATATGACGACGACGATCATCAGTTTTTATTCCAAACTTTTTTGCTTGACCCCTAAAGTTTGTTATTCCTAGAAGTGTTACATCGTTTCTTTCCATATATTATTCTATTATTGGTAAATTATCTGGTGGATTTCCAGAGTCCATATTTTCACCTTGACTTAAAATTTGTTGATCTTCTTCAACGCTAGATAAATTATCTTGTATGTTTTGAAATATTTTAGCCTCTTCATCTTTTTTAAATTCTTTTTGACATTGATCTTTTTGATTTTTATTTTTTGCAAATTTTGCTTCAAATCTTTTATTTTCCATATCAATGCCAGGAGATTTTTGAAAATCTTTAAGGGTTATAGTTTCGCCATTTTTTATTTTTTCATCAAGGATATCATCTTTTACAAAATTTGATTGAATTTGTGACTCAAGTGGTAAATCACCAGGGGGTTCAACTGTTTTTGAAGTGGTTGTTCTTACCATAGGAGCTTTAACAGTAATTGTTGGAAAATGATACATTGTTGCAAGCTCTTCTGTCGATAAAAAAATTGATTTACTGTCAAATGTATCACGAAGTTTAAATCTTCTTACATAATCTTTTGTAAGGTGTCTTACTCTTTGTTCAGTTCTCCAGTAATCTGGATCAGTATTTTTTTTAAAATCAAATTGATTAAAATTTTCAAATTGTTTAAAGGATCCTTGAATTGTCCATCTTCCTTTTGCTGGGGTATATTTATCTTTCGGAGCAATATAACAAGTTTTTATTTTTGCTTCATATATAAGTTTATTTAATTTATTTTCTACTGCTGCAACCGTTGATTTTTCTCTTGATGTTAAAAGATTAAGTGTAGAACTAACATCTTTTTCATCCTTTACGTCCCCCCATAATGTATAAACAGTTTCACTTAAATAATCTATTGTTTGATCTATTTGATTAAAAAGTTTATCTGTAAAGCCACCAGCGCTTTTGCTGGCCCTTCCCATTAGTCCTGAAATCATTTTTTCTCCACCCCCAACTAATGTTTTATTATCAGATGGTCTTGCAATTATCATTATTCCTAAAAATTCTCCTGGTCCAATTTTGCTCATTATTTCTAAGAGTGATGCAAGGGGATCAACAAATGTCTGACTGAGTCCATGTTCAAAATCAGAAAAAGTTTTGATTGGATAATAGCTGTCTTTTTTGAAAAAAATGTCCATTAAAAAAGATTTATATTTGGACTCTTTTTTGTATAAATCATCTGGAATTAAAGACATGTAATCTTCAACTTCTGTAATTTCTGCTTCAGGATAATGAGCATAAATTGTTGAAGTAATTGTGCCCATGTAGTAAGACGGAGCTCTTACTAAGTACTGTATATATCCTTCGATACTCACAATTTCTAAACTAATCCATAGCTGATCACTACCTAGGACATATTTAGCCCACTGAGTTCTTCCGTGTTTTATCCCGTGAATTGTGTTAAATAATTCTTCAATTGCTTTTATATTTTGTTCACTATTTTTTGGTACATCAATTGCAATCATTGAATATTCATAATTTCTAATAAAATTTTCTTTCAGTATTCTTAGGCGAGCGAAATAAAGTCCCCAAAGCAAAGAAACCAAAGCTAAAAGCCAGGCTCCTCTGTACAATAAAACCCCCAATATATAAAATGGGTTATGTGTAAATATATCTAAGACGCTTGATAAATAATTAAAATCAAAAGATATTTCCATTTTTGTTTTTTTGTTAGAATTTATCTAACAAATTTTATTTTAAATACTCACATATAAAATTAATAGCGCTCTCTTATAAGAACACTATTAATTATATCATAAATATTTCAGTTTTGTAATTTTTATTTTTGTTCTAAATAATATTTTCCTTCAGAGTTCTTTTTTATGTTCTTATTATTTATAATTGCTAAATTTACTGTTGTTTTTTTCACTAATTTTTTCTTTAATACTTCATTGATTAAATCTTCTTTTTTCATTGGTCCATTTTCTTTTAGAATTTTTTCTACTATTTCTGAAACTTTTCCTGATTCATAGCCCCATTTTTTAAGAGCATAAATCCCACGGCCAACTAAAACATATTTATCATCAAGTATTAATTCATTGTGCACTGTTGCTGGATGAGCTGATTTCTGGTCAAATCCCATTTTATTGATTTCAGTAGCAATATCTCTAAAATGCATTGGCTTATTATAGTTTTTCATTACAAGATAAATTTTATCACTCATTCTTTTTGGGATAATTGATTTCCAATCGGTAAGCCCCAGTTCCCCAAGTGGATTTTGTTTTATTTTTTTACTTGCATTTAAAAATTCAAGTAAAATTTCTTCGTTTATTTTCTCGCTGTTGAAATTAATATCCGCATCATCTGAATAGGTTTTCCATAATTCTGATTTATGAACTGGTTCTTGTTTTTTATTAAATAAATCTATAATTTTTGATATTGCGTCATTGAATTCATCAAAGTCGTTATTTTTTGTTCCAAGAAGTTCATAGTAATTATCATCTTCTTTGTGAATTGAATAATTATCAGATAAAATTTTATTTATTAAAAATTTTGTAGATTGATAATTCGTATTATCAAAAACGGCATTCCTTAAGATTTTTTGTATTAAATCATCCTGAGAAAGTATACCCAAATATTCTGATAATATATCATTTACAATTCCATCAAGTTTTTTAATGGCATCAATTTTTTCCGAAATAGTTTTCATTTTTTTAATAGCAATATTTTCTATTTGTCTGATTCTTTCCCTTGTGATGTTATAGTTTTTTCCAATACCATCAAGAGTAAGTTTTTTATCACCTTTTAAACTATATCTTTTTGTGATGATTTCTTTTTCTCTTTCATTTAGAGTTTTTAATAGTTCTGAAACCACTTCTTTTGGATCAAATTCCAAAATTGCAGAATCTCTTTCAGAAGAAATTATTTTATCTAATATTGATTGCTTATCATTTGACATAATTTTGTATAAATATAAATTAATAAATTATTTGAATATTAATGAGACATAAAGTCAAGCCTTTTAGGGCTTATTTTTAATATAAAGATATAATATCATATACCAAAAAATATGTCAATAGCAAATACCTATCAATAAAGTAGTGTTTTAATAAATCGAATATTTTTTGATTTAAGCTATAAAACCCCCTATTTGTTTATTCCAAAGTTTTTTATACAAACCGTCAATATTAATAAGTTCTTTATGGGTTCCCCGCTCTATTATTTGACCATTTTCCATAACTATTATTCTGTCCATTTTCATTATAGTCGATAATCTATGGGCAATAACTATGACTGTTTTATTCTCCATAAGAACATTTAGAGCTTTTTGTATTAATTCTTCTGAATTAGAGTCTAGTGATGAGGTTGCCTCATCTAATACTAGAATCGGGGCATTTTTTATTATAGCACGAGCAATTGCAATTCTTTGTCTTTCTCCACCAGAAAGTTTAATCCCTCTTTCTCCTACATAGGTTTCATATTTATCTTGAAAATTTTCTATAAACTCTTCACAATATGCTAATTTTGATGCCTTGATGATGTCTTCATTGCTTGCTGATTCATTACCATATTTTATATTTTCAGCTAGGGTTCTATGAAATAATATGGTATCTTGGGGAACAAAACTAATATTTTGCCATAAACTATCTAAAGTCATCTTATCAATTTTTTGATCATCTATTAGTATAGAACCCCTGTCAATATCATAATTTCTTAGTAATAAATTAACAATTGTTGATTTACCGGCACCTGATGGTCCAATAATAGCTATTTTTTCTTTTCCCTTGATAGATAAATCAAAATTATGAATTATATTTCTTGTTTGATTATAATTAAAAGATATGTTTTGAAAATCAATTTTTCCCCGTGTTATATTTAATTCTTTTGCGTTTTTTGAATCCTGAATTTCATAGGGAGTATCTAGAATCTCTACCATTTCTTTGGCATCTGAACTATATTCATAAAATCTCCTTATCATTCTTCCTAATCTCCAAATTCTTTGAAATATGTTAAGTACGTATGCCTGGATTAAAACAAAATCACCAATTGTTATAATGTTTTGTTTCCATAATTTAAGAGCTACAAAAAATAAACCAACTTCAAGTGTTATCATAAGTGCACCTTGGACCCCCTCCGCTGTGTTGCCTAGGTTCCATGAAAATATTCTTAATTTATGTAACTCCTGATTTTTATTTTGAAAATCGATATTTTCTCTTTTATATGCATTAAATAATTTTACATTTATTTGATTAGTCATTGTATCAGCAAGAATTCCCGTAATTTCAGAATCTTTCACTGTTCTTTTTATATCGTGTTTTAATTTATAAAAACTAAATAATATGTTTATAACACTGTAAATGATCAACCAAAATATTATAACGAGGGCTAGAAAAATGCTTTTTCTAAATAAAACAATTTCCGAAGCAATAAATGTTGTAATTAATGGAAAAAATTCAAAAAGTATTAAATCCAACATTCCCTCATATGAATTGACAAATTTATTAGCTTTTTTAACAAGAGAGCCCACAAAATTATTATTAAAAAAATTTACTGAATGTTTGTGAATTACAGAAAATGTTTTATTGGAAAGATCTGACATTACTTTTGATTCTAAATATGATGCAAAAAATGTTGCGATTCTCCAAAATATCCAGCCAATAAAATAAACAAACAAAACACTAAAAAGAAAGCCCGTTAATTTATTAATATCGCCTTCGCCAATTAGTTCATCAAAGAATTTTTTATAGTATAGTGGTGCTATTACATCAGAAAGAGACGCTATTGGAATTGCAATCAAAACTAAAAACAAAGAAGCTTTATATTTCTTGGTATAATTTGCATAAATTTTTATTGCTGTATTTTTTTGTTTTTTCATATTAATTTAAATAAGCCAATTAATATTGGCTTATTTTTATATAATGTATAAATTTTATATAATTAAGCCTTTGTGTATTTCATTTTATAAAACATTATTAAAACAGGCGATGCTATAAATATTGATGAATATGTTCCTATTGTTATTCCGAACATTAAAGCAAAAGCAAAGTATTTTACAGTAGATCCACCCAAGAAAAATATTGAGGCAAGTACTACAAATGTTGTAAATGAAGTATTAAGAGATCTAGAAATTGTTTCATTGATACTTGTGTTTGTTAAATCTTTAAATGTTAAATTTGTTTTCTTGTGCAAATTTTCTCTTATTCTATCGAAAGTAACAATAGTGTCATTTATGGAATAACCGAGTATTGTAAGAATAGCCGTTATAAAAAATGAATCAACTTCTACGTTTAAGAATTTTCCTAAAACTGCGAAAACTCCAGTGGTTATAATAACATCATGAGCTAATGCTATCATCGCCGCAACACCATATTTCCATGATTCAACGGGCATTGAAACATGTCTAAACACATATGCAATATAAAGTGCTATAGCAATCAAAACTAAAAGTGTTGCCCATAGAGATCTATTTTTTAATTCTGTTCCTATTGTTGGACCAATTGAATCAAATCTTTGCTCTATTACATTATTACTCACTGTTCCAATATTTACAGGAATGTCTATTGTTTTACCATCACTTGTTGTTGCTTGAATTGTTTGAGTTCCTGAACCATCATTTTTTCCAAATTTTTCATTTAATTTTGATAAAACTTGTTGATGTGTTTCCTCTGTGATACTAGCCATTTTTATTGAGTATTGGTTATTTTCCATTGGTTGAACTTGAGCTTTTTCAATTTGAACTTCTTTTAGAGCTTGATTTATTTCATCTATGGATGGTCTATTTACATCTTTAAATTCTACAACAATCATTGATCCACCAGTAAAATCTGTTCCAAGTTTTAGTCCAAACATAGCTATTGCTATGATACTTAAGACAACTAATGTTACAGATATTGCAATCAAATATTTTGATTTTTGAATTATTTGCCAATTTCTCATATTATTCATTGTTATTTTTAATTTGTTTTTTTGATACTCCAAAAAACCACGTAAATTTTTTCATTTTATCTCTTACTGTTAACATCAAAAATGTTCTTGTTACTACTATTGCACTAAACATAGACATTAAAATACCAATACCAAGTGTTATTGCAAATCCTTTGATCATACTTGAACCTAAATATGCAAGTATCACACAAGTAATAAGTGATGAAACATTTGAGTCTCTAATTGATGGCCACGAACGTTTGAATCCTTCTTTTACTGCAAGGGTTAGATTTTTTCCAGATATTATTTCCTCTTTTGTTCTTTCAAAAATCAGAACATTAGCATCCACCGCCATACCAAAAGACATTATAAAACCAGTAATTCCTGATAATGTTAGTGTTATTTGTGTTGATTCAAATATTGCACCAATAAGTACTCCATAAATTGCAAGTGCTACAACTGATATAATTCCTAAAAATCTATATGCAAGTATCATAAATATAGCAAGAGCAATAAGTCCGTAGAGCCCAGCAATTAAACTTTTATTTAATGATTCTTGACCTAGTGTTGCCCCAACTGTTTGTTGACTAATAAGTTTTATTGGTACTGGAAGTGCTCCAGCATTTAATCTTTGAGATAATTGTTTTGCTTCGGCTAGTGAAAAATTACCAGAAATTACAGCACTTCCTTGACTAATTTTTTCATTGACCTTTGGTGCTGTAATAACCTCGCCATCTAAAAATATAGCAACTTGTTTTCCTACATTTCTACTAGTTATATCAGAAAAGAGTTGAGCCCCTTCAGTATTAAATTCCAAAGAAACTTCTGCACCACCAGTAGTATTATCAAAAGTTACATTTGAAGTTTTTAAATGTTTTCCTGAAAGTTCTGTATTTATCCAATTATTTTGAGAATCTGCGCCTTGTTTTAAAAATAATATGTGTTGAGATTTTACTTCTCTGTCTGCACCAGTTCCACGTTCTTCTAATTTTTTAATTATATGATAACCGAATTGACTTTCAACTACTTTATTATATACTCCACCATTTTGTAATTTATTGAAAATTACATCAGCATAAGCTGGGTCTAGTTGATCTTGTTTATAAAAATCTACGATTCCACCAATATCTTTTGATCCAGGGTCTTGTGATAATTCTTGTGCTAATTGTGCAATATCCTCACCAGCCAAAATTCTTTTTAGTGTGTTTTCAGCGTTTTCTAATTGTTTTTTATTTGTTTCGTCTGGATTCTCAGTTATATCAAGAGCTTGTTCTTTGAATTCTAAAAGTGGTGTTTCACCTATTCTTGTAATTGCTTCTTTTACATCAAACACACCAGCAAGTTCAACTATTATTCTGTCATCTCCACTTGTTTGAACAAGTGGTTCTGCTACACCAAATGTGTTTACTCTTCTTTCTATAACATCTCTTACACCCTCAAGTGCTGCGGCACGATCCCCTGTTTTTATATTAGAAAAATCAGCCTGATAAACTAAATGAGCACCACCTTGTAAATCAAGACCTAAATTTGGTTTAAACTTATTAAAAAAAGTATTTCCAGGAACCCATTTTGGAACAGCAGGATATACAATTAAACTAGCAAAAATAGCTAAAATAATTATAAGTAAAAAACCTAATCTTATTTTTGATATCTGCGACATTGTTTTTAAAAATTTATTTAGTTAAGAATTATAATCTATAATAGTGTAATGATAAGAAAAAGTCAATGATAAATTAACCATTAACTATTAGTTATTAGCTTTGAGAAAATATTTCTATTATTTAAAGTTTTTGTAAGCTTGTTCCCATGTTTTTGACATTTCTGGGCTTAAAACATTATCATGTTTTTTAAAATGTCCACATAATCTACAAAATATATTAAGTTCATCTAGCATTAAATCATTTTTTTCTGGAATATTTGACCTTCCCTTATTCATCTTGAATATCCTATCTATTCCACCAGCTACAGCACAAGGATAATAACCACTGTTATTTAAGCCCATTCCACAGTATTTTAAAATTTGACAGCCATTTCTAAAGTCTTTATTTTTATATTCATCTAAATCAATAGGGGCAATATTAAAAGAAACAAATTTACTTACAAAAGTTTTTTTATTTGAATTTATAATAATTATATCTTGTGGAACAAGTTTTAGTTTTTCTTCTAAAATTCCATTTGTAACTAAATAAATTTTAGTTTTTCTTGAAAAATGATTTTTGTAATCTAAAATCAAATTAATAATTTCGAAAATATTGGGATGAACCAGTGGTTCCCCACCAACAAGAGAAATTTTATGCCATTTTATATTTTTTTCTATACTCTGTTTTAAGAAATCTTGAATTTGTTCAATTGTCATAGATTCTTCAGTTGGCGCTTGAGAACAAGATCTATTACAATTCTGACAACTTAGATTACATTTATATGTAATATCAATTTCAATTGAATCAGTGCTTCTTTTATACCAAAAACCTAAAATTCGAGTTGCAAATTTAGAAACCCTAATTGGCCTTATAAAATCCAGCAAAAAAATCTTTAAATTTGTTAGATTATTTTGAAATTTTTTGGGTAAATACTTTTTTATGTAAGCCTTGTAAATATTCATTTTGTTTATAAATTTCTTGTATTTGATTTGCTATTTTTTTCCAAGAAAAATTTTCTTTTACATATTTTGCTGTTTTTTGAGATTTTTCTGTTGCACTGTCATAATTTTCAATTATCCAAGACATTTTGGTCTTCAAATCTTCTACGTCTTTATTTTTAAAACCATAAACTAGATTTCTATCTATAAAATCTTGATTTGCTTCTATATCACTTGCAATTACTGGAATTCCATGAGCCATGGCTTCAAGAAGTGAAATTGAAAGTCCTTCATTTTCTGATGGTAAAATATATGCATATGCGTTTGTAAACAACTCATTTAAATTTTCATTCATCTGTGTTCCTGTAAAAATTATATTTTTATTAGAAGAAATTAATTCCATGAGCTCTGTTTTATATTCATTGTTATGAAATGTATCCCCAACTATTACTAGTTTAAATTTAGGATTGTTTAATTTCTTATATGCATCAATTAAATAATGAACTCCCTTATGTCTTATAAGTCTTGTAACACATAAAAAATATTTTTTTGGTTTTATTTCAAATTGTTTAAGGGTTTCAATATTTTTACTTTTTTTTATACAAAAACCATTTGGAATACAATCAACATTTTTTCCATAATTATCTAAACAGTATTTTTGTATATACTTTGAAACTGCAATTGTTTTATGTGGAAAATTACAAATAGTCCATTCGCCAAGTCTCAACATTAGTTTTGCAAAAGCCCCCCATTTTTGATGAAATCTATCCAAACAATGAAAAGTTCCTACAATTTTTGCACGTGTAAATATTTTTGGAATAAAACTCATAAGAGACGCTCCGACAGAATGGTAGTGAATAACATCATATTTTTGAAACAAAGCATGAATTGAACAGAAAAAAGTGTGCGTAATTGCATCTAAATTTTTTGTTCTTATGCTTGGAATTGAAATTAAGTTTACACTCTTATATTCTTTTAAACTCTTATCAGTATAATAATTTCTTGTATAAACAAAAACTTCATGACCTAGCTTTGCCATTTCTACGGCCAAGTTCTCAACGTGTGCTTCAACACCACCTTGAGTCATTGGAATACCTTTTTGTCCTATATATGCTATTCTCATGGCTTTTAGCTGTTAGCTATTAGCTTTCAGCAAATTATTATATATTTTTATTAAAGAATTATAGTAGTTTTCTTGTGTGAAAATATTGTAATTTGTTTTTTGAACTAACATATTATCATACATTAAATATTTTATTTTGTCAAGTAAATCTTTTGAATTATTAGAATTATATATTAGCACACTATCACTTATTTTTGAAAGTTCTATATTTCCACCTAAATTTACAGCTAAAATGGGCTTTTTTAGGCAAATTGACTCAATTATTGACATATTGCAGACCTCATCACATTGACTTGGAACAACGATGAATTTAGCCCTCTCTATAATTTCTAATAACTGATCATGTGGTTTATATCCCAATAATTTGATTCTATTTTCAAAGTGTAATTTGTATACTAATTTTTCAATTTTTGATTTTTCTGAACCATCGCCTACTATATAAAATTTAAAATCTTTTAAGTCTTTTATACTCTTAATTAATTTTAATAGTCCCTTTTCTTTTGATAATCTTCCAAAGTATAAAAAGTAATTTTCGTTTTTTGAATTTTGTTCTGCGTTTTTAATATTCGTAAAATTATATATTACTTGTAGATTTTTAAATCCGTGTTTAGAAAATTGATGCTTTATAAATTCGCTAGGGCAAATAAATACATTAATATTTTTTTTAAAATTAAAAAATATTTTTCTAAAAATAAATTCCTTTATTAAAATAATATTTTTAAAATTTAATAATTTCCACTTTTTATATCTATTATAATTTGGAGAAACTATAGAATAATCATGCGTTGTCATGACAACAGGAATGTTTTTCTTTTTTATTTCTGAAATTATTGAATATGTAAGGTGAAAATTTATATTATGAATATGGCATATATCGAAAGTTTGATTTTTTAACAATTCCCTGGCGCATTTTTTGGCTTCATAATTATAAAAATATTTTAATAGGTTTTTTAATTTCTTATCATTGTATTTTGGCCAAAAATTTTCATTTCTAATGTTTTTTTCGTGTTGCATGCTAAAAACAGTGACTTCATGACCACGTGATTTCAACATTTGCTCAAGTGCCAAAAAATGCGCTTCAGATCCGCCCCTTGTATAATAATAATTATTTATTAAGAGAATTTTCATTTGAATAGTAATTTAATTTTTTCTTTTATAATCCAATAAATTACTCTATGAAAATATTTTTTCATAGAACCTCTAGTATTACAAATACTAAAATGCTCTTGAATATTTGTTGTGTATTTGGAATTTTCAAAATTAAAAGTATCTATATTACCAATTTTTTCATTTATTAAATTACTTGGATAAACATTTCCACAAGAATCAATAAAAGCGGAAAAGTTTCCAGAATCAGCCGGTAATAATCTTGTTTTATTTTTTAAATAATATAAAAGTCCGTAGTCAAAATATGCTCTAAGCCATTTTTTTATATTCCAAGACCTTAATTGATTACGTATTATATAATTAATTTGATTTTCTAGGTTTTTATCAAAAAATATATTATTATCTTGTTTAGTAAAATATATTTCAGAGTTTTGTACTGATGACATTGAAAATTCAATATTTAATTTTTTTGTAAGATTATAAATTGCTGTTAGTTCGCTTTTGTTATTGTTTGAAATGGTAAATGCAATTCCTATATTATTTATCTTGTTTTCTTTAAGTTCTTTTATTGTTTGAATTGCATTTTCAAAAGATTTTTCAATTCCCCTTATTCTGTCATGTATTTCTTCTGTTCCATCTATTGAGATTCTAATACCGATGTTTTTATCAATAAAAACTGCTTTTTTCATTAAAGCAACAATTGTATTTGTTAAAAGACCATTACTTGAAATAATAATATTTGAAGTAGGATTATTTTTTTTCAAAATTTTAATAATTTCATATAAATCATTTCTTAAAAATGGCTCACCTCCGGATAAATTAATATATTTTAGATTATGTAATTTTTCAAATTTTTCCAAAGATAAGTCAGTTGGATTTTCTGTTTTCCATATATTACACATGGTGCATTTTAGATTGCATTTTTCAGTTGTTGCTATAACTAAGCTTTTTATTGGCATATTTGTATAAAACTTGATTTTTTTAATAATATATGTTAAAAATAATGTTAATATATAATTTAAGCATATTTTATAATAAATGTCAAATGATTTTAATAAAAAGGTAATAATTATTCTGGAGTTGGTTTTATCTATTTCTGCTCTTATTTTTATATCATTTTTTAATTTAGACCTAAGTGTAGCACTTGGAATTATAATTATTACAATACTCATTCCTCTTTTTATAGTATTTCCTTATTATTCATTATTACTTTTATTAATAGTCAGAAACTCTACTGATCTCTATGCTGAGAATGTATTTATTGATTTTTCTATAGTATCTTTAAATTTTTCTTCAATACTTGGGATAATGATAATCCTATGGGCAATTTATGTAATTTTAAAAGAAAATATTAATATAAAAAAGATTCCACTTTCTATACCGTGGATTTTATTTTTATTATGTGCATCTTCAAGTTTGATTTATTCTCTCGATAGGGGTAGCACTTTAAAAATACTAACAAAATTATTTGATTTTTTCTTTATTTATATAATCTTTTATCACTATTTTCAAAATGCTAAAAATAAATATAAAACTAGAAAATATTTTATTCTAGCAGTCTTATTTTCATTTTTAATTCCTATTATATTTGGTTTATATCAATTTGTTTTTCAATCTGGCTATATTGGTCCAGAGGGATTAAATAGAGTTTATGGAACATTTACTCATCCAAATATTTTTTCATTTACATTACTTTTTTTCTTCTTTATTCTGGTAATTCTATATACACAAGATTTTTATAAAAAGAGAAAAAAAGAGAGTAAATTAATGTTATGGTTTATTTTTATAACAATATTTACTTTAATTAATACCTTTACAAGAAGTGCGTGGATTGGAGCTATTGCATTTATTTTTTTATGGATACTTTTGTATAAAAAAAATAAAATTTTTACTGTTGTATATTATATTTTTGCGATTACATTTATTATATTTTTGATAATAAATTATACCCCGTTAAAATATTATAATTTTAATAATATTGATTTTATTAGAAGACTAACCACCTCTGATACCTCTATTTCTTCTACACAATGGAGAATGCTTTCTTGGAAACAAATGTCAATCTATGTTTATGAATCCCCCTTCATAGGATTTGGACTAGATACATATAGATTACTACGAGAAAAACAAATATATTCCAGTGTCTATGAAGATCCATATTATGCGCATAATGATTATTATCAAATATTAATAGAGCTTGGTATAATCGGTTTATTTTTTTATTGTAATTTATTGTTACAAACATTTTATAAAGTTTATAAAAAATATATAGAAAAAAAAGACAAAGTAATCCTTTTGTCTTTATTTGGAATAATTATTATTTTTTCAATAGGATTTGTTGATAACATCTTAATGTCAACTTCTCTTGAGTGGCTCATGTGGGCTTATATAGCTTTTTTACTTACATAAATTAAAAGGAGGCGGAAAATACGCTTCCACGCTCTCCACCTCCCAAGAGGTCATTTGATGACCTTTAATGGATGTTTCCAGCAGGGACAATTGTCCCCTTGGAACTGTTTACTTGGAACCTAAATTCCAAATTTGGTCTGTTTCCCTTAGGATCCAGACTCGGGCTGTAAGCGAAACTTGACCACCGGTCAACGAGGCTGAAACCTCTTTGTCCAGTTGAGGTTAACACCTCCCACGAGAAGAAGTAGTCTTTTTCTTTCGTGGGTTTTTCAATTTCGCATGTGAGACCATCAGCTGAGATCATACAGGGTAATTTACTGGTATTATAATACATCCAGGCGGATTTTATGTCGGCCTTTTGGATGTTCCCAACTTTGTTGGGACCTACTAAATAACCCTTTAAATCGCCGGGATTCTTTCGTACCGTAAACCACGCCTCGAACTCAGGGGTCGTTTGGTAAGTGATGACGAGCATCTCCTTACCATTCTTGTTTGTCTCCTGAACGGAGACACGCTGTCTGGTGTCTGTCTGTCCGCTGACTAAAGACAGACCTACTAAGATCATGATCGCAATCATGAGTTTTTTCATTGTTCCTCCTGTGGAACCTTTTTTTCCGATTGGATTTTTTTTAGCATTCACAAGCCACTTAAATAAAACCTCATCGGTACATGTATTATACTCTTTATAAAAACTTTTGTCAAGCACTTGTATTATCCTAAATTTTGTTAAAATGTATTAATATTCAAAAGTAATTAAATTTTGTATAAATTAAAAGAGGCGAAAGTAATACTTCCGCCTCCATAGTTGGCCGGGTTTTTTTCCGGACCGATTATTTCCTCATGTTTCCCTTTGCCAGGGGGAATCCCATGGGGGTAATTTCTAGCAAAAAATGGGGGGTTTTGTCTCGCGAGGAAGATTGTACCGCGTGATCAGAGTACTGATCGACCACAGAGTATGCCTCCTCTTGGACTACCCCACCGTTCTTTTCATATTTGATCTGGAATTTCCACGTAAAATCGTGTATTCCTACGGGTGGCATTTTGACCTTGGACCATACGCCGTCGTTGTTCACGAAGACGACAGTCCATGTTTTGTCCAGGTAAAAGAGCGGCTGGCCGACAATTTCCACGAGTTTGTAAACTGGTGGATTTTCATTAGGGCGAGCATTCTTTCCGACATTGAGGTTGCTTTTCGTAACGAAAAGCACGGTTAGGTCAGGATCGCCGGTGTTGTAGTGGATGACGAGTGAGTCATCCTCCGTAAACACCTTGGTCCTTTCCAGGACCTTCGTTTCCGCAAAGGCGGTCATTATTACGAAAGTCAGGGCGACAATAATAATAAGTGTTTTCATTCATTCCTCCTTGGAATGTTATTGTGGTCCCACGCCAGCCCATTCACCACGAAGGTCTACGGGCTCGATGTTTTGCACAGTTCCACTGACTGTTTTCCCAGTGGTCAGGAACTCTGCATAAAAGTCGTAGAGGTTCATGAGTTCTGCCTCCCCGACGTTAACCCCAAATACCTTTGGAGTTCCCGGGTTGGCAGACTCAAACATAGTAAAATTAAATGGTTGATTGGGGTCAAGACGCTGAATCACTTCCCATCTTGATAGTGAAGTGTTCCAGGTCATATCCACAGTATACCATTGTGACCCCGACCAACGAATTTTGAGATCCATGGTCGAGTTACACGGCTCGCTGTAGTTTGGGATTTGATTAGGAGTTAATGCAATAAGACTCGTTCCGTTGGCGGTGTATGCACTGACTCCGTCAAAGACGAAAGTCTTTTCCACAAAGGATGCGACTGGCGTCCCTCTCGTGAAAAACTCTCCGGCGTAGTTCACTCCAAAAGTGAAATACGGTATATACACCTTTGGTCTGTTTGCCGGAAAGCTTCCGGCCGGCGAGCTCTTATAAAGCATCTTACCGCAAGAGTAGGTTGCCACCACTACTCCGGCAGAGTTGTACTTTTTGAGCGTAGGCACGCTCCACAAGATTTCCCAATCCCCGTTGACTTTCTCCAGGGCGAAACGTACGCCCGGAAGGTTGTCATTTTCAGGAATCGGCCTTATAAGCACCTTTGTAGACATTCCTGCAATAGGGGTGGTAGTACTTACTGTCCCCAACAGTATCTTTTTCGACGGGTCATCGGATGTTAGGGATGTGGCTATATTACCGTTTTGGGGGTCTTGAAACATCCCATTACCGAACAGCCAAACCTTGTCTCCATTGACTGCGTCTTTGGAGTCGTAGCCTGTTTCCAGGCTATACGAGAATCCTTCCTGATCGTTGAAGTCTGTGTCGGGCGCTAAAATGTTTTCTGCGATCGAATTGCGATCGCACGATACCAGACACATGAGAGCTACTATCACTAGTAGACTGATAATACAATTGTTCTTCATCTTTTCTCCTTTTATGTTTTGATGAATATATTGGATGACCAAGCTTGTTTTTACCAAGGCCCTCGATTAGTTAATGAAGATATTTGGAACTAATGTTCCAGAATAAGGATAATTTTAACTCCAGAAGATCATCTTCACGATCCATGGAATTTTGAAGCTCTTGTTGTATCTTAGAATATCCTACAATAGCTTCTGCATATAAATTGCGAATACCTAGGATACTAAAGGGTCTGTAGAAAGCTCCAAGTCGAAAATCGCTTCGTTTATACCTTGACCAGTCATTTTGGTCATCCTGATTTTGATTGTGATATATTTCTCTATGGCTTATAAACAAAAGCCAATTTTTCGTTACTGAGCGCCCGACTCTCACATCGAATGAATAGTGATCAAACGCCGGTGCTCTCAAAGTATCAACCAATTCAGACGGTGTTTGTTGATAACCGCCACCGGCAAATATATACCAGTTGCGGGGTTCTAATTTAACTGATCCTCTGACAGAAGCTGTTCCTGAATTTTTGTTCAGGCACTTGCTCCCGTACATCTGAAAGTGGTTGGTGCCACCTCTACTGAGAGACTCATACCCACCATAGATGGCATTTTCTTCTTTAACGGCTATGTATCGCATTGAGTATCGCTCCAAGAGGCCACCATCAACTAAATCAAGATGTTGATATTGAAGGTGCGAAAACTCACGATAATCATGTCGCCAACCAACTTCGAAGAAATTTTTTCTGAATGCTTGATATTGAATTCCGGCGTAGGATTGCCAATCTATTGGCCCATCCTGATAACCGCCCTCGAGTGTGCCTATGGCAGCAAATTTATCCTGAAGACAAATTTTGCCACCAAGTGAACCGATGCCGGAATAAATTCCGTGATCATTGGAGGTATAGGAATTTAGAACATATCCCTGACTACCATGAATCTTGAAAAACGGATTTCCAAATAAATCGGTAGATCCAGATGTCCATCCCCACACATGAGCACACAATTTCCGACTTACTGTTTCTACAAACACAGTATCGTAAACAGTAACAGTGTCGTGAATTGTTTCATATACCGGATATGGTTCTGGCACATACTTAATCTCCACTCGGGGTTCTATTTTTGGTTCGGGTTTGATGATCGGTTTTACAATGCCACAAAAATTGTTGCACTGTTTTTTACCATTCAGTTCATTTGCGAACCAATTACAAACGACATGATTTCCAAAGACAGGATCGTCAGCTTCCACACTCCACGCGGATGCATAGAATTGGTCAAAGTTGGGCCCTGTTGTAATTTGGGCTATTCTTGCTTTTTGAACATGCAAGACACCCGAATAGATTTCGAAATCGTATTTTACTCCTGCGGGTACAAGAACCTTTGTTTTTTGTCCTTGTAAAAATTTCTGTTTGAGAAGATCCGCACATTCCCTTGATATGCCTATCTCGGGATATTCTTGACCCACCTCAAACCAAAAATCAACGTTTTCATCAAATGTGTCAAGTGCATTTATATCTGCACCCATCCGGATCCAAGTCATTGGATCACATGAAACATCGACAGATTTGCCTGCTATTGTCTGTCTGTGCCAAGTAGCATAGATAGAAACAATGGCAAACAATATCAGTACTGTTACAATAATTTTTTTCATCTTTTGTTCCTCCAGATGATTTTTTATTTCTTGTTTTTTTGAACTTGTTAATGTACGATTTTATCTAAAACGCATTATTGCGTATTATTTTAATTATGCTTACCTAGCAACCTTTTTCTTAATTCTTCAAAATCTATATCATCTGAAATGTTTTTATTTTGGTTTTCTAAATTTTGATTGTTTGAAATAGTTTTTTCAATATCTTTATTATTGTCTTCTATTATTTCTGTGTTTTGATTAAAGACTAATTTAATTTTTTGATTTATTTTTGCTTTTTTATGATTTGAATTAAAAAAATTATTTAAATTTGCATCAAAATTTGTATATTTATTTGGAAAAAGCATCATAAATGAAATATTGAAAAATATTGCAAGAATTAAACTCATAAATATATTTACAAACCAATTTGGTCTAACAGGATAAGTTGAAGTAACTGGATTATCAATTATTTGTAATTTAATCAAATCCCCAGCCCCATGGTAATCTTTATGTGTTTCAAGTAATGTATTTATAATATTATTTAAATGTTTTTCTGCATTAAACGCAGATTCATTATAAACTTTTATTTCGAGTATCGCTGTATTTGGGATAATTTTTACATCAATTTGTTTTTTCCAATAATTTCTTTTTTGCTTCTCATTTGCATAAAATACAAAAGGAGTATCCGAATATTTTTCTATAACCTGACCTCTAAATGATGATGATAAAATTGCATCACTTATATTTTTTGTAATTGCTTCAGATGCTTTACTTGCAATATAAGCATCTAATTGCATTTGCTGATTTTGGATTACTAAAATTCTTGCAGTTGATGAATATTCCATCTTTTGAAAAGCCGTTAGAAAACTAGATATAAATATGAAAATAAGTATGAAAAAAACAAAAACAAACTTATTTTGTATTGAAAAGTTTAGAACGCTTTCTGATTTTGTTAACATTTTTTCTTTCATATTATTTTATAATTACTTCTTTATCATTATATAAATCAAAATTTGATTGATAATCTAATATATTTAATTCGTAATTTATTTTTTCTACTCCTGGCTGTTTTTGTATAAACAATTTATAACTATTGTTGTCTATATATTTTTTCATACCACCGGGTAATTTGTATTTAAATGTAAGTGTTTTTGACTTTTTTGGTTCTATTGAGATAAATGTTCCAAAAATTGTTTTGTTGTATAAATTATATACATCTGTGGTTCCAGGTTTTTCTGACCTATCTGTATCCATGGATCCATTTGTTTCGATAAGTTCTGATCCTGATGGTACTAAAATTCTTGTATATGTTCTGTATCTTGTTGAGTTCCATGAAAAAGTTCCATTGTGATTATAGCTAATATCAACTTGTGCTATTAAATTTCCATTTTCATTTTTTATACTATATTTAACACTTCTGTCTATAAATTGATCTGATTTATAACTTGCTAGATTGCTATCAACTATCATTAAATAATCTGAATTTGTATTTTTTATACTTCCTGCCCAATTATTATCTACTAATATTTTTTGAATTTCTGGATTTGTACTATATATTAAAATATTTTTATTTTCTAAATTTGAATCAATGATTTTTAACATTTTTGAATAATCTGATAAATCTCTATTTTTCATTCCATCTATAATTGATTTTGCGAGGGACTTTATAATATCTTTTCTGTCCCATTGAGTAACGCCTCTTTCCTTGTAATAAAGCTCTACTGCTTTTTGCAAGTCATCAGTAAAATTTTCACTTTCAAACAAAACACCCTCAACCTTTTGTGTTCCTATAACCTGTAAAAGTTCTCCCGCAACAGATGGTGTAACAGCAATGACTCCATCTATATTTAATGTATCTCCACTTTCTTTTTTGTACAAATCAATACAGTCATTCATAGCACCTCCAAAATCTGGCTGGAAATTACAATCTCTCATGTACCATTCTGGTGTTTCAAGATATTTTGCAATAGGAGCTGGTACTTGATTTTTCAATTTTCCAATAGATCCACTATCTAAATGATATATGTCATCTATAAATAAATCTTTGATTTTTAAATCTTCAACTGTTAAAATTCCATAAGTTCCTATAAATCCACCAGTTGGACGAAGCTCTGTATTATTTTGAAAGAGCAATAAATATCTTTTTTCTCCATTTTTTCCTATTATATCGTAAACATGCTCATTAAATGGTTCTAAAAATTTAAGTGCTTCACTTACAAAATATATATTTTCTGATAATTTATCATTATCAACACCTAAAACATTTTTTATTATATTTAAATTTATTGCTAGGTTTTCAAAACTTGTTCTGAAATCTTTTAACTGATCTTTGTTTTTTAATAAATAAATTAAAATGTCATTCTTTGAAATATCATCACTCATTGAAGATAAAATATCATATGATCCACTAGTAATAACTTTAGCGTCTCTTACTATATTTTCAATTGCTATAAATTTAGAATTTACTATTGGAATAACTTTGAATATTTTTAATAATTTCAGGTTCTTTTCAATAACAGCTATATCGTTAGTTGTTTGATTTAATATTATTTTTATAGAATTATAATCATCATTTTTAGCGTATTCTTGTAATCTTGATAGATTATTTTTTATCAACATTCCGCGAGAATAAACATTTTTTATTGGCAAAAATACGAAAAATACTCCATAGATTACTAAAATTAATGCGATTATAAAGATACTTATTTTTTTATTGTTTGACATAGTTCCTTCTTATTTATATATACATTTTTAATGTAATGATTTATCTTATACTAAAATCAAAAAAATGTCAAGTCGATTTTATTGACATATTTGATATTTTGTCTTTTAACTTATGTGATTATACTTTTTTGGCTTAAAATAGACCTTTTTTGATATATTTATTATTTTAACATTAAAAATATACCCGCACCGTTTCTTCTATATCTTATAACAGTTGAATTTTTGTTTTGAGACTTATAATTATAAGATAAATGATAACTTTTTGGCTTAAAATTAAACCAAACTATAACAAGTGTAAAAATTACAATCATAAAAACACAAAAAAATATTAAAAATTTAGAACTTTTCATTTTTATTTATTAAGAATAGCCCTGACAATACAATTCTTATTGGTTTGTGTCAACTAAATTAGTTTTAGAATTTTTTTTCAAAATAATGACGCTCAATATAAATGCAATTGTAAAGAATATTGCCCCAAAAAAACAAGGAGTCAAAAATGGATTTGTGAGTTGCTGGGCTTGTTCTACTTGAAATGCATTGCCAAGATTTACAGAACAACCTGTTTTGCACGGTTTATTGTTTTGATAACTTATAAGTTCTATTGTGAAATTTATCCAAGCAAATAGTGTTCCAGCTAAAAGAACTATAAATTGAGAAATAATTAGTTTCTTCATAAATAATTATTTTACTTTATATGTTAATGTTACATTTAATTTAACTTCTGATTCTCCCGGGTTTATTGTTGGAGAAACTACTACTTCAGGCACTGCTTGTTTTGCCATCATTTCATTTCCACCCATTCCATAAGCTCTCGTATCATACATTGGATAAATATAATCACTTTCATAAACACCAACAATTTTTCCTAAATTAATTCCTGATTCTTTTTCAATTTGTCTTGCTTTCTCCTTTGCTTTTTCAATTGCTTCTGCTCTTGCTAGAGCCTTCAATCCTTCTTCATCATCAATTGTAAAAGCTACATTTCCAATCTGGTTTGCACCAATAGTTGAAGATTCTTTTATTACATCACCTATTTTATCTAAATTTCTTATTTTTATAGACACTTCTTGATATAATTCATAACCAGCAATAGTCGCTTGTCCCCCATCACGAGGATAAACATAAGACGGGCTAAGTGAATAGCTAGTCGTTTTTATATCTTTTTCATCAATTCCAAGTTTTTTCATTTTATCTATCACACTATTCATTTTATCAGCACCTTCTTTGACTGCTAGTTGTGCCTCTTTCTTGACTTCAGTTTTTACACCCAAATTAATTGTTGCAATATCTGGTTTTGCAAAAACACTTCCTTCTGCTGTAACTGATACTATATTATTATCATTTAAAATTTTATCTTTTAAAATTGATAATGCACCAAGTACAATTACACCAAGTACAAGAATAAGAGTAATAAATTTACTCCAAATTTTATAAGATTTATGTTTGCAATTGCAATTTTCTCCACAATCACAACCGCAATCACATTTTTTTTGTTCTTCCATAGATTTAGCTTTTAGCCTTCAGCAATTAGCTGTTAGCCAATTGATTAATTTTTTTTAATTATAGTTGTAATTAAACCGTTTCTGTTGGTGGTGTTTGTTTTGCTAATTCAGGTGTTGTTTGTTTTTTCATCTTACTTAAAATAAAAATGTATAGAATCTCTAAAATTCCAATTGTATTGAGAAGTAAAAGTACTATAAACCAAATTTTTTGTTTATTTTGGGATGCTTTCCATAAAGCAATGCCCTTCCATGGTAATGCCCATAAAGATATAAGAATCACCATTGTTAATTGGGATTGTGTTAATACTATTTGTTCCATATATTTATATTAATTATTATAAAATAATTATATCACATTTTCATGTTAAAAAATATTTTTTAACATTTCTATAATTTTCTTTTTATATATATAAATAACAATGAAAAGTAAAATAATTATTATAAAAATATTATTTATATAGTCTATAATCTTTAATATGTGTTTCCAATTATTCATAAATAAATATCCCATACCAGTATACAAAAAAACATATATTGCTTCGCCTAGTACGTCATAAAGAATAAATTTTTTATAGTTTACTTTTGCAAATCCTGAGATTAAATTTATAACAGGTCCAAATGTGCTAAGAAAAAATCTACTTATAAAGATAGTTTTTCCCGCGTTTTTTTCGAAAAGTTTTTCTGCTTTAATAAATGTGCGTGAGTTTATAAGTCTTCTAAATCCAAAACGAATTAGAATTTCCTTGCTGAAATAATAAGATAAAACATAAAGTGCTATATCACCAAGCACTGCACCTAAATAGGCGAATAAAAAAACTTGATAATAATTAAAGTATCCTTTTGCAATTAAAGAACCAGATGCAATTAAAGATGCGCTGGCTGGTAAAAGGTTTGTAAGCGATGCAAAGAAACAAATTGTAAACAATGCAAAGTATTTATACAAAAATATAAATGATAAAATTTGATCTAACATAATATAATTATATCATAAAATAAAAAGGCCCCTACGCATCTGCGAAGGGGCTGATAGAAAACCTGTCGATTTAGTTGAGCACTTCTCCGAGCTCTTTGAATAATTCAAAAAGACATTTTCCGGGGTTGAATGACTTGACTATGACCCAACCCTGTCGTATTCCGATGGTTCCCTGGTGGGCGTTGTACTTTTTCCGGATAAGAAACCAGAATACTTCTTCGAATGCTTCGATGAGTGGCTTGGCTTCCATTTCCTTTTCAGCTTCCAGGTTTAAAGCTTCTTCTTCTTTCCTGGAGTCAGTCTGATCGATTTGGGCTTTGATTTCCACAAGCCTGGCTCTGAGTGCAAGCTTTTTCTTGTGAATCAGCACCCAGAGCTTCTTCAGGTCTTCATCATCCATCTGGGCAATAGGTTTTTCATCCCTAATTGCTGAGATTTTGAAGCCTTGAACTTCCTCGGGAGTGATTTTATCAATCTCTCCCTGGAGTTCCGTAAGTAATGTTTTTAATGCGGACATGAGTCCTCCTTATCATTTATTGACTATACATTATACTAAAAATTAACTTTTGTCAATAGTATAAATAAATAAAAAAGCGGGGGTTTATTCCCGCTTGAGATGAATTATTTGATCAGCAACGTACTTATCAAAGAGTTCTTTGTTGAGAATGTTGTATTTTCTTGACCACTCCATGATTTGAACTTCTCCATCACGATCTTCAACTGCTATTATGTCTGTTTTTTTGATGGGTGTTTCAAAAGAAGAATGACCAAGCAAAAAGCTGAACAAAATCTCATCTTCTTTTATGATTTTAGGTCTGGCGACTATTACTCTAATTGGCTCTTCGCTACTGTATCTAAAACCAAACATGTAATAGTTTCCTTGAGTAAACCAGCGTTCCATTGTTTACCTCCTAAATCAATTGAAACAGTGTTAAGTTTTCTCTTTTTTCAACTTCCATTAATCGAAGATCGGTTATTGCTGTTACTAGATTAAACAGCTCTAAAAGATTACAATTAATGATAAATTTATCGTCTAAATCCGTCTCTAGGCCCGATTTGTCCAAATCTGCTTCAGTTTTTTTGCCACTAAACCAGATTTGACTGACAAAAAATTTACGAGGCCTTGTAATGGAAATTGCTAGGCCACCAGGATAACTCAAATAAAGAGCTATCCTGTCTCCTCTCTTTAGATGGGTTTTTTTCTTGCCATTTTTTGTATCAACAAATAATGACATATTAAAAGATGTGCAACTCATGATTTCTCCTTTAATTTTATTATTCCGGAATTAATATACTTATTGAACAGTTTCTGATTTAAAATTGTGTATTTACCAGACCATCCGAGAATTTCAACTGTTCCGTTTTCATAATCACCAACAGCAAGAATGTTTTCCTTTTTTACATATTCTGCTTCTGATTTCAAACCGAGTAGAAAATGAAACAGAAGCTCCTCTTCTGTAATTTTTGTGGGCGTTTCCACTATAGCACATTCACCCAATGGACCATGTACAAAAATAAACATATAGTAATGCCCCATTGCAAACTCATAATTTGGCATGATTCCCCCTTTTATTTTTAGTTTAATATTTATTAATACTCCACCCATAATATTTTGTCAATATAAATAAAAAGCAGGATCCGAAAATCCTGCCGTATTCATATTTATTGAAAATTAGGATATTCTCATGTCCCTTATTTCTTCAATAATAATAGGAATGTGAGAAACATGCCGTTTGTAAGCCATATCCTTTTTTTGATATTTGCTTGTCGCTTTAACGGCATGTTCTATGAGTTTGTCCCATAGATAATTCCACTTTTTTTCTTTTGGCATTGTTTCCTCCATATAATTTTGTTTCATAATTATATACAAAAAAATCATTTTGGTCAATATTTGTATTGCAATTTATTAAAAAAGTATTATAATATATCAAATATATGGAGGAAAAATGAAAATTCTTAATATGAAGCAAATACAAGATTATGTTAGTAAAAATGATTACGTACTACTCATTTTTAAGGCAATCGGAAAAAACTATGTTAGTATTTGTCTTAAACATCAAACTAGTAACAGAAAAAACAAACCAGATAAACCTTTAAGTGGTCGCATTTATGATGAGGAGAGTTTCAGGGTTCTCTATAAAATCTATCAGATAACTAAATTCATCAAGTTTAGATATTTGAAAAGAACAGATTTCCACCATGAATGTTACTATCTTTTCATCAAGGGATTAGACTCTCATTTACAATTGGGTGGAAATTTGGACAAGGATTTTTTCGATGAAGCGGTTTTAAAGCTTCAAAATCAATTTGAAATACTTAAACAGGTATTTCAATAATAAACATTTTGTCATTGAATAAAGGAGCTTCACGCTCCTTTTTATTTTCTTTTTCTAAAATTCATTTTTCTTCCCCTATTTGCAAATCTATGTGCTTCTTCGCGGGTTTTTAAAAGTGTTGGTTTAATGTTTTCACACAATTCTTTTATACTTTTAATCATTCCCGTGCCATATACTAATCTATCATTATCATATTTAGAAATTCCAACAATTGGAATATTTATATTTATTTTTCTAAACAATTTACTTATATAATCAACTTGTGGTTTTCCACCGTCTATCATTATTAAGTCAGGTTTTTGCCATTCTTGATGATTCAATCTTCTTGAAATAACTTCTTCAAGAGCTCTTTCATCATCTCCGGCTGGTGCATTTTTTATTTTAAACATTCTGTACTCATTTTTGTTTGCTTCGCCATTTTCAAAAACTACCATAGAACCATATGATTCTTTTCCAGCAAAATGTGAAATATCATAACCTTCTATTCTATTTATTTTCAAATTAATATCGTCTTCATTAGTTAACAATGATACATCTTGAATATGTTTTAAAAATTTTGCTTTTTCTGGATCTTCTTTCATTAATTTTTTTAAGAGTCGTGTTTTTTCACCACTCAAAAATAAAATAATATTAGAAATATTTTTTTTATAATCTGTCTTTGATATTTCTCCTATGCAAGTTCCTGGACATAATCCTATTTGATAATCAAAACAAGGTTTTCCATTATTTGGAACACAAGTGCTATATGGAAATATGCGTCTAATAATTTTTAGCGCATTTTGAATTAGATAAAGTGATTGATAAGGACCAAAAACAGAAAATTTATTTATAGGAAATTTGTCTAATTCACGCTGTCTTATTAATTTCACTTTTGGATAATCACTATTTTTATCAATTGCAATGTAAATAAATGATCTATTGTCTTTGTCTTTGATATTGTACTTTGGCCAATATTTCTTGATATTTTTTGCCTCCAATATGATTGCTTCTAATAAATTTTCTGTTTCAATGAATTTAATATTATGTGCGAGTGATACCATTTCAGCAATTCGTTCGTCAATATTTTTTTGAAAGTACTGAGAAACTCTATTTTTTAGAGATGTTGCACGACCAACATAAAGAATATGTTTATTCTTATCAATAAAAAAATACACACCTGGTTTTTTTGGAAATTTAGATATTTTGTTCCTTAATTTAGTCATGAATTAATATTATAATAAATACCTGATTTTGACTATATCCCGTGAGATACTGTTATCTCACGGGATATATTGACATATAAATTAGAAATAATAATATACAAATAGAAAAGCAAATTTATGAACAAGGGCCTTATTTTGTTTAAAAATAAATATAGAATTGAATCAACTAGATTGAAATACTGGGATTATTCTGATCCTGGTTTTTATTTTGTTACAATATGCACAAAGAATATGGTTGATTGTTTTGGTGAAATTGTTGATGGAAAAATGATTTTAAATGAATTGGGATATATTGTGAAATATTGTTGGCGTGATTTACCAAATCATTATAAAAATTGCATTTTGGATTCATACATAATAATGCCGAATCATTTCCATGGGATAATACAAATCATACGGGCGGTTCGCGTTGGTGTGGTTCGCGACGTATCTGTAGAGACGATTCATGAATCGTCTCTACGCGAACCACCCCAACGGGTGCGTCGCGAAACGCCCAACACAAAACAACGACGTCAAATGTTATTATCAAAAATAATTGGACGATTCAAAATGCAATCATCCAAAAAAATCAACATGGTAAATCGCACAATATATTTTCATTGGCAGAAATCATTTTATGATCACATCATACGAACACAGGAATCATTATGGAATATCCGTGAATATATAAAAAACAACCCCAGAAATTGGGATTGCGATAGAAACAATAACAAATAATTTATTTATTTTTCTTTCTCTTTTTCACTATCCCTACAATTCCAATAATCACGAACAATAATCCCAATCCTTGTGCGCCGGGACTATCATCATATCCGCCATAGATAAATACAAAAATACCGAATAGTATTAATGGAATTAAATATAATAGTTTTTTAGATTTCATATAACTTTGTTTAAAATTTTTGAGTTTATTATTAAAATTAAAATAATTTTTCCTGATTAGGATTATTAAAAATATCTGGAAAACAAATTTGATCATCTTTAATTTTGAACTCTGAAAGAGAGATTGACTTATACCATTTTGAATTTTTGTTCAAAAAAATCATATTATTAACTAATCTATCATAAATTTCTGAGATAGGTTTCAAAATATCCATTTTGTCGCTCTCATTATTTAATTTATGTCTCCAGGCACCCACAATAACATCAACAAAATCAATTATAATAGCTGTTTCATCATTTCTCTCATCCCTATGTCTAGAATCTATATCAATATAATTATCTATTTTTATATAATCCCTAAAATTCCCATTTATTATATTTGACAAGTCAATTTTACCACCATGATGTTCATCACCATCAAAATAAAATTTTGTTATTTCTATTGGATTATTTTTACTAAACATTCCGTGACAGCATGCTTTTAAAATAAAATTAAATGTTTTTTCTACTTTCTTTGCATAGTTATTAAAATGCAGCGCTTTAAAATTATCCTCAATTTTTAATAATCCAAATCTACAATCAAATAATCCACTAATTTCTAAAAAATGAGAATATTCTTTAGTATATCTATTTTTTTCAGTCGGATTACATAATCTAGTTATCAAATTGTCATCTTTAATTTTTTGACTTTTAATTATATGAGAAAAAAGGGATAGTTGATTTGATATACATCTTCTATTTATAGATTTTTTTAATGAACCTGCAAATTTTATTTTTTGTGAATGAGAAAATCCGTATTCATCTCTAATTTTTTTAAGAAAATTTAGTATTTCAAATTTTTTGTCTATTGGTATTAATAATATACCATGATGATACCCACCTTCTTTACTTTCATCATGCCATATTTCATATTCTCTATAATTCATAAATTATTTACTTGAATTTTCTACAATTTCAATTTCTTTTAGGCCTAAATCATAAAGCTCATAAAATAATTCGTTTATTTTGTGTTCAATTTTTTTGACTTCCTTTTGTTTTTCTGTATTTAAAAGATAATCTTTAGTTCTAGTAATATTTAGTATTTGATTAACTAAACTTATAAATGGTTTTTGTTGAGATATTGAAATTTTTTTAATTGGCATTTTATAAATTAAAGTTAGAGTTAAACTAATATTACTTCTAAAATTATTTAACACAAAATTAAATAATTTTGAATTTAAAAAACATAATATAAATTTAATATTATAAAGTTTTGAATTTAAATAAATCAAATTAACGTTTATATCAAAATACCTCCCCACATCATCAAAAGCAACCTTTAAATTATTTCCAACTAACTGTGATACCAACTTTTTTGTCTCAAAAAAATCTGCTGTTTTTGGTCTTGCTGTGGATTTATGAGACTTCATAATTTCTGGGATATAGTTTATTTTTGCAGTCGGATCAGAGACAAACCAACGCTCTATTGTTTCACCACGATAAAAATCCTTAACATTCTTATTGCCATTAAATTCTGCTCTTTTAAGCCAATTTTCTTCATTTAAATGTCTACCTTTTTCATACAGCCATAAATCGTTGTCTGCAGTTGCGATACCGTTATTAATTGTCAAAATTTTTTCAAGTTTTTGTGATTCTATTTTGTTATTTAAAATTCCAAACTTCTCAAATATTTTTAATACGATTTGGTTATTGGTTTTTAAAAAAATACCAATTTTTTGTAGTATACTTTGATTCATTAATCCGGTTTCTACCATTCTTTTTGAAACATCTACTTCAAAGAGTTTAATGAAATTATCATTAGTTGTATTATTTTTAATTACAATTACAGCAGTATTTACTAGTGCAGTTTCAAAAATATCATTTTTAGGAGTTGATAATGATATAATTTTTTTAATTAAAATTAAATCTCTTAATTTCTGAAAACTTGACTCACAAAAGAAAGTTGAAGAACAAATATAACATAAAATACCATCTTTCTTTAATAATGGCTTAATTGTGCCTCCACCCAAGACTAATTCAAAAAAACAACAATAGATATCTGATTTTGATGTAAAAGTTTCATAGTTATTCAATAAAGCCTCTTTATATTTTCTTGATAATACATCCTTTGGAAATTTTTTCATGGAAATGTATGGAGGGTTTGCAATAACAATATCAAAACCATAATTTTTTTGAAATACTTCAGAAAAATTAAGTTTCCATAAAAAAAATGGTTTTATATTTGATCTTTTCAATTCTTGAATTTTTTTGATACTATCAACTTTGTTATTTTCTTTTAATGTTTCTTCAATAAGACTCCATTCTAATGTTTCAATATCTTTTCTTATTATATCTTTTTGTGTTTTTTGAGTTGTTTCAAAGAATTTTTTATGTAAATTCTTTAATTCTTCTCCAAGCGTAATAGAATTTATACTTTTTTGTTGAAAACCTAGGTCCTTTTGAACACTTTGTATATTAAAGCTATTCAAATTTTTCATTAATGATATTTTTTGCATCTCAAAATTTTTTCTATTATTTTCTAGCAACAACAAATCTGCTGGTTTCTCAATGTTTATTTTTTTCATCCATTTAGGATTCTTTTCATAAAATTTTAATCTTTGTGTGTCTATTTCTTTAATTTTTAGATCTATTTCCTTAATTTCGTTTGTAACTTCATTTTTTGATTTTGTTAATAATAAATTTTCATCAAATAATCTAATTCCATCGTATTCTTCTAGCAAACTATTACCTTGCATTATTTTATAATCAAGATTTGGTAGTGGCTTAATCTGTTTTATATCATCCTCATCAACTATTAATGATAACCACAGACGAAGCTTTGCTATTTCCACAGCCCCTAGCTCTATATCAACTCCGTATAAAGAATTTTGAATACAACTCATTTTAAAATTATAAATTGTGCGATTTTTATCATTTATATAAATTGATAGCAGAGTGCGGATTTTAACAATTATACCCATCATACAAACAGGAAATGCACCTGAGCCTATTGCTGGATCACAAATTTTTACATTAATTAATGCCTCGTCTATTTCTTTGACAAATTGTTTTATTGTTTTTGGTAATAATGTTCTATATTTACCCATATATTCTTTCTCATTTTCTTTAATTGCAGAAATTGCTTCATATTCAATCATACTTTCACTAATTTTTGTTAATTTTTCAATATCCTCTTTTAAAATCTTATTTTCAAATTTTGTTGCAAGATAATTAATCAAACTCTGTTCACACATATAACTAACTATTTCACGAGGTGTATAGTATGCACCTTTTGATTTTCTATCTTTTATTTCTAATAAATTTTCAAAAACCTTGCCGAGCATCTCTGGGTCAACTGCTACTTCTTTCTCAAGTGGTTCATCTTCTTTAACTGTAAAATTATAACGATCAAAAATGTCCAATATTCCAGTTCCAATATCACCAGTTTTTAAGTTTTTTATATCGTTAGAAAAAAGTTCATTTGGTAAATTTATTATAGTATTAACCCAATCGTAATTATTAATTGGATCAAAAAGTCCACCATTTAAAAATGGAATTTTACAATCAAAACGACTATAAAAATCATTATCTCTTTCTGTCGCTAGTGCTTCATAAAAAAGA
>CAYLQO010000003.1:0-52142 GCA_964386425.1 uncultured Gammaproteobacteria bacterium | reverse complement strand
CTGCTGTTATTGTTGCAAATCCTCCTACTGATATATCTCCTGTAAAGTTAGCACCAGCAAGTAGTGCATATGATGTTGATGCAGCAGTCCATATAGGATCTGACTCCAAACCACTAGATCCTATGGCCATACCATTCCAATATAATGAACCACCAATATTGTAAAGTGTATTTGTTGTTGATGCTGGTGTTGATTCTGAAAGTGTGACTCCATTATTTGTTGCAGTTAATCCCAATACTGTTGTTGTTGCTAAAGTAGAAACACCTGAAATATTAAAATTACCGGTTATAGTGGAATTACCAGAAACCTCTAAATCTTTTGCAAGTGTAATTTTTGTATCAGAAATAGATAATGTTGATGTTGGTGTCCATGAGGAGCCAGACCAATAAAGCATATCTCCACTTACATTTCCATCTGCTAATGTTCCAGATCCAACAACAGAACCATTCCAATAAAGATCCCCGCCCAAATTGTATAAAGTATCTACTGTTACAGCTGGAGTTGATGATGAAATAATTAGTCCATTGTCTGATAATGTAAGTCCTGTTGCTGTTGTTGTTGCAAATGAAGAATCTCCAGTTACGATTACATCTCCAGAAGAAGATAGATCTGATGATAAGTTTACAAGACCGACAAAAGTATTTATTCCTGTCCATGTATTATTATCAGATAAAGACGCCCCATTTTGAACTATCGTAGTTCCGCCACCAACAAAATTATAAACACCACTTGTGAAACTTCCATCACTTCCCTTTTCACCTTTTTCTCCAGCCTCACCCTTTTCACCTTTTTCTCCAGCCTCACCCTTTTCACCTTTCACTATAATTGTATTTTGTAAAACTTTTGTTTCTCCGTTGATTGTATAGTAGTTTTGAATAATTGGAGTTGAAGTACCTGTCATATTGCCAAGATACACATACTTTATTTCCTGTGTTCCAGCAACATCTTTTATAAACTGAATAACACCATCCCAAAAAATTGAGCTTGTTGATACAAATTTATGGGCAAAGTTTTCTGATATATATTCCGGATAATCCCTGTATTTATTTAAAGAAACAATAAAACTAATAATTTTTTGTGAAAATGTTTTTTTTGAAGAAACGCTACTAGTTAATTCACTTACACCAAAAACTTTTGTACCGAGAGTTTTATGTGGTAAATTGTTTTCTATATAATAGTTTTCTTTTTCATCCAATGATCTTGCCACATCAAAAGAAGATAAAATGTCAGAGATAGAATAAGCTAATTTATCATAATTATTTTTATCATAATTTAATAAATTAAAATTATTTAATTGGTTGTCTCCTAAAAGTTTAAATGAATTTACTCTATATGAAATTTCATTATAGGCTACTTGAAATTCATGTGGAATATTTTTATATTCATCAGCAATAAATTTTCCTAAATCAGATAGTTCATTTTTGATATTTAAAATTTCATATTCATGAGTATTAAAAATTTTCTCTGAAGAAAGAGACAAAATTCTTTCTATGCTATTTTGATTTTCTCTATAAACACCAAAGGCGAGTGGAACAAAAATTCTTGTTGTTAAAATTAATAAAAAAGTTACAACTAAAAAATTTACAGATCTCACTAATTGATTAAGCGAGTACCTTCTCTGAAGTTCAAATTTCGGAGATTTTATATTTGAATGTTTTTTGAAATTTAAAGATCTAAAAAATGAAAACAATGAGAAACTAAAATTTTTAATCATGTCAACGACATTATAAAAACCTTCTGTAAATTTTTCTTCATTAAAAAGTTTAAACTCTGTCAAAAGTCTATCTGATAAATTTGGTTTCTTATTAAGAGAAATATCTCCGTATTGAATTTGAAAATTTATCTCATTGTTTTTTTCTTCGTATTCTTTCAAATAACTTTTTTTTGTAAACCAAGTTCCATCAATTTTCTTTGCCTTTAATTTTCCTTGTCTTGCACGAAGAGATAAATATTCTTGTGAATATGAACAATACTTTATTGCTTCAGAAAGTGGTATATAAATTTCTTCCTCGACTAATTGTTTATTTGGATATTCTTCTACTAAATTTTCTTTCTCATATTCCTCTACCCACTCTTTTGTGGTTTTCCAATTTCTACCAATTTTTATAGATTTTAATTTTCCTTGTCTTGCACGAAGAGATAAATATTCTTGTGAATATGAACAATACTTTGTTGCCTCCGACAAAGTAATATATACTGCGTTTTGGTTTTTATTTTGTTCGTTCATATTGACAAGCTAATATTCTATTTTATTTTTGTTATTTTGATTTTATTGTTTTTCAGCTTCTATATTATATATATAATTATAATGACTTTATCCGATATATACAATAGTTATTATCCGATATATTATTTTTTTTATCCGATATATTATTTTTGTGGCTTAAATAAAGGCTAAAGTGATATCGGGTGAATTATCTGTTCTAAAAATAATTTTATACAAAAATATATGTTTTTTTGATAAAAAATTACATATTTTATAACCTAAAAGATTTTATATGTATAGTAGTCAAATTTTAGTTGATCTTTCAGATCATATTTAGATCAAAAATAGTCCAAAAATATGGGATCCGATATTGCAAAATTCTAAATCAAATTTGTGCTAATTGAACTTCCTAATTTTACCTAAAAGAGCTATACTGAAATTATAAATAAGCAAAAATGTGATATGGAAAAATTAATAAGTGTAAATAAAAAGGTCGACTATGAATATGAGATCAAAGAAAAATTTGATGCTGGTTTAGTTTTGTTTGGAGACGAGGTTAAGTCAATAAAAAATTCTAATTTCGATATGAAAGATTCATATGTTAAATTTTCTAAAGATCTTGAGGTTTTTCTTTATAACTTTAAAATTTCTATTTACAAAAAATCTAATATAAATTTAATCAAGCATAAAATAAATCGTGAAATAAAATTATTACTAAACAAAAAAGAAATTCAAAAATTAAATTCTCTTTTAAAAGAAAAATCTTACACTGCTATTCCTAAAAAAATTTATACGAAAAATAATTTTATAAAAGTTGAAGTTGTTGTTGTCCGCGGAAAGAAAAAATTTGAAAAAAGAGAAGCAATTAAAAAAAGAGAAACCAAAAAAGATTTACAAAAAAATTATAAACTTCATACTTAAAATTTTTACTTAAATTTTTCTATTTTCATTCTGAACATATTTCAGAATTTTTTAAAAATATTTTCTTATAAAAAATTATTGGCTATATAAAAAAATTAATTTCAAAAATTTTAAAAAACAGACTTTGTACAAATTTTGTGTTCAATTAAAAATAGCTAAAAATTTACAAAATTCTTATCTTCAAAATTCTTAAAAACATAAAAAACCTTAATACCTAAAAAATAGGTTTTGCATTTTTTTCTTAAAAAGACACTCCTCTATTTTTAAATAATCTAATAAAATATTTATCTATAAAGAATTGACAAACACAAAAAATTGCTGTATACTAATCCTATAAATTATACAGATAAAATTGTATAATTTTTTTATGGGGATGCATAAATTTGATGCATAAAAAATTTGTTCTTTGGCAAGCCAAGTTTTGCGAAACTTGTAAAAAACGCTAAACAATAAATGTCAAATCATTTATAGAAAAAGTTAAAGTTGCCTTCAATGGTCCAGCTTTCAACTTTTCAATTGCTTAATCTTTTTTAAAAATTAAGCCATCCTCTACTTTCATACTCGATGGGGGTTTACGAGGGTGTCATATTTTCGAGTTATATTATGACAATTTCCATGTGTCATAATGAAAACCAATGGAATATATAAATAATATTTTTCTTATTTCTAGTTATTTATAGAAATTTCAAAATAAGATAAGCTTGTAGATAAAGAATGGATTCTTAGGCAGACAGGGGTTTAAGTCCCCTCATCTCCACCATTATTAAAAAGTTAAAATCTTTGATATAATGAATATGACCTAATAATTAACCAAGAAATATATAAACAAATTTTCTAACAATAGAAATACCAATAATTCTAAAAAATACAGAATTAATAACCAAATAAGGATAGACAAGGTATTTGTAATAGGTTCCGATGGAGAAAAACTAGGAATAATGGATACATATTCCGCTATTACAAAAGCACAAGAAATGGGATTTGATCTAATTGAAGTTTCCCCAAATACAAACCCTCCAGTATGCAAAATAGGAGATTTTGGACAATTTCAATATAATATATCAAAAAAACAGAAGACTAATAAACCCAAAAAGGTTGAAATAAAGGGCATAAGACTATCTTTAACAATAGGAAAACATGATTTGGAAGTAAAAAGAAAGCAAGCAAAGAAATTTTTAGCCCAAAAAGATAAAGTTCGTATAGAATTGATGCTAAGAGGCAGAGAAAAACAGTACGTAAATAAGGCAAAAGATGTGGTAAATGAGTTTTTGTCTGAAATAATAGATAATATCGTAGTAGAACAAGACCTAAATTATATGGCTGGAAAGCTATCAATGATAATAAAATCTAAATAAGAAAGTTAAGAGTTATAAAGCTAAAAGCTATGAAAATAGCATGACTTGATACTTTATAACTTAGTACTTTATAACTAAAATATATGCCAAAATTAAAAACATATAAAACATTATCCAAGAGGATAAGGGTAACAAAAAATGGAAAAGTTATAAGAAGAAGTAAATCTCAGGACCATTTTAACGCAGGAGAAACCGGAAAAGCAAAGAGAAACAAGAGAAGAGACATAAAAGTTTCAAAGGTTTATCTAAAAAACATAAGTAAATTATAATATTTAAGCATTGTTTTAGTGCTTAATTAAAGAATAATCATATGCCAAGAGTAAAAAGAGGTGTAATTCATCTTAAAAAAAGAAGAAATATACTAAAAAAAGCAAAAGGATATAAATGGAGAAGAAAATCTACAATAAGAGCAGCAAAAACCGCTATTCATAAGGCTGGTCAACATGCACTTCATGATAGAAGAAAGAAAAAGGGAGCAATGAGATCTTTATGGCTAATAAAACTCAATGCAGCACTTAGAAAATATGATTTGTCTTATAGTAAGTTTATAGATATGTTAAAAAAGGCAAATATAGAACTAGATAGAAAAATTCTTTCTGAAATAGCAGAAAAAAATCCAGATATATTTGAAAAAATAGTAAAACAAGTTAAAAAATAAGAATCCTCGTGGATTCTTTTGTTGGGGTGGTAGTTCAGTTGGTTAGAACGCTTGCCTGTCACGCAAGAGGTCGAGGGTTCGAGTCCCTTCCATCCCGCCAAAAGAATCCAAATAAAAAATAAAGAGAGACTCATCTCTTTATTTTTTATTTGACTAAAAATAGTTAAGGTGCTAAAATATTAAGTAGATTAAATATTATTAATATTAATATGAAAAATAACAGAAAAAAACAAATCAAAGAAATATTAGAAAACATGCATAAAATAAGACGAATATTGAATAATGAACCACTATGTTATTGTAAAAATAAACCAATAACAAACGCTCAATTTATTGTCTTAGAACTTATAAAAAATGAAGAAAATATAGGAATAAAAGAGATTTCAAAAATACTGGGAATAACAAGTAGCGCCACCACACAAATTATAAACAATTTAGTAAAAAATAAATATATAAATAGGAGGGTCTCCTCTTCTGATAGAAGAAACGTAAAAATAAAACTTTCCAAAGATACAAAAAAACATATAAATTATATAGAAGCCAAATTATTAAAAAATCTGTATTCGTTATTTGATGGTCTAACAGATAAAGAATTATCAATTTTTTGCAAATTAAATTCTAAAATAATAGAAAAAATTATCAAAACAAAGAATCTATCAAAAAATTAATAAAATTGATATAATTAATAAAACAATAAAATATTAAATAAATCATATGACAAAAAAGAAGAAAATAGTAATTATAGCGTCCTCTATTATTATACTTATAATAGTATCTAGCATCATTTTTAAAAAATCGGACACTACTTATAATACTGAAAAAGTACAAAAAAAAGACCTTAAACAAACTGTAAGTGAAACAGGAACCATTAAATCAGCCGATGAGATAGAGCTAAATTTTCAAAATCTAGGAAAAATATCAAAAATTCTTGTAAAAAATGGCGATAAAGTAAAAGAAAATCAAATTTTAGCAGAACTAGATTATAGAGATTTAGCAATTAATGCAAAAAATGCTAATGCGAGCCTAGATATTGCAAAAGCAAATCTTAGCAAACTAACATATGGAGCAACGCAATATGAAATAAATACCAAACAAACAAGCGTAGATAAAACACAAAAAGAATATGAATCAGCATTGAATGAATTAAATGAAGTTAGAGTAAGTGTAATTAATAGTTCAAAACAAGCAGAAACAGATGCTCTTATTTCAATGGACACAAATATTTCAAAAGCTCAAATAGCAATTGATAATGTAAATACAATTTTAAATGATAGTGACGCTCAATATCTATTAGGCGCATCAAATATAAACTCATTAAATAAAACAAAAAATTCTTATAATGATGCAAAAATTTCTATATTAAATACTAAATCATCTATAAATACAGCTAAAAACACAAAAAACAGAACTGATATAAGATCAGCATTAAACCAAACAATAAATTCACTAAATTTAACATTTAATACTCTTACGAGTTGTTATCAGACACTTGAATACTCAATTGTTTCATATCAATTTACACAAACTGAACTTGATGCATATAAATCCATCATTAGTACACAGCAAACAGCAATATCAACATCTTTATCCTCTATTCAGACAGCACTTGATACTTTAAATAATACAGAACTAAATAATAACGGGACAACAATATCAGGAAGTCAATTGATAGCAGTGGCTCAATCAAAAGTAGATTCATATTATAGTGCCCTACAACTTGCAAAAGCACAATTTGAAGAATTAAAAGCTCCTGCAAGAGTCCAAGACATTACTCTATATCAAGCCCAAGTAAGGCAAGCTGAGGCAAGTCTAGAGTCAATACAAAATCAAATTGAAAAAAGCATAATAAGAGCACCTATTGATGGAATTATAACTGATGTAGCATACAAAAAAGGAGAACAAGTTATGGCCACAAAATCAGTTGTTAAAATGTTATCAGAAAATAAATTAGAAATTGAGGTTGATATTTCTGAGTCAGATATCACAAAAGTAAAAATTGATGACCCAGCAGAAATAACTCTCGATGCTCTATCATCTGAAGAAAAATTATATGGAAAAGTATACAATATAGATCCAGCTGAAACAATTATTCAAGATGTAATTTATTATAAAATAAAAATAGCTTTTGATATTCCAGAAGAATTAATGGAAAATATAAAACCAGGAATGACAGCAAATGTAATAATTACAACTAAAGATAAGGCAAATGTTTTGGTTATTCCATCCCGTGCTATTGTAGAAAAAAATGGAGATGGAAAATTTGTTAAAATACTAGAAAATAAACAAGTAAAAGAAATTTCTGTAAAAACAGGAATTTATGGGGATGATGGAATGGTTGAAATATTATCTGGTCTATCTGAAGGACAAGAAATAATAACCTCAACAACTGTAAAAAAATAATGCTTATACAATTAAAAAACATAACAAAAGAATATTGCAATGATGAGATAGCCACTGAAATATTGCATGGACTATCTTTTAATATAGCGCATGGTGAATTTGTTTCTATTATGGGTCCATCAGGAAGTGGAAAATCAACACTCATGCATATTTTAGGACTTTTAGACAGACCAACAACTGGAACTTATTTATTTGAAGACCAAGACGTATCAAAACTTAATGATGATGAACTCGCAAATTTAAGAAACAAAAAAATAGGATTTGTTTTTCAAGCATTTCATTTACTCCCAAAAACACAAGTAATTGATAACGTAATACTTCCCCTTATTTATTCGAGCGATAAAACTAACCATAGTGAAAAAGCAAAGCAAGTACTTGAAAGCGTAGGACTTTCTCATAGAATTCACCACTTCACAAATCAAATTTCCGGTGGAGAAAAACAAAGAGTAGCTATTGCTCGTGCTCTAGTTAATAATCCTGATGTAATATTTGCTGATGAACCAACTGGAAATTTGGACTCAAAATCAGGAAAACAAATAATGGAGATATTACAAGAATTAAATGATAAAGGACACACAATAATTCTTGTAACTCATGAAACTTATACTGCTGAACACGCTGATAGAATTATAAAAATAGTAGATGGGCTTATAACTGAGGATTATAAAGTTGAGAAAAGACGTGTAGCAAAAAATGAAGACGGAATAAAATAATTTATGCTTGATTTCATCAAACAATGTGCAAGACTTGCTCTAAACTCCCTTCTAAGTAATAAGACCAGGAGTTTTTTAACTATGCTTGGAATTATTATTGGTGTTTCCGCTGTTATTATTATTACTTCAATAGGAAGTGGTGCACAAGATTTAATTCTTTCTGAAATTAAAACACTTGGTACTGACACAATCAGTATCATGCCTGGCAAATCAGAAGAAAATGGACCACCAGCCTCTGTTATGGGAATAGTTATAACAACTCTAACCTACGAAGACGCAAAAGCGCTTCTTGAGAAAAAAAATTCCCAGTATATAACAAATGTTGCAGCGTACTCAAATACAAATGCAAATGTTTCTTGGGGTTCTCATAGCTCTAGCTTTGACATAACAGGAACAAATGTGGGTCATTTAACAATGAATAACTTTAATGTAGAAAATGGAAGATTTTTTACAGTTGATGAAGAAAGTAATTTAGCAAAAGTAGCAGTTCTAGGAAGTCAGGCAAAGGAAGATTTATTTGGTAATTCTGATGCCATAGGACAAAAGATAAAAATTAAAAAACAAGTTTTTGAGGTGATAGGAATACTGGAGGAAAAAGGAACCGTTGCTTTTCAAAATTATGATGATAAAATTTTTATTCCCATAAAAACAATGCAAAAATTAATTGTCTCTTCAGATGCTGTAGGAATTATAAGAGCCAAGGTTAATAGTGAAGAAAATGTTCCTCTTGCAATGAAAGATGCTGAAATGACTCTTCGAGAAAGACATGATATAAGAGATAGTTCGGGAAAAGATGATGACTTCACTGTCAGAAGTCCGGCAGAGGCACTCGAAGCTGTTGAAACAGTTACGAATGCTTTAAAATTTTTTCTAGCTGCAATGGCAGCAATTTCTCTTGTTGTAGGTGGGATTGGAATTATGAATATAATGCTTGTAAATGTTACAGAGCGAACAAATGAAATAGGTCTTAGAAAAGCAATTGGTGCAAAAAATAATAATGTTTTAGTACAATTTTTAATAGAATCAACAATAATAACTCTCTCTGGTGGAATTATAGGAATAATATTTGGGGTGCTTGTTTCTCTGCTTGTGAGCGTAGTAGCACAAGCGCTTGATTATAATTGGGGATTTCATGTTTCAATATTTTCAATAATAGCTGGTATATTAGTTTCAAGTTCCATAGGAATAATTTTTGGACTATACCCAGCTAAAAAAGCCTCTAAACTTGATCCAATTGAAGCACTACGATACGAATAATATGATAGAAATAAAAAATTCAATAAAATTAGCTATTCAATCAATGAAAGCAAATAAAGGAAGAACGCTTCTAACTGTTTTAGGTATGGTAATTGGGGTGATGAGCATTGTTGTTGTTTTTTCAGCTGGAGAGGGTATTAAAGATTTAATTGTAAAACAAATTGAAGCTTTTGGCACAGATGTTATTGAAACTGAAATAAGAGTTCCAGTAGGAAAAAACAAAGTAGGTGCAGAAGCAAACACTCAATCAGCAATGAGTATGGCTCAAGGTGTTCAGATAACAACATTAACATTAAAAGATGTAGGAGACATAAATAAATTATCAAATATAGATGGCGGTTATGGTTCTCTAATGGGTCAGGAACTTGCAACTTATGGAAATAAAAGAAAAAAAGCATCTCTCTGGGGGGTTGGTGCTGATTTTATAAATATTGATAAAAGCGAAATAGATGAAGGTAGATTTTTTACTGATGCAGAAGATGAGTCACTTGCAAAAGTTGTTGTACTTGGATCAAAAATGAAAGAAACTTTGTTCGGTGATTCGGATGCAATAGGAAATTACATAAATTTAGGAAAATCAAAATACAGAGTCATAGGTACAATGAAAGAAAAAGGAGCTGTTATGGGAATGGATTTTGATAGTTATATATATCTTCCTGTACAAACTCTTCAGAAAAAAGTTATGGGAATAGATTATTTAATGTATGCTATACACAAATTAAAAAATCCAGAAATTGCAGATACTACAGCAAAAGAAATGAAAATTATTTTAAGAGAAAATCATGATATAGATAATCCTCTTGACATAGCGGGCGTAGATGATTTTGCTGTTGTGACAATGGAAGAAATGATGAAAACAGCAAATGATATTACAAAATATATCACCGCCCTACTTCTTGCAATTGTAATGGTTTCTCTTGTTGTGGGTGGTGTAGGAATTATGAATATAATGTATGTTGTTGTAAGTGAGAGAACATTTGAAATTGGGCTTAGAAAAGCAATTGGTGCAAAATACAAAGATATTATGTGGCAATTTCTCATGGAAGCAGTAATAATATCAATTCTGGGGGCAATTTTAGGCATTATTTTGGGTATTTTACTATCATTACTAATAACTTGGGGAGCAAATGCTTATGGACTCTCCTGGAGCTTTAAAATGCCAATTTATGCTCTTTTTGTATCTTTAATTTTTGCAGTTTCTTCTGGTTTAATATTTGGAGTTTTCCCTGCAAAAAAAGCCGCAGAACTTGATCCAATAGTAGCTCTACGAAATAAGAATTAGCATGAAATAAAAATAGTATTTTTGAAAAAACACTATTTTTTTATTTCCATTCGGCCTTAGCTAATGGCAAATGGAACAAATTATTTGTACATTTCATCAACCCACTCGCCCATCTTCACAATTGCATCTTCACAATCATTTCTTTTATCAACCGACAAAACTGCAACACAAAGTTTTTTCTTCATTGGTGTAATATATCCTGCTGTGACATGAAATCTTGTTTCATTTAAAAATCCAGTTTTTGCACCAAAATAATTTTGAGGATTATTTCTCAAATCATATACAGTATGCTTTAAATTTATTTGTCTTCCCTCTCTTGTTGTAAAAGTATATTGTGGTTTTTTTGCATATTCAGAAATTGTTTCATTACTAAAAGCATGACACGATATTATCGCCATGTCTCTTGCGCTTGTTAAATTTTTCATAGAAAGTCCCGATGGATCATCAACAATGGTTTTTGTAAGTCCCCAATCACTTGCTAATTTTCTCATATTTTCTAAAAATTGAGTTTTTGAAATTTCTGTAATTTTTGATAATTTATTTGCACAATTATTTGCTGAAGCTATTAGTGTGCTTGCAAAAATATCTTTTATTTTTATTCTTTCAGTTGATTTTAATTTTAGAGTTACAAAAGAATCTTTAGGCCCTACAAATCCACGAAGATCTCCCTCACTATCTTGCCAAGTTAAATTATAAGTTTTATTCCAAAGTGGAAAATGTTTTACAAATTCACTTGCAGTTATTAGTTTCATTAAACTTGCGCTCTGTATTTGTAATTCTTCTCTGTGATAATAAAGTGGGTTTAGTGTTTCGTACTCAATAACAGAAGCTGATTGAAATGGAATATCTTTTCCTGTTTTTTCCTTATACCAAGAGGTAAAGTCAATATAATTTTCTTTTTTCTCTAAAGCAAAACAATTCGCAGGTATTGCAACTGTGAAAATAAATAGGAAAATGATTAAAATTTTGTTTTTCATAATATGTTTTATTAATAAGCTTTTATATCATATTTAGAATAGTCATTTTTATCTACCCATACAGTAATTGAGTCCCCTTCTTGAAAATCATTAATTGGGTCATAATCAAATCCCGGACAATAAAAAGTATATTCTTTTTTATCATTTTTATTAAAATGTTGAAAATATTTGGCAATAACAGTCCAACGTTTACCCTCTTTTGTTTGATAAAAACCTGTTTTTGAAATTACCGCCTTTATTTTAATCTTATTTTCTTTGCGAAGATTAAAAAAATCACTTAGTGTTTGTTTTTTGCTTTCTTCATATTGTTTAAACCAGTCAATCCCAGTTCCAAGGTTTACATATTTTTCTGGTGATTTGATTTCGTTGGGAATTTCTTTTTTATTTAAAGCTATCAATACCCAAATAACACCGCCTGTAAATACAACACATAAAATCAAAACATGTGAAATATTTTCAGAATCAAAATTAACATCTGTAAATTGAAAAATAAAACTTACTACAATAAAAGCAATGAGCCAAAATAATTTTTGTATAATTTTTTTCATAAATTTATATTTAGTTCATTTACGGGGTTAATTATCATGATTTAATTATATCAATAATTTATAGAAAATACATCTATTTCCCGCCCTGCCCAAAATGTACGGGTGTTGCATTGCAAAACCCATACGGGCAGGGCGAGAAAAAGAAAAAGCTCCCTGAAAATTATATTCAGAGAGCTCGAATTTTCATTTACTGAAAATTATTTTTTTACTTACTGAGAAATCATTTGTTTTTATACGGCATATATATACACCACTTGAACAAATATTTCCAGAATTGTCTTTCGAATCCCAGTTTATTGTGTTTTTACCTGACTTTAATTTAGAAGAGATTAGAGTGCGAACAAGCTGTCCTTTTACATTGTAAATATGAACTTCAACATCCGAATCCTTTTCTGTTTCAAAACTAATACTTGCAATTGAATTAAATGGATTGGGATATATTTTGAATTTATTATCAAATACATTTACAAATGATTGTTGAGTTAAGGACAAGCTTATATCATCAAACCATATTTGGATATCCTGTTCTCCCAAATTCCAGGAAATACGTGCTGTACCAGAACTTGTGGCTGTGAAATTTACAGAATAATTCTGCCACTGAGTAGTAACATTTACAACTTGCCAAAGGCCAAAATTATTCCATGGAGAATTATCATTATAAAGCTCTACCTGAATATCTCTTTGAGATTGTGCCTTTGCCCAAAAAGACAAAGTATATTGTGTACTAGAAGAAATATCAACATTCTGATAAAGTTGAACTTCATAGTGCAAACCATTTTGGTTTGGATCAATAAACATTGAATAAGTTCCATCGTGGTAAACAGATTCATCCACATAATAACTTGCTGTGGAATTTAAATCTCCCACTGAAAAAGGAGCAAAATGTCCTAATTCAAAATCAGAATTTGCAATGAAATTATTTTCTGGTGGTATAATGTTTGTCACTTCCTCAAAGACAATATTATCAAAATATTTATATCCAGCGCACTCGCCAAGCATGAAATCAAGACGCGCCAATTCATCAGTCACATTTGCCTGAAAAATATATTGATATTTTGTCCACATGGAACTAAGATTTATTTCTTTCCATAAACCGTAATTATTCCACGGATCACTATTGTTTTGAAGACAAACTTTTATTCCTGATATTGGACTGGCTTTTGCATAGAAAGATAAATTATACGTTCTTCCGGCTTGAACTGATACAAGTTGCATTAATTCTTCTTCGTAAAACATTCCTGAATCACCAATATCAATTTCTGCTTTAAAAAGTCCATCAATACAATCACCAGTTGTCATATCAAAACTCGCATTATCTCTACTATCATTAAAAAGCCAATAATTACAGGTTCCGGAATCAAATCCGCCATCTTCAAGGACTCCACCTTGATAATTTTCTGTTCCACCACCTGCAAAATACTGAATATTATCTCCTGATTGAAATGAATTTACATCACTATCTGTTACTTCATAAACATTAGCAAAATTAAATCCATATGTGTTAAAAGTTACTTCATCTGTAATAAGACGACGCAATCCATTTTCTATGTAATAACATGCTGGACCAGATCCTGAAATTAATTTTCCATCCATAATTTTTTCATAACTCACAAATGGTGCTATTTGATAATAATTTAAAACCGCTTGAGTGGCTATGATATTAAAATTTGGATGATAATAATTAATTGCATAAACATTATCAGAAAGCAATCGCAATAGAACCTTTTGTCCTGTATAAGAAGAAGAAACCTCAACTCCACGTTTAATGACATATCGTTCATTCATGTTATTTGCAGATCGAAGTACTGTTCCATATGGATAATCACTTGAAGATATAAGTTCGGATCCTTCTGCAAATTGGGATAAATATGAACTTGTTGTTGGAATCCAAACATCAACAGAGTATCCTAATTGTTGCCAGTTATTCACTCTTCTTTTTACAATCACGGTTGAATTATTTGAAGTGTAATCAAATACCCATCTTTGAGAATTCTCATCATAAACACAAGTTCCTACTTTTGGATTAACATTTTGTCCTGTTGAAAATGAATTGAATTCCTCCTGGGTTATTGAAACTGCATGACTCCAATCAAATCCCCATGTATAGAATGGGGTTTCACTTGGAAATTGCTTCATAACACCATCTTGTATTAAGTAGTAATTACCAGTTCCAGTTAAATGAACCAATAAATCATCCGGAAGAATTCTTGATTGTGACATTGCTACACCAGGAAGAGTTGGTGGATTAGAAACAAAATAATATTCATTTGGATTGCAACCGTTTTGATATAGTAAGACATCATTACTATACCAACCATAAGTATCAATTCGCATATCATTATACCAGTCCTCAAAATGAAGATGTGGTCCAGTAGAATTTCCCGTATCACCAACTCTACCAATAAATTTACCTTGATAAACACATTCTCCCACAGAAACATTTGCGCTGTTATATAACATATGCGCATATTTTGTTCTGTGACCATTTCCATGATTAATTACAATGTAATTTCCATAGTCTGTTCCCGTTCCATCGGGAATACTTTCTTGAACTTCGACAACTTGTCCACCATAGGCTGCAAGAATTTTGGTTCCTTCTATGGCAGAATAATCAATTCCATAATTATAGCCATTACCATAATTAGGTGGATATTGCCAACCAGAAGTAATTGTGAAATTTCCCTGAATCGGAAGTGTGAATATATGATCCACACCAAATACATAACCACAACACATTGTGATTATTACGAGAGCTAGAATGAGAGCTTTCATTTTTCCTCCTATGAAAATTTCTCATTTTCTTTAACAATATTTTATGAATAAAAAAATCGCCAAAAAATCTAATAAATCAGATTTAAATTTGGCGACCCTGATTTTGAAATTAAAAAACACATTCTCTTGTTAAAATTAACAAGAATTAATAAATCGCTTTTCCTCGCTTTTATTTAATTTTTAATCTACATTATTTTTTATGAAAAAATATATCAAAAATATTTAATACACCATACTGAGATAAATCAATATCTGAAATAGTCTCACAATCAACACTAATTGATGTGTTTACATCTACACAGCTTTCAATATCACAGCTCTCTCCAGTATATTTATATTCAAATGGTAAATTTGTATTTGGGTCATCAAAAAATGGAAAAATTCCACTAACAACATACGTACCACTTGGAACTTCTAATTTGTAACCTTTTTTATTTCTATATTTTAAATCAACAATTTGATTAGGTGTACAATAATAATTGTTTGTTTCTAAATTTTTTGCACAAACCACAGAACCCGTTGGAATCATTGATGATGGAAACATGAATTCTCCCTCAATTGTACCAATGCAATTTTCTGATTGTGGTTTTTGTACTTCTTTTTTGTGTTCTAAATTATTACTCTCTACATTATTTTGATTTTTATAATCAATTACTGCAATATACACAATAAGGGATATAAATAATAATATTGCAATAATAATTAAAATTTTTTTCCACATAAATTTTTATCAATTTTTATTATAACTTTAAGATACATCTAAAAATTAAAAATAAAAAGATGCTTTATCAACATAAAAAAAGACGCCGTATGAATACGACGTCTTTTCAAAAAAACTTATTATTATTTTCCTTCTGCTATATCTCTTAGAACTTCCTGTCTTGCATTTGAAAGCATCTGATTAATTTTATCAATATTTTCTGGGATTAGCTTAATTCCTTTATTATCTGACAAAACATAATAAAAATCATTTCCTTTTCTTGCAAATGTAGCCGAACCAACTGTAAGTTGTTCACCCTTGTCTATTACATTTTTTAATGCATCAATTTTATTAGAATATGTCTCATTACTCAAAAATGTATTTAATGCTTTCTCTGCATTATCTACATCATCAATTAGATTAAAATCTGGAATCTTTGTTTGATTTAACTTTGACAAGTCAATCTTAGAAAACGCTTCATGTCTCCAGTCCATAATTCTATCCAAGTTTCTGTCAGTTAATTCTATGGCATGATTGCTATCTACTTGATAGAATACTTTACCACCGGTTTTTGTAAACACCATATCTTCAAAACTAGCCGACTTACCATCTGGAATGTCCTGCATTTGAGAAACTATTGCACCAATTTTATCATGACTAGAAATATTTGGATTGTAAAAAGTTTCTTTTATGTTAGCAGCATGATCTAAATTGCTAAAAGCATCTGCTACTCTATCGGTGGTTTTCCCCGTACCCAAATTAGAAATATCTGATAATGGAGTTCCATCTTTATGTTGTAATAACGATACATCATGGTCTATCTGAGTTTTTAATAATTCGTGTGTTCTTTCAACACTATCTCTTAGAGAATCGTTTTTAATATTACTAGTTAATGAAGTATCTTCTAAACCATTTTTTATATTAGTTAAAATGTGTATTTTTTCTTCCGGTGATAAATTTGCATTATAATATATTGTATCTATATCATAACCAAAGTCTTTATTACCGCCTGTATTCCACAATCCACCAGGTCTATCGTATTTAATAAACTCTTTTATAGTATCTTTATCACCATCTAATAAATCCTGGTAATCTATATTGGATGTTGTAAGTGGACGATTTGTTATATTTTCAACAAGTTCTTGGGATCCTGTTGAAATAGTTGGTGCATTTTCAACAGCACTAGAAATGTTTTCAGGAAAATTTTGTGGATTAATCTGTTCTAGTATTCCATCATTATTTATATCTGCATAAAACTCTGGCTGTCCATTTACAAATTCTTTTGTAATTAAAATTTCCTGACCATTCATATCAACTTTAGTTGGCACATCATCACCAACATTTTTTAAAACACTTGGTAGGTCATCATAATTATTAATTTTTGGAATTCCATTAGAATTAAATTCTATTGATTCTGTTCCTGGTACAGATGTTTTTGGTGATAAATTTTCTAAATTCTCTATCTGTAAATCAAAATCTTTTGCTGTTTGCTCTTGTTGTAATAATAAATCTTTTTGAAGCTGTAGTTCATTTTCAAACTGACTTTTTATATCAGGATTGTCTAAAACATTTGGATCATTCAATTTGTCTTCTATTGTTGCAATATTATTTTGTGTAGAGATAATACTTTGATCCAATTGATCATGTGCTTGTGATAATTGATCGAAATTATCAGTAGCGCCAACTCCTGGCATATTTTGTACTACATCAGGTTCTTGTACTCTAGGAATTTTTACCACATCTTCAACTGTATGTCCTTTTAATTTAATATGTTTCATAATTTCTTCTGGATGATCTGCATAATATTTATAAAAACTTTCATAAGAATTTTTTTCATCAATAGCAAATATTTTATTTCCTTGTTTAATTATTTTTGCACCTTCTAAAATTACATTTGCATCAAAATTTTCATGAACTACTGGATTTCCTGACTCATCAAATGTAATTAAAGTCATCTTTGAACCCTGCGTCATTCCAATATCAAGAGTTTCTGAAACGCTTCCCCCATGAGAAACACTTGTACCCTGACTTGCAAGCTCATGAATTTGATTTGCATTCATGTTAGATAAATCTAAATTCTCCAAAACGCCCTTTCCGGATGGAACAACATTTTGTTGAGTTAAATTATTTTCAATTAATTTGTTTAAATATCCTTTATCAGATTTACTTGTTGTTAAATTATCTCTAAGATTTTCAAGAAAGCTTGTGTTTTGTCTTGCAGCTGGATAGGTTTCTAATAGTTTGTCTATGTGTCCTGTCAAATCTTTTTTACTATTTATAATTGCATTAACAACATCTTCATTTTTGACTAGTTTAGGATTGCTAAATATGGCATCTATATCTTTATCTGTTAGATGACCATTTTTAATTAATTTTGATACGTCATCTAATCCATCAATATTATGAGCTAATATACCCATATTTTCTAATAAAACTCTAGCTCCATAACCAGCTACAAATGCAGTAGCACTTATAATGGCGCCTTGCTCCGCCTTCTTTAATAAGAAAGCGTTCCTTTCTTGTTTTATTTCCTTTTCTGTTATTGACAATAATTTTCCAAGTTTTTCACTCACCAAAGCTGTCTTCTCTGGATCAATTGCTATATATGCTGTTGTTTTTGCTAAATTTAGAACTTCTAAAAATCTATATTGATTAGATAGTCTATTTTCTTTGTCTCCAAAATTAATTAAACCAGCATTAAGTTTATCTTCGGTATAGTCAATTCTATTTTGTAACATTCTTGCATATTCACGTTTTTTATTATCATCTTGTTCCGTGTTAATTTTATCTATTAATTTTTGCATTTTATCAACAAGCCCTGTTGTAATTTCTATCTGCTTATCAATTATTGGATTATTGTTTTCATCAACTTCTATGTTTCCATTTTCATCTCTTTTATAAAAAATCTTATTTGTTGTGCTTTCTAAATCAACAACATTTCTTTTTTTACTATCATCTATTCCTCTTCTTGCATTTTTATCAACTTGTGTTAATTCTTTTTTACCCATATCTCGACTTCTCATAGCTCCTATCGCTCCAGCACCAATAAGACCTCCTATAAATCCAATTCCGCTCATAGTTAGAGTTCTTGTTAAAGCACCGGCAAACATCCAACCACCCTTTGCTACAAATTCATTTTTAAATGCTTTTAACCAGACATTCTGATTTTTTAATTTTTCAATTTGTTTTTCTATATCTTGATTTTGATTTAAAAATTGGTTTAATTTAACATTGCTTAGAATATTAGCGCTATTACTTTCATAATTTTCAAAATCAAACTCTGCAAACACATCATTCAATTTATGAAACAAGTCATAAAATTCACATTCTTTTTTTCTAAATTCTCTTCTTTGATTATTTCTTGCCGTATCAAGTGACCACTCATACGGCATTTGAGAAAACTCTGTTGCAATATGATTAAAATCATCAGCTAATTTCTTTTGTTCTTCTGTTAGATTATATTTATCTAAATTACCAGCGTATAAAATTTCTAATTTTCCTTTTTCATCTACTTTTGCATCAACATTACTTTTTAAAACTCCTTCTGCTAACATTTGTAGAGTTTTTAAATCTTCTTCATTTAATTCTTTGTTTAAAAAATCTTTAGTATAATTTTTTTCAGTTTTTGCTATTACAACTTCTTTTTTAAATGATTGCTTTGCACCAACCCATATCTTTTGTGCTTTAGAGACTTGTCTTCCTAACCAATTTTTACCATCTTTTACTTTTGATAATTGTTCCTGTGTGTCATCTCTAAAATCACGCTGGGCATCTTCTTTTATAATATCAAATTTTAATTGTAAAAAATTTTCTATAATAAGATGTTTTTGTCCGTCTGTAAAATCTCCAAATTCAGATAATTTCTCAAAAATTTGCATTTTCTTATCATTTATAGATTTTGATTCTATATTCTTTTCATTTTCTTGTGTTTCTTCTTCTTGGATTTGTTCTTGTTTATAATCTTCTTCTGTCTGATTAATTTCATTTCTTTTACTTAATATTTTTTCTATATCTTCTATAATAACACTTACTGTATCGTATTCACTTTTATATTTTTCTTTTTCCTGCTCATCTAAACTATCTATAAAATTTAAAATTATTTTACCTTTTTCTAGATAATTTTTTAAATAATTTTCATCATTTGTTGTAAGATCTACTTTTATAAAATCATTATATTCTCTTTTTATATCAAATTTTATTTCTTCCTGTTTTGTCTCTTTTGATTGTTCTAATGGTGTATTTTCTTGTGTTGTTTCTATAGTAGTACCTTCCTGTGATTTTGGAATCTCACTAATAATTTTATTTATAGCATCTTTAACTTTTTCCATTTTTCTATCAATCAACAATCGAAGATCATCTAAATCTCGAAGCGGCAAACTATATGCATTTTCATCGGTAGTCCTTAGTCCATCAATTAATCTCTGCAAAGTATCTATTTCATTTTGTATTTCTTGCTTAACAGCGTTTCCTTCTTGCTGTATTTGTTCTAATTTTTCAATTTTATAATTTTCAAGATCATTATTGTTTTCTATAAAAGCAATATATTTTTCCCCCCTTTGTTGTGGTATTTTTTCTCCCATATATTTATTAGTCCGCCTAAAACGGCGTAAATTAATTATTTAAATATTTCTTTCTTATATTATCTAATTTATTTTTTGAAATAATTGAATCTATTTTTTTCATAATTTCATTTTTTCTGCGTTTAATTATTTGAAGTTCAGACATAAAAATATCAAACTGTTTGTCTATTTCTAGTTTTGCTTGATTTAAGTCAATTTTATCGTCTTTTTTTGATGTTTTTTTAATCATAACTTTATTTTATCAAAAATCAATTTGATAAATTATTTTAATACTTAATTTTACAACTTTTTATACTTTTTGTCAATAAACAAAAAGTACCCTGAAAATAAGATAAAAATTAGGGCAATAATCTGTGGAAATCTAATACCAAAAATCTCCCAAGTCAAATCCATCCTTAAAAACTCCATAAAAAACCTTATTATTCCATATCCCATTATATATGAAAGAAACACCACTCCACTACTAGCCCCAAACCTCTTAAATATCTTCAATAAAACAAAAAATAAAATTAAATTCAATATAAATTCATAAATAAATATTGGGTGATGATGAAATCCTGTTTTTTGTATGTATATTGCCCAAGGAACACTCGAAATTTTTCCGTATAATTCTTCATTAAAAAAATTTCCCCACCTTCCTATTGCCTGCCCAAGGGGCATAACAAGAGCAAAAATATCTAAATATTTTAACGTGTCTAGTTTATTTTTGTTACAATAAAAATAAACTGTTATTATTCCTGCAATTATAGCTCCTTGAATCGCAATTCCTCCATGCCAAATTTTAAATATCTCGACAATATTATATTTATAATAATCAAAATCAAAGAATAAAATTGAATAAATTCTTGCGCCTATTATTCCAAAAATAATAAGATAAAAATATAAATTTTCTAAATGTTTTTTTTCTACACCTCTGTTTTTTGAAAATTTCTCAATTAAATACATACTCAACAAAATTCCAAACACAATTATAATTCCATAAAAATAAACATTTATGGTCCCAAATTTAATTAATGTTGGATTTGGATTTACGTCTATCATTTATTTATTTTCATTTTTAACACCTTCTAGAAATTGCTCCCAAATTTCTTTAGTTACAACGCCTTGTATAAAATATCCATTTACAAAAAAAGTTGGTGTACCATCAACTCCGGCTTTTAAGCCCAAACTTGTATCACTGGAAATTGTTGATTCATATTTCTTTGATGAATAACAGCTTTTAAATTTATCTACATCAAGACCAATCTCTTTTGCAAATCTTGCATATGATGTTTCATTAAGAATTCTCTGATTTTCAAAAAGTTTATCATGCATATCCCAAAATTTTCCTTGTTCATTTGCACAACTTGCAGTAATTTCTGGCGTTAAATCATCTGATATAGGAAAATATCTATAAATAAGTTTTACTTCATCTTTGTTCTCTTCAACAAAAAGTTTTAAATCGTCATATGCTGACAAACAATAAGAACAATTAAAATCCGCAAATTCAACTATTGTCATAATTGGCTTTGTTGAACCAATACTTGGCGAAAAATTTGACTCTAGCTCTTTTCTTGATACCTCCTCTCTTGGAACATTAATATTTCCATTATATGAAGAATATTTCGTAATATCAGTATTCATTATTATCGAACCATTTTCTATTGCTTTTTTATATATAAATACTTTTCTTAAAAAGAGCATGCTTACTGTTAAAAAGAAAAACAAAAAAACTCCAAGTAGTATGTGCCATTTTTTTATTTTTATCATATATTTTTATTTATCCCGTTTACGGGATTAATTTATAAATTTTTTGTCTAAATTCCAAGCCAAACGTAATATATTTTCCTCATCCATGAATTTTCCTATAATTTGTAATCCAATTGGCAGATCATCTGATTTCATTGGAATTGAAATTGCTGGAAGACCTGCAATGTTTACTGAAACTGTAAATATATCAGAAAAATACATTGTAAGTGGGTCTTTTATTTTCTCTCCTATTTTAAATGCTTTTGTTGGTGTTGTTGGTGTTAATATGAAATCAACACTCTTAAAGATTTTATTAAATTTATCTTTGATATCATCTTCAACTAATTTTGCTTTGTTGTAATACGCATCTTTGTAACCACTTGATAAAACATATGTTCCAATTAAAATTCTCCTCTTTACTTCATCTCCCATACCTATTGTTCTATTATTTTCATATGCATTTTTTAAAGAATCATATACTTTTGAATCAAATCCATATTTAAATCCATCGTATTTTGCTAAATTAGCAGATGCCTCTGCTGGCTGAATTATATAATAAACAGAAAGTGCTTCATCCATAAAAGACATATCGATTTCTTTTATCTTTATTTTTGCACTTTTTAAATTTTCAATTAATTTTTTAAAGGATTCTAATATATCATTATCTATTGCTAATTTATAAAAATCTTTTGGTATTCCGACGCTTATATTTTTTAATTCTGATTTAATTTTTGAAATATTAACTTGTTTTGTATGTAAACTTGTCATATCTTTTTTATCTCTTCCCAGTATTGCGTTAAATGAAATTGCACAATCTTCTACTGAATTAGCTATAACTCCAATTTGATCAAGAGATGATGCAAGTGAAATAAGTCCATTTCTTGAAATTCTTCCATAACTTGGCTTAAGACCATAAACACCACAAAAACTCGCTGGCTGTCTTATTGATCCTCCAGTATCACTGCCCAAAGATATAACACAATGATTTGATGCTACTGACACAGCACTTCCTCCAGAGGAGCCACCAGGAACACAATTTTTATCATGTGGATTTAAAACTGGACCAAAAAAAGATGTCTCATTAGATGATCCCATTGCAAACTCATCCATGTTTGTCTTTCCTATTATTATCGCTCCGCTACTTTTTAATTTTTCTATTACATAAGCATCATAAGAAGCAACATAATCATCTAGGGTTTTTGAAGCAGCTGTGCATTTTTTATTTTTAATTAAAATATTATCTTTTATAGCAACAGGAATTCCTTCTAAAAGATTTAATTTTTCTCCTTGCGCAATTTTTTTATCAATAAGCCTTGCAGATTCAATTGCGTCGTTTTCAAAAATAGTTATAAAATCATTTAGATTATCTATTTTAATTTTTTCTATACACGATTTTATTAGATCCACACAAGAAATATGTCCCTCATTTAAATCATTATTAATTTTTTCTATTGTAAAAATATTACTCATAAATTTAAAAAACTTTTTTGACTCTTAATAAATTATCCTTTCTATCACTAAATTGGGAAACTAGTAAATCATTTTCGAAATTAAAAATTTCATCTTCTCTTAAATTATTATTTTTATTAGTAATTTGTTTTGTTTTTTTAGAAATCTTATAATTCTGAACTTTTTTTACATAATCTAGGATATCATTTATATCTTTAAATAAAATAGTTTCTTCGCTTTCAGAGAGCTTTATTTTCGAAAGTTCTGCAATTTTAGATATTTCTTTTTTTGTTAACATAATTTTAAGTTGTAAAGTTTTAAAGTTAAAAATCTCCCAAGCCCCAACCCCCAGACCCCAAACCCTAATCCCTAATCAATTCTTGAAATTCAGCCTCATCTATAATTTTTATTCCTAATTTTTCTGCTTTTTGAAATTTAGAACCGGGCTCATCACCAACTACCAAATAATCTACTTCTTTACTTATAGAGGATGAAACTTTTCCACCGAGTTCTCTTATAATTTTTTTAGCATCATCGCGATTAAAATTATTTAAGCTTCCTGTAAGTACTAAAATTTTATCCTTTAATTTCTGACTTTTTGTTTTTACTCCAACTACTTTTACACCTAATTCTACTAATTGTTTAATTATATCTATATTTTTGTTATTATTCAAAAATTCATATACACTTTGAGATACTTTTGGTCCTATGTCATTTATTGATTCGAGTTCTTGTTTTGTAACTTTTAAAAATTTATCTAAATTTCCAAATCTATATGCGAGTATTGAACTTATTTCATCACCAATATGTCTTATTCCAAGTGAATAAATAAATCTATCAAAATTAATTTTTTTACTGTTTGAAATTGCAGTTATTAAATTATCAGCTGATTTATCTGCGAATCTCTCAAGTGGCAATAGATCCTCTCTTTTTAGTCTAAAAATATCAGAAATATTTTTTACAAGTCCGCATTCTATTAGTTGTTCTACAATTGCGCCACCTAGCCCATCTATATTGAAAGCTTTTTTTGAAACAAAATGAATAATTGATTCTTTTTGCATTGCATAACAATTTTTATTTGAACAATAGTAATTTACTTCATTCTCTTTTCTTGAAACTTCTGATCCACAAGATGGGCATTTCTGTGGAGGAAAAACTTTTTTCTCATTACCAGTTCTTAGTCTTTTTAAAACTTCAACAATATCCGGAATTACATCACCTGCTTTTTGTAAAATTACAGTATCATTAATTCTTACATCAAGTCTATTTATTTCATCAAAATTATGTAGAGTTGCGCGACTTACCAGAGAGCCAGCGAGTCGTCTTGGCTCTAAAACTGCAACCGGAGTTATCGCCCCTGTTCTTCCAACTTGAAAAATAATGTCTTGTACTCTGGAAGTAACTTGTTCTGCTGGAAATTTATAGGCGATCATCCATCTTTCTGTTTTTCCAACATTTCCTAATTTTTTCTCTAGGTCCAAATTATTTACAACTATAACAACTCCATCTGTCATATAATCCAATTTTTTTCTTTTTAATTCCCATTTTTTTAAATACTGCTCAACCTGTTTATCATTTTTACAATATTCATTATGATTACTTATTTTAAATCCAAAATCTTTAAGAATTTCATGTTCTTCCATGTGTGTTTTTTGTCCTAAATTTTCATCACAGTAGTAAGCAAAATATATTAACTCGCGTTGTTTAGTAACGCTAGGATCTAATTGTCTTATGCTTCCTGCGGCTATATTTCTTGGATTTGCAAATGGTTCTAAACCATCTCGCTCTCTTGATTTGTTAATTTTTTCAAAATAAGATTTTGTTAAAACAACTTCCCCTCTAACAGTTAATAAGTCTGGAATTTTTCTTTTTGAATCTGACAATTTAAGCGGGATACTTTCAATTGTTCTAATATTATTTGTAACATCCTCTCCAATTTTTCCATCTCCACGAGTTGCAGCATTTTTTAAAATTCCATTTTCATATGTTAAAACAATTGTAAGCCCATCTAATTTTAATTCACAAAAATAATCATAATTTCCATTTATAATTTTTTTATTTCTAATTTCCCAGTCATAAAATTCTTCTATGGAAAAAATATCCTGCAAAGATAAAACCGGAAAAGTGTGTGGAATTTTTTCAAACTTATCTAGTGCGCGACCTGAGACCCTCATGGATGGAGAATCTTTTGTCAAAAATTCTGGATAATGAACCTCTAAATCAAATAATTCCTTTTTTAAAGAATCTAGTGCTTCTTGAGAAATTTCTGATTTGTCTTGTACATGATATAAATATCTATGATGTTCTATTTCTTTCTTTAGTTTCTCTATTCTTTTTTTTATTTCTTGCTTATCCATATTAAATAATTATTTTATCTAAGTTCATCTTTTACTAAGGATTGTTCGGAGAATATTACATAATCAAAAAGTCCTGACAACGGATCTAGGGCTCTTAAGCTTACAGAAAGTGCTTGTTTGTTACCTTTTTCTGAATTTCCAGGATATTGAGCAACTGTCTTTATTGTATATATATTTTTAAATAATAATCGCTCTCCGGCAGAGTCGAGGGCCACAATATTTAAATTATAAATATCACAAAACAACGCTTTGACCCTAAACTGATAAATTTTATCTTCATCAAAATAAGAACCACCAACATGAATTATTTTATTAGCTCCTGTATATGGAGAAGCACTCAACAAATCTTTATAAACATGGTGTGCTGATTGTGCCCAATTAACAGAATCATCACCCAAACTAGATGACCACTCATTTACTGTAAGTTCAATCCAGGAATTATTCGGGTCATCAGGTGTTGAACAATTATCATCCCAAGAAATTTCCAAAGATGATAATTTACTACTCTCATAAAAATATTCAGGATCAAAAAGATCGAATTGAAAAAATTGATTTTTTCTAAGACCAATATTTATACTTGGTGCTGTATTGGCTACTGTTCTAGTTATTGTTGCATCTTCTTGTCCTGACCCATGCATAAATGTTGGATTTATTAAATTGAGAAAATCAGAATCAAATGGTTCATCTGTTTTTCTTAAATAATATATAGCCTGCTCATTTCCTGACTCTGCTCCATAAAAAGCTATGTTTGCATTATCCGTGCTTTGAGATTGAATAATTTGTCTTAAAGAAAATCTTGATACATACAAAACACTAGACAAAATTGCTGTCATAATAAGAAACGCTAGAAGTAGGGCTGACCCATTTTTAAATTTAATTCTCATAATTATTTTATATAATTTCTTGCACTTATAGTTGTTTGTAACAAAATCTCTGACTCATCTCTATCATCAAAAAATCTCATAACAATAGTTACAATATTCTGATTTTTCACATCTGACGTTATTGGATCAATATAAAAATATAGATCTTCTACATTAACATTATCCCCCGTAATATCGCTCCAATTAGAATTATTGTATTGCACTTGTAAAAAACCACTAATTTCTCCGTCTTCATTTTCTCTTTCCACTCTTCTAAAAAAGACTCTATTACTAAAATTATCTTCGAGCACTAAAACATCAACAGGATTTTGTATTTCAGAATTCTCATAATAATCATAATAAATAGTGCCTAGTCTTACTTCTCTCGATATATAATCCATTGCAAATCTCATCTCATTTTGTATTTTTTGCATTGATATAACTTGTGTATTTGCCTTCATTGTTAATATATATATTCCAATACAAATCGTAGAAACAATAACAAAAATGGCTGTTGCAACAATCATTTCAAGCAATGTAAACCCTGGCTTATTTTTTATTTTTTTTGTCATAACTAAAATTTATATCATTATTTCCAATTGTATATTCCTTCACTAACCTGAATTGTTTTCATGGAATCTCCATCTTGCCAGCCGACTATTGAAATAATTAACATTCCTATCTCTGAGGTACCAGAAAACATTACATTACAATCCCTGTCTGATGATTTATTAATTTTTTCAAGTCCATCTAGGTCCCTAGAACAAATATCATATATATAAATTATTCTATAAAAATTTGTACTTGAATATTTATAGTTACTGTCATTAATTATTTCTAAATTCTGAACATACATTTTCCTCTTATCTGGATTTAAATCTTCATCACGCTTCCAAACCAGAAACACTCTACATGGAGATAATTCTCCTTGTTGTATACACTCATTCCAACTTATTCCTATTGGTGCAAGGCTATATCCATTTTGATCTGTAGCCAAATAATTATTATAAATAATAAAACTTCTTTCTACTCCACCATTTGCTAAAAGGCCAATGTTCCACTCTCTTCCACCTACCCAATTTGAATCTCTTATATTTCTTGCTACTTCTATTCCCTCTCTTGCTAAATTTGTAGCGATTAGCATACTATGATTTAATCTTTCAACCCTAATACTAGAAAAAACCAAATTCATAATAGACAAAATTCCAACAACAGCTATATATATTGCTATTACAACCTCTAATATTCCCTGTGCTTTACTTTTTTTTATAAAAAAATAATTCATAATTTAATTATTAAATTCAGTCCATATTCTAGATGATAGTGGGATCATTTTTATATCCCAAGAACCACTAATATCTGGATTTTTAATATTAATCAAACAGAAAGCCTTATTACTACCCTTATAATAAATTTCATATCCCATTTGTGGCTCAGCATAAAAACCATATATCTCCATGGAGGAACGTGGAGCAGAAAATGTTATATCAAAAGACCCAGTTCCTTCTTCATACATATTATCCTCGTCAGCACATGTTAAGTCTTGAATCATTATATTTGTTGGTAAATCCATTTTTGAATATTGTAAATCCCCAGCGTTAAAACCCAAAGTACCATTATCTCCATATATTAAATATGAATTATCTAATTTATTAATTAATATTCCATAACCATTAGTTGGTATTTGGTTATTTATTTCCTGCCCAGTGAGTGCCATGCTCTGTACAAATCTTATAGAATCCTCCACATCATAGGTTATTAATCTTAATTCTTCTACTTTTTTTGAGTGTCCATAATCAACCATAACTATTCCTAAAATTACTAAAAATATAAAAATTGAAACCAAAACCTCCATTAGTGTAAATGCTTTTCTCATAAAATAATTAAATTAAAATACCAATTTACTAATTGTTCGCCAAAAAGAAAACAAACAAGTGTTGCAAACGCTATAAATGGCCCTAGAGGAATTCTGGAATCCATTTTTTTCTTTTTCAAAGTTAAAAAAAACACACCTATTATTGAACCCACGAAATAACAGATCATTAGGGCTACAATAGTTATTTTAAATCCCAAAAGTGATCCCATAAGAACCCCCAGTAATATATCACCAGACCCGAGCCAACGACCTTTTGAAATTAAATACTGAACTCCAAAAAAACAAAGTCCTAAAATTACTCCGTATAAAATACTAAAAATATTTTTTCCTATAATTACATTAAAGACAATTGATAAAAATATCCCTACATAAACAACAACATCAACAATTAAATAATATTTTAGATCATAAATAAATATGAAGCTAAGTAAAAAAGTTAATAAAAGATAAAAAGCATAGCTTGTGATTAGATTTTCATAGGCCCAAAAACCAGATGAAAAAAAGAACCAATATCCAAAAGCGAATAATGATCCCGAAATAAATTCTACTAAAAAATGCTCTATACTAAACTTTGACTTACAATATCTACATTTTCCACGTAAAAATATATATGAAAAAATAGGAATTAAATCCAAAAATTCAAGAGTTTTATTGCAGCTTAGACAAAAAGATCTCCCAAGTATACTTTTTTCTTTATGTATACGGTAAATCATGCAATTTAAAAAACTCCCGAAAATAGCCCCTAATATGAAAAATAGTATGATATACATACCATAATTATAGCATAAATTCTATGATTAGAATATTGAAAATTACTTTAGAATTTTACCTGTTTTTATATACCAAACATATATATCAAGCTCACCCTGACTCATATTTAATTTTTTGCATATTTGAGCCATTTTTTGCTCTATTTCTATATACTTTTTTGATGTTAATGTTTTGTGACTAGATATTATTCTATTATCTATTAGACTATTAATTATATGCCTATCTAAAATCGCAAAATCAAATATTCCAACATTTCTTAAAAAATGAGATGATTCTTTCATTCCAAGGCCTTTAATATTTTTTACAAGCCAGGCTCTTTTGTCTTTCTCGTTCATTAAAATGTCTTTTATGTTCTCATAACGCCTAGCTAAAACAATACGGTCTGCCCGCTGTGGCCAAAATCTATGACCTGATTTTTTCAAAAACTGCGCTAATCTATTTTCATTCCAATTCAAAAATCCGTCTGGAATAAGCTTTTTCTGAATTTCAATTGATTCTTTTGCTTTCCAGTTTGAAGTTAGCAAACAATAGCAAAGCTCAAAAAACCACTCTTTATTTCCTTTTTTATTTAAAATTAAAAATTCTTTTAATCTTTTATCAATTAAATATTTATCCTTAGAATTTCTAAGCTCTTCAATTTTTTTAATTAATTGTTTCATGGTATAAACAGTATTTTTTAATTTTACATAAATTACACTTTGGTCCTATGGGTCTACAAATATTTTGACCAAACAATACTAATATAAAATTTATTTTCCTCCAATATAATTTACTCAAATTTTCCCTTAAGTAAATTTCTGTCTCATGCGGAGTCTTTGTCTTTAAATATCCAATTCTATTTAATATCCTATGAACATGAGTATCCACACAAATTGCCGGTTTTTTCAAAACCGTAGAAATATATAAATTTGCTGTTTTTCTTCCAACTCCTGGGAGCTTAATAAGTTCATCAATGGTCTCTGGAATTTCAGAGTTAAAATCATTATTTAAAACATAACATAATTTTTTTAAATTTCTAGATTTAGTTTTATAAAAACCAACTGGATAAATTAATTTTTCAATTTTTAACAAACTTAATTTTTCTAAATCTTTATAATTGTTTACTTTTTCAAATAATTTCAATGAGGACTTTAATGTTGTTTTATCATTTGTACGGGATGATAAAATAATTGAAATTAGAATTTGAAAGCTATTAAAATTTTTTATCCCGCCAGAGCGGGATGAATGCAAAAAATCAACAGCAGGAAGATCAAATTGTGCTACCTGCTGTGATAATAAATCTAATATTTTATTTAAACTTTTAATTTTTTGTATTTTCATAAATCACGGGTCTAGATCCATAAAGTTTATAGATATTCTGAGTATAATCATTTGGTAGTCCATATTGTATTGCACCATCTATTACAGTATTAAAATATGTCTCTGTTGGGAAACCCGTTGTATTGTCATTTTGGACTATATAAACTTGAGCATCAAAATCTCCAAGACGATTTTTTATCTTAACGGTTTGTCTTTGATAAAGATTAGGATAACCCTCTGCTCTATCTAAACCATTTAAACACTGCTGATTAATTTTATATAAAACGCCTTGAACAATAGATGGCTTCACTGGTTTTATATTTGCATAACCACGACTATAAAAATAAAAATTATAATCATTTAAATATGCTCCAAATCCTACAAAATTATTTTTTCCACAGCGAGATATCATTGTATCAAGATTCATATTGGATCCATAAGCAAAATAAAATATATTTTTATCATCATTTAGTTTATCACTACTTTTTTTGCCATTTGGATTATAGCCATTTATAACTTCATTTCCATCCTTATATCCATCACGATCTGTATCGAAATCGTTTGGATCTGAATTATACAATTGCTCATAAATATCTAAAAGTCCATCACTGTCCGAATCTTTCAAAACGTTAGTTAAGATTGGCGTTGTTGAAACATTTGCTGTTGTCCCTGAAAAAACGGACATAAAAACTTCTTGTATTGCAACAGCATCTGTTGGTTTTTCTATTGTATAATTTTTTAATTCACTAATATTTAAATTGACATTAAAATCAACCTTGTCTTTAGATTTTGAAAAAGAACTAGTGGTTAATTTACTTGTATCAAAATCTTTTACAGAACAATCAAATCCATGTATTACTTTTGTGTTTTTGTCTATCCAAACGGAAAAGTTTAAATTTTGTTCTGAATTATTAAACTGTGACATTGTTTCTTTAACAAGATTAGCGTTTTCCTTTGGTACTTTTTCTGACAAATATGCTATTAAATCATTTGTCTTTCCCTGTTTAATAGAAAAATTTATTTTTTTAAGTTGCTTGCCATTATATTCTTTACTTTCATGTGGATCAGTTATACTAATGTATTTAATAATATTCGTATCAAAACTCTTTGAACCAGCTGGAGCAGAAAATTGTGCAAAATATTTGTTCACTAAGTTCTGTGATATCGGTATAAAACCACCACCAAAAGAATCACTGGCATTGTTTAAAGATATATAAACCCACTTATCTGGTATTGGGATATTTTGCAATAGTTTTGATGTATCTGCCTTTAGGTAAATTGAATCATTATAAAAATATCTAATTATAAATTGCAATACATTTACATCTCCAAATTTGCTAGATGAATCAATTTCAACATTTTTATCTACAATACTTATGTTAAAATTAGAATCAAATGATTTTACTTTATCTGCCTGTTCTTGTGTTATTAATCCACTATCAATTAAATCTGAAATAGCTTCTTCTAGTGAATCTTTTGGAATCATTATTTGAAACTTAGTTTCTATTTTATAATTTTTTATACTATCAGCCCATGGAAATTGTGTTTTATAATAAAAATACATTGCCTCGCCCTTGTAATACCAAAAAAATCCAGCAACAGATAATAACAAGAAAACAACAACAAAAAGAATAATAAAAAATAATCTTTTTTTCTTTGGTTTATTTTGTTGCTCATTGATTGGATATACTTGTATGGGATTATTTAGTATACCCATGTCATTATTTTGTTGTAAATTCAAATCTTGAACATTTTGATGTTCATTTTTTTCTTCAAACATATTGTTTTAATATTATTTAGAAATCCAAAGTCCGTGAACATTACAATAGGCCCTAGCTGTAATCTTGTCTGCCTTAATATAAAATTCCGCTTCTGGTTTTTCACCAGGATTTAAAAACTTTTTCCCTGATTTTCCATCATTAGTGTTTATTTCAATCCATTCTATAAAATGTGCTTCTTCCATTGGATGCTCAACTGATCCAACTTTTATTTTGTATCCAAAATCTGTTTTTTCTATTATTGGAACATGTTTTTCATTTCCAACGTCTTCTGATTTCTCTTCCTCTAATCTCATAGCTTGTCCACAACAAACCAAAGATTCCGCACCAATATTTAATACTTCTACAATATTCCCACAAATATCACACTTATAAACTTGTTTTTTCTTTGTCATAAATTTATTTAATGGTTAATAGTAAATGTTAATTATTACTACCATAAACAATTAACTAATAACAAGCGACTATTTTGTTTCAAAATATGCTTTTGGATGTTTACATGCAGGACACTCTTCTGGAGCATTCTCAGATTCATGAATATATCCGCAATTTCTACAAACCCAATAAACTTTTTCTGTTCTTACAAAAGTAGTTTTATTCTCTAAGTGTTCTAGAAATTTTTTGAATCTTCCCTCGTGGTTCTGTTCTGCTTCAGCAATACATCTTAATCTTATTGCTATATCTTTTAATCCTTCTTTCTCTGCTACCTCAGCAAATTCTGGATACATTGAAGTGTATTCATGATTTTCTCCAGCTATTGCTGCTTTTAAATTTGAAACCGTATCACCAAGCACAGTTGGGCATTCAGCGTCAATACTTATTACTTCTCCACTCTTTGAATTAAGTTCATTTATAAGCTGCATGAGAACTTTTGCATGTTCTTTTTCTTGATCTGCTGTCAAAGTAAAATTAGCAGAAATTTCTTCAAATCCTTCTTTTTTTGCAATAGAGGCATAATAAGTATATCTATTTCTTGCTTGTGATTCACCAATAAATGCTTTTGCTAAATTTTTGATCGTTTCATTCATAGTTTTTTATATTAATTATTAACTGTATATATTATACATCAAAAACAAACAAACAAAAAATAACCCAAATAATAGATTATTTTATAATATTTTATTCAACTTCACTACCCTCAATATAATCACCAAAGAATGCTTCACTTAGATCATATACTAATTTATTCCAATTCTTACCATATAATTCTATTGCTTTTGCTTCTGTCTTAATCCAATGTATTATACCATTATTATCCGTTAAATAAACTCTCGATACGGATGGAATTTTAAATAATGTCCCCTTTTTAAAAGTTACATTTTTTCCTAACGTATAATCAGAAAAATTAATATTATTTTTAGTTTCTACGAATGAGAAGTCTTTGCCAAAATATGATCTCCACACTGCTTCGTTTGGATAAACATGTCTCATATTTTTTTCTGTATCTATAAAATATACTGTTGAAGCATTATTTGTTTTAATAAATGAGCCATTCGTAAAAATAGCATTATTATATTCCAATGTTTGATTATTATCCTGTCTCTCTTCTTCATTATTATACTCTTCTTGGTTTTGATTGTTTTGATTCTGATCATTCATTGATTCTAGTATAAATAATGGTATTGCTGAACTGGGGCGATTTATTACATTAACAATTCTTGTTGAAGTACTTATATTTCCTGCTATATCTATTGCTGAATATGTAATAGTATATGTACCAGCTTGAGATGTGTTTACAGTTCCTGATGTTGTAACGGCTATGTTTTCATCTATATTATCTGTTGCTGTTGCACCAGAATCAGTATATGTTTCTTCTAGAAATATTGATGTTGGATTAGAACCTAGGATAGTTATGGTTGGTGCTGTATTATCAAGAATAGCAGAAACTGTTGAGGTACTTATATTATCAGCCATATCTTTTGCTTGTACGTATAAATAATATATTCCATCACCACTAGATTGTGTTGTAGATGTTGTTGTAGAATATTCTTCATCACTAAAAACAAACGAATCTGTTGTAGTAACATGATATCTATATACCGCATTTTCATCATCGGATGACCAAATCCAATTTTTGCTAACTGTTGAAGTGTTGTCATCTGATAATCCCGAAATAATGGGTGCCATATTGTCTAATATTGCTGATACTGAGGTATTACTAGTATTATCTGCTTCGTCTTTTGCTTGAACGTGTAAATAATATGTCCCATTGCCAGATGATTGAGTGGTTGAAGTTGTTGTTCCATATACTTCATCTGTAAAATTATGTGTTGCATTTTGATTTACTACATATCTATATGTTGCAGTAGGATCATCACTATCCCAGGTCCATGTCTTTGATTGTGTTGGTGTGGTGTCGTTTGATAAACCAGTAATAGTTGGTGGAGTATTATCTACGGGAGTATTATCAAGTACAGCATAAACTGTTGATGTACTAGTATTGTCAGCTGTATCTTTTGCTTGAACGTGTAAATAATATGTACCTGTTCCACTATCTTGAATTGTTGTTTTAGTTGATCCATATGCTTCAACTGTAAAATTATGTGTTGCATTTTGATTTACTACATATCTATATGTTGCAGTAGGATCATCACTATCCCAGGTCCATGTCTTTGATTGTGTTGGTGTGGTGTCGTTTGATAAACCAGTAATAGTTGGTGGAGTATTATCTACGGGAGTATTATCAAGTACAGCATAAACTGTTGATGTACTAGTATTGTCAGCTGTATCTTTTGCTTGAACGTGTAAATAATATGTACCTGTTCCACTATCTTGAATTGTTGTTTTAGTTGATCCATATGCTTCAACTGTAAAATTATGTGTTGCATTTTGATTTACTACATATCTATACGTTGCAGTGGGATCATCACTATCCCAGGTCCACGTCTTTGATTGTGTTGGTGTGGTGTCGTTTGATAAACCAGTTATAAAAGGCGCTGTTATGTCAACTCCATCATATTTCATAACGGTTGTTTTATTAGCATTAGCCACATCTTTAAATGCGACATAAGGCACATTTTCACTATCTATGTCAAGCCAAGTATAGTCTGCCTGTCCATCAGAAAAACCAGCGCTACCAACAATAGACCAACCAGAAACCCCACTATTTGTATATTTCATAACTGTTATTTTGTTTGCATTTGTAGCATCTTTAAATGCTACGTATGGAATATTATTGTTATCAATCGCAAGAGATGTATAATCTGCTTGTCCAGCAGAAAAACCAGCGCTACCAACATTTTCCCAAGAAGATCCGTTATATTTCATTACAGTCGCTTTGTTAGCTGTTCCGCCATCTCTATATGCTACATATGGAACATCATTATTATCTAGTGCTAAACTTATGTAATCTGCTTGTCCAGCAGAAAAACCAGCGCTACCAACACTTATCCAAGAAGATCCGTTATATTTTTTAACGCTTAATTTATTTGAATTATAGCCGTCATAAAATGCGACATATGGCGTACCGCCACTATCAACAACCAAAGATACATAAAAATATGTTGCTGTATTTGCCGTCACTTCAACACCAACTGTTTGCCACACACTATTTACTAATTTTTTAACTATTACCTTACCATTAATATTATCAGAAGTATTAAAATAACCTACGTATGGTGTGCCAGTTGCTGTCCCATCATCATACACATATAGACTTGGCAATAAAGCTCTTGCATCTGAAAAAGTAGCCGTTCCTGCTACGTACCAATTTGTAGAGTCTGTGTATTTCATTAATGTTGTTTTTGCTCCATTTGCAAGACTATCTCTGTATATTAAATACGGATTATCATCATGCAAAAATACCTGAGTTGAATTAGCAGCGTTTCCAGCAAATCCCTCAGTTCCAATTGTCACCCAAGATGATCCGTTATACTTTTTAACTGTAGCTTTTCCACTTTTATCCCAATCTTGATATGCGACATAAGGCGTATCATTACTATCAATATCTATTGTCGTATTATATACAACACCATAAGACATTCCCTTGGAACCAACAACAGACCATGTTGCCCCTGTTTTTTGTGGCATAGCACTTTGTATATTTGGTTCTATTATTAATCCTGTATACCATGTAGATGGGACATTCGTAGGAGATCCAGCAAAATAAACCCACAATTGATTGTTTGTAATTTCAAAACTATCTCTTTCTATATCATCTGTTAAAACAAATGCCGTATCTTGATCAGTATCATTCCACTCCCCACTCGTACCAGGACTTATTACAACACCCATATATTGTCTACTGGACGAATAAAATGTTGGACTAGTGTCTCTATATAATTCTAATTCAGAATAATCTGTACCGGATGTATAATGAGGAACTATTAAATAATAATAATTACCATATTTAAATGGGAATGGACAGAATCTTCCACCCGTAAATATTGGATTATTTGGATCTTTATTCCAATTTATAAGATCTGTTGATGTTGCAATTCCTATTTTTCTAGTTTCTTCCCAATCACTATAAAACATATAATAAACTGACTCTACTTTTATTATTCCCCAAGCCTCGACACCAGAAGCCCAACCAGATGTTTCTTCTAATACTGGATTTGAAGAATATTCATTCCAATTTATTCCATTGGTAGAAGTTGCTAAAGCAACAGAATTTAAAGAACCATCAAATGATCTAAATAACATATACCAAATTGAACCCTCTTTCCAAACCATTGGCACGCTCCCAGTTAATTCCAGTGGATTAGAGGGATTCGCATTCCAAGACAAACCATCTGTTGATGTTGCGTGATTTATTGAGGTTCCACCATAATACATATGGTATAAAGATCCATCTTTTACAACAGAAGAAAAGCCACTATTAGTTGTTTGACTTAAGACGGGATTACCTGCGTATTGAGTCCACGGAAGAGATGCGCTAGAAATTTTTGGTACTATAAAAAATCCAATTATAAAAAAACTGGTTAAAAAAAATAAAGATTTACTTTTAAACTTCATTTATTTCCCTTCTTATCTTAATAATTTTATATAATAATTATAGCAAATTTATAATAATATGGGAACTCAAAAATGAATAGTTTAATCTTTTTATAGTCGATGATATAATAAATTAATGAATATAAACACAACTCTAGATAAAATCTACGGAATAGGTCCGAAAATCTATAAAAAACTAGAAAAAATCGGATTAAATACAATGTCTGATGCTATTTTTTATTATCCATTTAGATATGAAGATTTTTCACATTTAAAACAGATAAATGAACTTATAAATGAGGAATCAGCCACAATAAAAGGTAAAATCATACTACTTAACAACAAAAGATCTCCCAGGAAAAGAATGAACATAACCGAGATGCTTTTAGAGGATAATTCTGGTCAAATTCAAATTGTTTGGTTTAATCAACCATATATAAAAAACACACTTCAAATTGGAGATGAAATATATGTTTCAGGAGTTGTTAAAAAATCACTGCTTGGACCATCACTTGTAAATCCAAATTATGAAAAAACTGACAGAGATACATCGCACACTGCAAGAATTATTCCAATATATCCATCAACAGAACATTTATCACAAAAACAATTAAGATACGTAATAAAACAATCACTAAGTTGTTTAAATTTGGTAAAAGAAAAATTACCAAATGAAATTATTGAATGTGAAAAATTATTAAATTTACAAGAATCTTTAAAGCAAATTCATTTTCCAGATAATTATGAAAAACTGGAACTCGCTAAAAAAAGATTATCATTTGATGAAATATTTTTGCTGTCATGCTTATCAAAATATATTAAAAAACAAAATATTGAATTATCAGCGCCTGTTATTAAATTTAAAGAAAAACAAATAAAAGAATTTGTAACGAAAATTCCATTTGAATTAACAGAAGACCAAAGAAAATCAACTTGGCAGATATTGCAAAATATTAATGAAAAAATTCCAATGAACCGACTTCTCGAAGGTGATGTTGGAAGCGGAAAAACAATTGTATCTTTTATCTGTGCTTACAATGTGATTTTAAATAAATTTCAGACAATTTTGATGTCCCCTACTCAAATTTTAGCAAAACAACACTTTGAAAATGCTGTGAAATTTTTCAAGGACTACAATATAAATATTTTACTTCTTACAAATTCTGATAGATTATTATTTAATGGCAAAAAAGAATTAGCCCAAAAACTAACAAAAAATGAAGTCTTTAAATTTGTTAAAAAATCTGATTTTATAATAGGAACTCATTCTTTAATTCAGAAGGATATAGAGTTTAAAAATATTGGACTTATTGTTATTGATGAACAACACAGATTCGGTGTAAAGCAACGTCAAGAATTAACCAAAAAGTCAGACATTAGTCCACATTTCTTGTCCATGACAGCAACTCCAATTCCAAGATCACTTGCTCTTACAATCTATGGTGACTTGGATATTTCTAGAATTTTACAAAAACCAGTTGGACGGAAAAAAATCATTACAAAATTTGTATCCGCGCATAACAGAACAAAAGCTTATGAATTTATTTATAATCAAATAAACGCTGGTAGACAAGTTTTTGTAGTGTGTCCTCTTATAAATGAATCAGATAAATTAGGAGTAAAATCAGTACTTAGTGAATACGAAAAATTAAACACAGAAATTTTCCCAAATTTAAAAATCGGATTTTTGCATGGCAAAATGAAAGAAGCAGAAAAACAAAAAGTTTTAAAAAGCTTTTCTCTAAATGAAACAAAAATACTTGTCTCCACTTCTGTAATTGAAGTTGGAATAGACTTTCCAAATGCAACTATAATGATGGTTGAAGGTGCTGATAGATTCGGGCTTGCATCGCTTCACCAATTTCGTGGTCGCGTTGGCCGTGGTGAACACCAGTCATTTTGCTTTTTATTTTCTGAAAGCAATTCAGAAAAGACCAAAAAACGACTTGAAATACTTACAAAAACAGATGATGGATTTGAACTCGCAGAATTTGATTTAAAATTCCGTGGAAGTGGAGATTTATACGGAATTAAACAATCTGGATTTATGACGGGTATAAAAATTGCTGACTTATCTGATTTAGAATTAATAAAAAAATGCAATGTCTGGGCTCAATATGTTTTTGAGAAAGGACTAGAAAAATTCCCTGAAATAAAAAAAGAAGTAGAAATACTTTCTTCTGATATACATTTAGAATAATTCACAATTTACTATTTTTTATTTTCAATTGATTTATTATTTATATATTTCCAATTGTAAATAGCGAAATAGTAAATCAATTGAAAATTGTAAATTGCTAAATTAAAAATTTTTTAAGTTCTTTTATATCTTTTATACAATTTAACTTCGCGCCTTTTATTTCTACATTTTTATCAAAGCTCGGAATAATTATATTTTTAAATCCTAAATTAATTGCTTCTTTTATTCGCTCTTTTGTTTTTGGAATTTGTCTTATTTCTCCGCTTAATCCCACCTCACCAAAAAATACTGAACTACTCATTATTTTTTTATTTTCATAAGATGAATAAATTGCCATTGCAACTGCTAAATCAAGTGCACGATCTGATACTTTGAATCCACCAGTTAAATTAATATAAACATCGTATAAATTTAAATTCAAATTTAATTTTGATTGAAGCACTGCTATTAGAAGTTCTAATCTTTTTTGATCATAACCACTTGCTGTACGCTTTGGATATCCAAAATTAGTTTTACTAACAAGTGCCTGAAGTTCTAACATCAAAACCTGATTTCCTTCTATAATAGAAGTAATTGCTGTACCAGACTCTTCAGGAGAAAGTGATGATAAATAAATTTTTGATGGGTTTATTACTTCTTTAAATCCGCTTTTTGTCATCTCCAGTATTGCTGCTTCATCAGTCGAGCCAAATCTGTTTTTAATACATTTTAAAATTCTAAATCTGTGTAACCGATCTCCTTCTAAATAAATCACACAATCAACTAAGTGCTCCATTGTCTTAGGTCCTGCTAAATCCCCTGATTTATTTACATGACTTATTATTAAAGTTGCAATATTAAACTTTCTGGCGATTTCCATAATTTTTACTGTACAAGCACGCACTTGTGCAATTCCACCTGGATCACCTTCTACATCACCAGTATAAAGTGTTTGAATTGAATCAATAATTAAAAATTCGGGTTTAATTTTTATAACTCCAGCTAAAATTGTCTCTATACTATTTTCTGCTAAAAATTTTACAGAATTGCTGCTAATCCCCAGTCTGTCAAAACGAGATTTAACTGAATTTGCATTTTCTTCTCCTGAAACATATAAAGTATTTAAATTTTTGTTTATGATTTGAGAAATTATAGTGGATTTTCCAATTCCAGGTTCTCCACCAAGTAAAACTAAAGAAGAAGGAACTAGTCCTCCGCCAATTACTTTATCAAAGCAAGAAAATCCTGTTTTTATTTTTTTAACCTGTTCGTTTTTTATTTTAGATAAATCTATGAAATCAATTTTTACATCTTTTAAATTTTCTGTTTTATTTTTTCTTTCATCTTCAATTATGGTTTCTTTGTCCAGTGTTCCCCAAGCACCACACTCAATACACTTCCCAGCCCATTTGGGAAATTGTGCTCCACATTTTGAACATGAGTAAATTGTTTTCATAAAAATTATTTAGGAATACCTTTACTGGCTATATATTCAAAACCCAAGTCTTTACATTTTGTATAGCGAACATATTTTTTATCGCCAGTAGTAATACCCCAATTACTTGTACCACTACCATCCGCATATCTTCTAAAACCCATCAACAAATTACCATCTTTGCAATATGATTTTGGCCAAGCATAGGCAAAGGCACTAAGAGAACCATCTATAGTAAATAAATCGTCGAAGTTAACGCAAATCCCTTGATATTTAAATCCATTATTTCCATTACATAATTGACTAGATCCCGAAAAATAGGTTATTTGGGTTAAACCCAAACCAAATGTATAACCCCTTTTTGTCAAATAATTTTTCCAATTAGCCTTACTAACACCGCTTATACTTTTATTAGTTACATAGCTTGTACAATTTGTACAGGCCTCATAACTTTTATTTGTTGATCCACTTATAAAATTTGGACAACAACTTGGATACAAGTTACATATATGTGCTCTTCTAGCTATAATTTGACAATTTGCCACAGCAGAATCATTACCAAATGCCCCCACATTACCACCAGATTCTTGATGTATAACTGCATAAAAAACACAAGGATCTATACCAGAGGTCGCTGAATGCTTTTTTATTCCATCTATCAATGCTTGACTAAATAAATGACTACCACCTGGACCAGATTTCAAAGGAGTAGACGCCATTTCAAACCTATTAACCTCTACTATGGGAATTGGAATAATATATTTGATATCCAATGGTCTGATATTTATTAAATCTAAATTTATAGTACTTAAAATTAAAACACTTGAGGAACACAAAACAAAACCTATTAAAGAATTTTTTAATCTTGATTTTGCTCTCTCTATTTTACTTTTATTTCCACCAGCTAAAACCCACTGAAATCCAGATGCTATTATTATAATTACAGCAAATACTCCAGATAGATATATTAAATAACGAAATAATGCTGTAAGAAAATCCCCAAATAAAAATCCACTAACATTTTTTTCTTCTAAAAAACCTGGAATTCCAACTTCTGGTTTAAACTTGATAGTAGTAGATGCTAGTTGTTGATCTTTACTGGATACATTAGTACCAGATATATCCAATTGTCCATCTACTATTTGCTCTTGTTCTTCCTTAAAACAACAAACCGTATCATTGGGACACCAATTTTGTTTAAGATCTCCAGTTTCCGTAGGACATGGATTTACAACCATCATATTGTTGTTGGTTGGTGTTTGACATGTATCTGGAGTTGCACATGGTGGTCTCTTTTTATAACATATTTGTGTTGGATAAGAAGATACATCACTAAAAGAATCATTCAAATCATAATTATATTCTGACCATCGATATTGAACTGGTACAAGCTCATAACCCTCTGGACAAACAGCTATGGCATTTTTGAAATTAAAAAACAAAAAAATAAATAATATACAAAATAAAAATACTTTTTTAGAATATTTAATATAATGCATTTCTAAAATCATTTCATCATTGATTTAATAATATTTTCTAAATTTTCGACTGTTATTTGCCCCTCAAATTTCTGCTGATTTATAAAAATAGCAGGAGTCTCTTCTATCCCTAAAACATAAGCTTCCATTATATTATTATCTATATCTTCTATATATTTCTTAGAATTATAACAATTTAAAAATTTATTTGTATCCATTTTTAATTTCTCGGAAATACTTTTGTATAAATCAAGTGAAAAATCTTCTCCTGTATTTAATAATTCACTGTTGTATTCCCAGTATTTATTCTGTTCGAGAGCACAACGTGATGCAAGGGCTGAACTTTTTGAATAAATATTTATAGCAAGTGGCAAATCTTTCCAAACTAAATTAACCTGACTTGGATATTTTTTTAATATTTCATCTATGGCACCTAAAATATCTTTCGTTCCGTTAGTTTCATAATCAGTAAATAAATAAATACTTACTTGTGCATTTTTTGCACCTTTTATTGGATCATTTACAAATGACGAAAGGACATATTTTTCATCAGTTATGCTTTCAACAATTTGTTTTTCATTTTTTATTTTTATAATTTTATAAAAATTAAATAAATTATAAAACAAAAAACTAACTCCAACTAAAACTAAAATTATTACAACAATGGAAATTCTTTTATCATGTTTTGTCATTTTTTTTATTTATCCAGCCCAAGTATAGCTTGGCGGGATGAAATTATTGTAAATTAATAGTGTATAAATATCCAGTTATTGCATCTATATAAAAAATCTGAGAATCATTTTGACTTGTATATATTTTATCTATTGAAACTCTATTATTATTTACTGTAGGTTGAGCAATTAATTCTTGATTTCCATTATCTATGTTTATTTTATAAATTGAATATGTGCTTCCACTTGCAATAGATGGATTAAGTCCTGCTCCAGTTGGCAAAGAATCTGGAACAGCACAATAAACAGTATTAGAATCTGAATTACTAAAAGAACATTTATCAACCCATGTATTTATACCAAGAGATGCTTTTCCATAACCAAGGCCATCCCCCTGACCATTTGCAATCCATAATACTGGCTTAAAATCTCTTCTTGGTTCAGTTACATTATACAAAAGCTTATCTCCTTTTGTATTCCAGACACCTTCAAAATTAAATCCATCAACAAGCAAAGATCTTAAATTTTTACTATTTTCATTTATAAAATATATTTCTTGTCTTTCTAAATCAGCTTGCTTTCTAAATGTTGCCATAACTTCTCCATCTGGACTCCAAACATTATTAATATTTTTTGCCTGGTCTGCTATTGGTCTTATAAATTGAAAATTACTTGCATCTGGATTTGAGGTTACTAGATAGTTTTGATCTTCATAGTAATCAATCCATTTATAAGATAATTTATCTCCGGTTTCAGAAAATGCGAAATCTTGAGTCTGTTCTGGAAATCTTGCTATAAACTCATCTTTATCAAAATCATATAAAACTTTTCTTTTGTCTGGATACTCTAGTATTGCCTGATTTTTTGTTGGTGAAAAAGTTGCATTTGTAACAGAATAAAATTTTCTATCAGACAATCTTACAACCCTGCCGTCTTCTCCTATTTTATAAAAACCTTGATTTACATTATCATAATAGACTATTCCTCCATTTATTTTACTATAATCATTTATACCAGAAATATTTTTGTTTGTAAGTTGCGTTGAATTATTGATAACCTCTCCTTGGCTAGGAATTTCTGTATCTGTCTGTGTTTGCGTATTTGGTTGCTCGGTTTCTCCTCCACCTGGCTCTATTACCTGTGCTCCGCCTGAACCAGCCTCAGGAAATTCTCCTGGAATTAATTCATTTCCAGTTTGATTTACGACTGGTTCTATTTTCCTAGCAAAAAAAACAGAGTAAATAAGAAAAGCAAGTCCAATGCTAATAATTATAAATAAAAATATTAAAATTATTTTTTTTGTATTTTCTGGCATTTTTAAATTATTTATTTTATAAAATATATAAACTAAAATTTTTAAGTAAATAGTCCAGCAATCCAACTTAATGCCCCAGCTATTACTTTTACAACACCCGTCATAATCTCTTTTATTAACAAACCAATTATTTCAATATACTCTTTTGCAGCAGCTAGTGGCTCTGTCATTGCATAAACTATTATAAAGAGCATTGTAAATGCAAATGCTAAAATTGTTATAATTATTACGCCAACAAGCACAAAAGCTATCATAGCACCAAAATCCATTTTGTCCTTGCCTTCTATTATTTCTTTTGTGGCAACGGCTGGATTTGTTACTGAAACAAAGTGACAAAACCCAGGACCTCCCATTATATATTTTGCTAAAAAATGAAAAGCTAGATAAAACCACGTTAATCCAAAACTAGGTATTAAATATTGCCAAGAAAACTTATATGCTGCAAATGTTCCCAGTCTAGTTGCTTTCTTTGCCATTATTTTATGATTAGCTACTTTTGTTTTTACATTCTGAATACCCTTTCCTAATTTACTATTTTGAAATTTTTGTGCTAGCCTTCTTCTTCTACTATCTTCTCCTATTGGACCTAAATTCTTTGGTATATTTTCGTTTTGCTCTGGTGTCTGATTTTTATCATCTACTTCTTTTTCACCTTCATTTGGAGTTTTTCTGTTTAATTCACCAGTATTGCTTAAAGCTAAATTCTCATTATTATTTAATTGTGCCTGTCTATTTTTGTTAACCTGCGTTTTGCTCCACTGGCCTGTTGTGCTCATTTCTTGTGCTTGATTTTGCTCTTGTCTTGTCTGTGAGCCTGCCTCTCTCATATCATCTGGTAAAGAAGCGTCTTGTATAAACGAAACACCTTCTTTTGCTGTGTTTCTAACCGTCTTTAGACCACTGCTTATAGCTGATGATATCTTTGCTGCCATAATATTATTTCCATGTTACAGAATCAACTAACCATTCATTATTTGTAAAAATAAGTGATAATTCTGCTTGCTTATAAAAAGTATTTTCTGTTCCATTTTTAGATTCTGTTTGTTGTAATTGCAAAGATACTTTTGCTGAATTAGTACTTGATTCTAGAATTTCCGCATTTAGAAGTTTGGTTGTAATTCCATAAAAATTTTTGTCATCTAAAAAATTTGGATTGTTAGATATATAATTTTTTGCTTGATTATACATACGGTCAGTTATCATTGGAGAAATAAGCTCATAAAAATTTTCTGTATGATTTGACCAAGAACCATAACGCTCTATGAAATTTCTTGCTGTTGTTATAATTTGCGAATTCTCATCTATTTTTGCTTGCTTTTCAAATTCTAAAGAATTAAAATTTTCTTTTTTTACTTCTGTCATTGGTTGAGTTTTATTTTCCTCTATTGGAATCTGAATTTCTTGTTTTTTATTTTTCATAAAAAATAAAAACCCGAACACAAATAAAACAATTATTATAATAATAACTAAAATAATAATCAGTTTTTTGTTTATTGTCATATATTTTTATTTAAAAAATTAATTTTTATTTTTATTTGACTCCTCAAATTCTTTTTTTGCTGCTTCAATTTCAAGTAACTGCCTTGGGTCTGAAGTTATTAGCTGATCTTCTGTATAAGATGCTTCTATTTGAATTGCGACATGTTTACTTCCTGCAAAGAAAATTCCCTGACCAACTTTTCCCTGAAGTAATAAATATTTTTCTTCTTGAGTTAATAAAAATGTTTTCTGTATTACATCAATTGATGCTGGAGATTGTTTTAATAATAGTTGCAAAGCTGAATTTGTAACTATTGCCTGCCCATATGGTGACATTAAAAAATCATTAACATCCTGGGTTATTGTTGTTACTCCTAAATAATATTTTCTACATCTTTTAACAAGTGCAAATATAAATTTAGCACTATCTTCATGTTGCATTAACCACCATGCCTCATCAATAATTAATATTCTCTTCTTCATGTTGGATCTTACAACGTTCCATATATAATTTATAATTGTATAAATTGCTATAGGACGAAGTTCATCTTCTAGATCTCTAACACTGAAAACAACTAATTGATTACTCATATTTACATTTGTTGGGCTATTAAATAATCCTGAAAATGTTCCTTCTGTATATTTTTTTATTCTTTGAGCTAGATCATCACCACCCTGGATTCCAGATAAAACTTCTTCTAAGTCTTTCATAAGTGGTGATTCAATATTTTCTATATCACTATCAACGGTTATATCTTTTTTTGCATATGTTTCCATAAGAGCCCTATCAACAATTGAGTCCTCTAAATGTGAAAGTTCTCCAACCATAAGCCTTACCAAACCCTTGAGAGTTATAATTGCACTTCTAATTATATCTCCGGCTCTCATTTCTTTTGTAAGTCCACGAGGAAGATCAAATGGATTTAATTTACTTTCAGAGTTCAAAGATAAATTTATATAGGTTCCGCCAACTGCATCACACAAATGTTCATATTCTTTTTCTGGATCAATAATTATAATATCAGTTCCCATCATCATACTACGAAGCACTTCTAATTTAACTGCATATGATTTTCCAGCTCCTGATGTTGCAAAAACAACATAATTTGCATTTTGTAATGAAAACCTATCAAAAAGTATTAAACTATTATTATGTCTATTTATTCCATATAAAATTCCATCATTGCCAGTTAATTCTGAAGAAATAAATGGAAAAGATGCAGAAGCTGGAGATGAATTCATATTATTTACAATATATAATTCATCATTTCCCATTGGAAGCGTAGAATTAAATCCTTGTTTTGAAGTAAAAAGAGAACGTTTGGTAAAAATTAATTTTGAACCAAAAATATTTTCAACTGTTTCTAATCTTTTATCAAGGTCTTCTGGGTTATCAGCATACAAAGTTACATAAAAACCCATTTGGAAAAATTTTTCGACACCTTGTGTTAAATTATCTCGTAATTGTTCTATGTCTGATAATGCTGTTTCGAGTTGTGGGTCACGTGGAGTACCTTTCTCGGCATCTAGAGATAATTGAGCTTCTATATTTCCAACCTTATTTTTTAATTTTTTTAAAATTTTTGGTGAGTCAACTGGATAATAATAAACTGCTAAATCTAGTGGAATAGAATAATTAATTACAGGTGCAAACCATCCAATATTTATAAATCTAGGATATGTAACAATGTAAAGAGTACTTAAAAACTTATCATTTAATCTTAAAAATGAACTTTCAACTTTATAGGCTGATGGGGAGATAAGGTCTTTTATAGAAACAGCACCTCTTCTATAAATTTTTTCCGCCTCAAGAAGCTCCTTCTGCTCTTCAATATTAGGAAGTTTTTCTTTTGGTTCCTCTACTTTTGTTTTTAATTGTTTTTCTATTGATTTTGTTTTAAACATTGTATATTAAATAAAATTATTATTTTTCTATTTGTAATTTATCTATATCTTTTAATTTTTGACTTTTGGAAATTTCTGGATTATATGAATTGTAATAAAGTTCTATTAGACTTGTTGTATCGAGTGACACAGCTTGTAAACTTATTGACGCTAGTCCATCCTGAACCTGAGCAACTCTTCTATATAGCTGATCTCTATACTCGGCCATTTGTTTTTTCTTCATTACAATTTCTCCTGATGCAGAAAAAAGATCCGAAACCCGACTCAAAAAATTTCTTTTTTTATTTGATACTGCAGAATACGGAACAACAACATAAAACTTCTTTGTCATGATTGCCTGAAGTTCAAGAAGTTCTTTTATAAACTGTAAATAATCTAAAGTTTGCATTCGTAGTAGTTCATTTGTTTGTTGTTTTGATAATTTCTCTAATTTTTCAATATAAGAATCAATATCAATATTTCTTGACTGAACTACTATTTGTAGTGGATATGCTAAAGAATTTAAAAATGAATAATATCCATCTATTATACTTTCTTGCTCATCTTGATTTTTCAGAGCAAAATTAATAGAAGAAACCATAAGCACTGCTCTTACTGTTCCATCTTTTAATATAATCATATCATCAACAATATCTGAAATGCTTAATATTTCTTGAGTTGATTTTTTTGTTGGTAATTTTTGGTTATTCATATTATTAGCTGTCGGCTTTTAAATTTGAATTATTTATATTTTCTTCTTCACCAATATAAGCTCCACCTGTATCGACTATTAAAGACACTTCATTTAATCGAGCTTTTGGTAAAAATTTTTGTTCAAAGCTATAATTATCTTTTTTAACAACTTCTTTTACTTTTTTCTTTACTACTATTTCTTTTTTCTGCCAAACAGCAATACGTGGAACTTTAAAAAAATAAACTAGAACATCCATTAAAAAATGATGAAAACTTTTTCCATTTATCCTTACAAATGCAAAAATTATTGTGAGCGGAATTATAATTATTGCTTGAAATATAAATAAACCAAAATCACTTAGTTTAAAAGCTACAAAAATTAAAAGACCCCCAGCAGTACAAATTAAAAATTGTCTTATTGTTACAGGACCAAATATTCTATCCTCTACATCAATAAATTGTGGAACAATAAAATTATTCATATTTAAAATTTAATCTTTTTATTAAGGTCTGAAATTGCCTGAAATTCGTCTAGGGTTATTGTTTTCTCATTTGCAATGGCTTTTTGTTCTATTAATTTACTAACTGGTAGATTTTTTTCTATACTTTCTCTACCAAGCATTAAATAAATTTTATAAATTTCACTTTTTCTCCAATTTTTTATTGCCATTGCTTTTTTAAGTATTGATTCTTTTCCAAATGCATTTATTATATCCATTATACGTTGTGTCGCCTCAACTGGATTGTTTGATATTCTTCTAAAAATTGTTATATTTAGCTCTCCTAATTCCTCTACTGGACTTATAATTCTTGGCTTTTGTTTTACATCACTCATCTTGGTTCTTGTTGTGTTTGAACGAGCTATATCTCTTCTTATGAAAGGAATATTTGAATTAAGTGGTTTAATTTGTATTTGCTGTCTTGGATCTAAATTTGAAATATATTCTTTATTTTGTGATTCATTTTGCTTTACAAATTCTTGAACATTTAGATCATTTAAAATACTGCCATGAGTTTCATCGATTTTATCTCTTATCTCTGTAAGTAGTTTTATGATACTACTTACCTTGCCTTTTTCTAAACCAAGTCCCAGGTCAACAATTCTTTTTGACAACAATTCTTCAATATCCAATTTTTCTCTAGTGTGTTTTAAAAATGAAAAAATTATATTATAAAACTTCGCTTCAAGCTGTGGAATTAATTCAATTTGATTTGATTCAATAATGCGCTCTACAATTTTTTTCAAACTATACTGTTTTATCTGAGAATCTAGTTTTTCTAATTTTTGTTTATGTTTTGCAATCTCATCTTTATCATCAATATCAAAATAAAATTCAGATCCTTTTTTATCAAAAATCATTGGAGGTGGAGGTTGCAATGCTTTTTCTTCTAAACCAGTGTCTAAAACAGCAGTAGTTGATTTTTCAGGTTGTATTTCTATATTAAAATCAGATAAATTTCCATGAGAAAAAATCTTAAAAGAACCATTTTGTTTTATTAAAATTTCATCATCTAAATCAGAAAAATTGCCAAGTGAATTACTTGTATTTTCGTCTGGCATTTTGTTTTTGTTTACTTATATTATTAATTTAATTATAACATATTTTGGGACTTTTTGGTAAATAAAGTCCTATTTCTTTGATAAAACTGTAATAATATTTCTTTTGGTGTCAGAATATCTATTTTCTAATACTTTAAATTGAGTATTTTTTGCCAATTTATCAAGCTCTCCCAATCGAAATCCGTGATAAAATCTGTTTGCGATTACATCACCATTTTTATCTTTCCAGGGAATTAAAAAATCATTCCAAGATTTTTTTTCTAAATTAAAAATATATTTTATATATTTTCTCTGAAATAAATTCCAGTTTGTCATTATAATAAGGCCATCTTTTTTAAGCCATTTATTCATTTTCTCTAAAATTTTGATTCTTTGCGATTTTATTCTAAGATGATGATAGGAAGCAATTAGAAAAATTATATCAAAACTATTATCAAGAAATTCTAAATCAAGCATGTCGGATTCTATAAATTGAAAATTTTTGATTTTACCAAAGTCCTGTTTTTTGGCATAATTAAGTAAGTCAGAAGAAATATCTGATCCCACATACTCTATATCATAATTTCCCAGTAAATTAACAAGTCGGCCATTTCCACATCCAAGATCTAAAATTTTCTGACCATTTTTAATATATTTTTCAAATTCTAAAAGCTCTGGCCAAAGATTTTGACGAGTGGCATTAAATTCATTTGAAAATTCATTATAATCCATATTATTTACTATTTATAATTTCTAATTTTCAATTGATTTACTATTTGGCTATTTATAATTTAAATAGCAAAATAGTAAATAGTGAATCAATTACTAAATTGAAAATAGAAAGTTGAAAATCATCTATGGTGTTATTATATCAAAAAATCATTAAAAAACTAATTTCTCTAAAATTCAAAGATAGAGCTGATTTTGAATTAAAGAAAAAACGACTTTGTGGAGAATTCAAAGTAAAACCAACCACAAATCAAGTATTGTTTGGGGCCTATAATGAACTTTTGAAAGCAAAAAAAATAAAGAAAAATGAAACATTTGAAAAATTCTTAACAACAAGAAACACGAGAACAATATCAGGCGTTACTCCTCTTACTGTGCTTACAAAACCATATTCTTGTCCAGGAACATGTATTTACTGCCCGAAAGAAGAAGATATGCCAGTGAGCTATTTATCAAATGAACCAGCCGCACAACGTGCAAAAGGATTAAAATTTGATCCATATAATCAAGTTCAATACCGCATAAAAGCACTGGAAATAAATGGTCACAGTGTTGATAAAATAGAACTTTTAGTTCTTGGTGGTTCTTGGAATGCTTATACAAGAAAATACCAAAACTGGTTTATTGCGAGATGTTTCGAGGGTGTAAATGATTATCCAAAAAATAATTACAAAAAAGAACCAACACTAGAAAAAGAATTAAAGAAAAATGAAACTGCAAAATATAGAATTATTGGTGTAACTCTTGAGACAAGACCAGACCTTATAAATGAAAAAGAATTAATTGCAATGCGTCATCAGGCTTGTACAAGAATTCAGTTTGGAGTTCAGCACACTGATGATGAAATACTAAAAAAAATTAAGCGTGGCCATAATCAAAAAGATGTTATAAGAGCAACTAAGTTGTGTAAAGAAATAGGACTTAAAGTTGATTATCACCTGATGCCAGATTTACCATTTTCAAATCCTAGAAAAGATATGAAAATATTTAAGGATATTTTTGAAAATTCTGACTATCGTCCTGATCAAATAAAAATTTATCCTTGCGTTGTTACTAAAGAAGCAAAAATACTTTATAAAATGTTTAAAAATCGTGAATACGTACCTTATACAAAAAAAGAACTACTTGATCTACTTGTTGATGTAAAAACAAAACTTATTCCATATTACGTAAGAATAAACAGATTGATTCGTGATATTCCAAAAGAATCAATCGTTGGTGGAAATGATATTACAAATTTACGTCAAAATATTGAAAGAGAAATGAAATTAAGACACCTAAAATGCAAATGCATAAGGTGTCGCGAGATAAAAG
>CAYLQO010000002.1:36964-52165 GCA_964386425.1 uncultured Gammaproteobacteria bacterium | reverse complement strand
GAGATACAATATTTATACTATTTAGTGAACAAATACTATCTGTTGTTTTAAATTCCCATGAAAAACATCTATCATCTATTGTTAACGGACAATTTAGCAAACCACCACTCTGTGATTTTATTCCTTTTGAAACAAAAACCTTATAGGCTGAACTGCTATTTAATGCAGTAATTGGCTCTATTACTAAAACAGAATTGCCTAATTCATTTGAATATGTATGATAATTAAAATCAACTGTTTGTCCACTATCTGATTTTATTAAAATTTTGTTTTGTAAACTTGAATAATTTAATACTGAGTCAAAACTCATACTAATAACTGTATTTGGACAAATATTATTTCCCGTTGGAGAATAATTTGTTATATTAAATGGTCCGCCACATGCTGGATTATTAGTTCCATCTACACACTTTGACGTAACTGCATTCCAACAACAATGACCAGAGTCATTACAAGAATTTAATGTTGCAAAGGTATTACATTCTGCATCATTACCGGTATTAGTAACTTTTAATGTCGCAAAATTTGTTAAGTTCGCTATTGATAAATTAGTTGCCCTTACTTTTGTCGTTCCAATTCCTAAGGTTTTAACCGTGGTTGTATTAGTTATATTTAACAATATATCATCAGTTAATGATCCTTCAAAATTAGCAACATGAGTATCTGAAATTTCCCAACTATAAGAATATCTATCATCACAAATAGTACAATTACCATCAAAACAATTTGCAACATATTCTTGGGTTAAATTTAATCCCAATGTTTTATTTCTTGGTTCAACTGACATTGAATTTGGAACGCAGAACAGAGAACCAGTTTTAAATGTCCAATATTCTTCTTGAAGTGATTGACCTGTTGAATCTTTTATTTGGTCCGTTAAAACAACTTTATACCAAAAACCCGGTAAAAAATCAGAAGCTGCTGTATAATATTCAACCTGAAAACTATTACTTGAACCTGCGACCCTAGGTCTTAGACTGCTTGTGACATCATTAGTACAACTAGCTAAATTTAGTGTTTGGCTTGCTGGATTACATTGATATATTTTTATTGCACCTGATGCTTCATATGTACTTGTATTCATAGAAACTGTTCCTCCTCTTTTTGAAAATTTTGCTAAAATATTAGCATTTACAGGAACAGTATATGTGTTTGTTGATTTAGGGGATGGAGAGCCCATTATAGGAGTACTTGTTGCGCTATTTGTGTTAGTAACACAATTTTCGTGTTTGATAAAAGGACTATTACAAACAGCATTTCCATCATTTAAACATTGATAAGTACTTGCATTCCAACAACAATTATTTTCAACACAACCATCTTGCCTTAAATGTAAATTCGGTTCTGAATTAAAAGAGCCACAATCGGTTCTAATTGTTAAGTGCGATGAATCTGTTAAATTAGTAAATGTTGTATTTTTAGCACTTATATCCAATTCTCCTGTCTTGCCATCTGAATTTATTCTAACCCTAGTTGTTGATGCACTATTGCTACCTGCATTTAACCAAGAAACTAAATTAGTAGTATCCTCTTTTGTCCACTCATAAGAATAATTATTAGAACATTGATAACAACCATTTGTATCCCAAAGTTGAGTAAAATAATTTAATATTCCATTTGATACATAAGGAACACTTGCATTGTCTGGATAAACTCTTAATCTGTCCATTTGGCACAAACCTCCAGTTACACTTGTAGTAAAAAACCATGGAAATGGAATTAGGTTAGAGCCCTCTAAATCTTCTATATCAGAAGAAAAAACAACTTTATATATACTATTTGGATCTAAATTAGAATCAGGATTTAACTGTACGCTATCTTGTGTTGTTTCTATATGAAAAGAAACCGGAATATCACAAACTGGCTCGGCATCTTCAAAGTGAGTATCAACAACACATTTATAAACTTTTATATTGCTGTTGTTAAGTGTTGCTTGATTCATTCTAGCTTGAGTTTTATCAGTGTATTCAAATTCAGCATAAATATTCATATCAACAGGAACGCCAGAGTATCCAGGAAATGGAGAAGGAGAAGAGTTTCCAGTCGTTGAGCATGTTTCCATTTTTACTCTTGGAATTCCGCATGTTTCGCATGTTTTAAAATGCCAACCATAAAAATCAAATTCTGAAGGTGGCGTAATAATTCCTGATGTGTATTCAAAATTTATTGTATTGCCATAACCATTTGAATTTCTTACAGCGACAGGTCCTGTTTGTGTCTCTGGAACTGTTACTGTTATAGAATTAGCCGTTGATTCTGTTGTACTAGCTTCAGTACCACTACCATTTAAATAATTAAATGCAGCAATAGAATTATTACCAAAATATTCACCAAAAATTTTTACATCATCTCCTTGCGTTCCAGACGCTGGTAACATTCCACAAATAGATGGTGGAATTCCATTAGTATTAACCTGAAATGCTACTTCTGTACTTGTTGCATTATTTACTAAGACTCTCACAGCTGAATTTGCGGAAATATTTGCAAAATCTTGTGGTACTTTTACAATTATTTTATTATCACTCCAATAATTAGTAGAACAATCTGCTGGAAAATTAAAATTTCCATCTACCCAATTATTTGCACTCAATTTAAATTCTACATTACTATTATTTCTTGATCCTCCGAAACCATTTCCATATATTGTTACATATGAACCAGCGGGTCCTGATGTTGGTTCTATATATGAAATTCTTAAATTTTGATTTGAGGAAGATATCACATTTAAAGAAAGAAAATTACTATATTTTGCACTTGTTCCAGTTCCAATTACAACCCTTACCCCGACATCGCCTGCCTGCAAATTTGGTGTTTTGGCTATGACTTCGGTAGATTCTGAATTACCTGTTTCACCAAGCCAATTAACAACCACAGCATCTTGAGACGTATACTGGTTTCCTAGTATTACTTTTCTTGCTTCTCCAGTTGCTGTTCCTAACATTTTTCCTGTTAAGGTAAATTCATCATCATATTCTACGTCTTCTGGATTAACTTCACATAACCCTGGACCAGCACTTGAAGATGTTAATGTAAAATTAGTTATATTACTCCAATGTTCTTCCTCTATTATTGTCGCCTGACCATCTGATCCAGCTTCACCGGCTACATATTCTATTTTTTTAATTTGTATATCCCAACTTCCCAAATCAGTCATTGATTCTGGTACGCTAATTATTATTCTATTATCTCTCCAGGAATTTGCACCACATGGAAATTCAGCTGGTATGTCTTGATTATTTTTTCTAAAATATACCATACTACCACCCTGACTTGCTCCAAAATTTTGACCCCTTATCGTAATAAACTGTCCCCCTCCTCCTATATTTGGAGAAACTAATCCATCTATTCTAGGACTCAAAAGAGTAAAGTCAGTTGTTAGTGTTCTATTATATTGAGTTATAATTTTTATATCTCCAGATTTTGCACCATTACTTATTCCAGTTATTGCTGGGACCTTTATTTTTATTCTATCATCTTGCCAATCAGAAGTTTGTGAACAGGCCACACTAGCAGATCCATTTGCACCCATACAAATATTGCCACTACTACTATTAAGAATTATTTCATTATTAAATACCAAAGAAGAACCCTCTAAATAAGTTCCAGTTATTATTACATCAGATCCGTCATAATAAGCTGATACACCATCACTTTCTACTGTTGGCCTGCACTCAAGTGTTCTTCCTGTGAAAAAATTCCAAGCATCGTGATTATTGTTTGGTGGATAATTATCAGAAGGAGCACCATCTTGAGTATTATTTCCATTTCCATCAAGTGGATTACCACAAGAATCTTTTATAATTTGACTATTTAAAAGTGGTGCATATTCAAAATCTTCTGTGTAATTTGAAATTGGTTTTAGGTATACTGTATCTGAAGAATAAATTTTACGAGTAAATTGTATATTCTGTTCTGTGAAATTAGAATTACTATCTGGAGCTCTTCCAAACAAACTTGTAGAGCTTGCGTTTTTCAAACTCAAAACATCCATATCTTTTGAGAATTTCACTTTTATATTTGAATTTCTACAAACCTCTGTAGCACCATCTATAGGAGTAACGGATGTAACTTTTGGAGATTGAGTATCTACACTTGCTCCAGTAGTAAAATCCCAAGTTTCTGAGGATAGAAGACTAATAGTATTTTCTCCTTCACCGCTTGTTATTCCACTAGCTGGTAAATTTACTCTATATGTTGAATTTGCATCATAGTTATTTGCTGGTCTAAATTGAATTACATCTCCATCAACCGTGAATGCTCCAGGAACAGGTTGATCACAAACATTACCATTACATTTATTTACTTGAAATGTAGTGTTATTTACAGAACTTGAATTTATATCATAATTAAATCCTACCTGAATCATTGTGCATAAACTCACATCAGTTGCTGTTGGTTTTTTCCAATTAACTTGAAGTGTATTTGCTCCTTGAGTACATGCGCTATAACAGTTCTCATCCATGTGTAAAAATCCATCTTCTCCACAAATCTGACAACCAACACATGATCCAGGATTATTACAGCCAGTTGGTCCATCTGGACCATCACTTGGATTAGTTATGCCCAAAAAAGTTCTCATTAAAAAAACTGTTATAATATAAGAAGCTAAAATTATTGCAAGACCAATAATTCCGGCTACAAGCATTTTTTTAGCTTTGGAAATTTTTTCTTCATTCCCTCCACTTGTCATCCATTTAAATCCAGCAACAATTATTATTACTAATGCTACAAATCCCAAAAATCCAAGAAATAGTTGTATTATATTTCCAACTATCTCTTCTATGGAGGCATCTCCTCCCAATCCAAAATCAGGTATGTAACCAATTTCATGTTGATTTAACTGTGCATATGAAACTACTGGCAAAAATAAAATTACTGCAAATAGCATTACTGTAATTATATTTTTTTTGTTTTGAAAAAATTTCATAATATTTTATTATTGTTGCTGATGTGCTCCAGTTGAATCATTTGAAGGATTAAAACAATTTCCATAAACATCCCTAACGTCAGATGTTAATCTTGGCCTATATGTAAAATTTTTCTCTAAATAATGTGGTGACTGTATATTTATATTTACAGATCTTCCATCATCTTCTAAATAAACAGAATAATTTGGGAAACATTTATGACTTGGATTTGTTGAGACGCTTGCTTTTTTACCACTTGGGGCCTCTCCACAATCTGTAGTGTACTTATAAATATAGACTCCATTTGTATCAAGAGAACTTGGGGAAATATCTTTATTAAAAGTAGCATAAACTTCTGAATTTATAATAATTCTTTCTGATTCATTTTCTGGACTCACAGAGTTAATTTTAGGAGCTGTGATATTTATTCGATCATTTGTATTAAACGACCAGACATGATCATCACTTGGGGATCCGCTAGATTGTCCATCTCTATTTCCATCTAATAAATTGCCGGCTGAATCACTTATTCCACTTAGTGGATCAGCACCTGTTCCAGAATTAACAGTTATATTTATTGTTGCGGTTGCTGGCAAACAATATACTCCCTCTCCGCAAGAATTTGTTGTTGGTTCTGTTGCATTGGCATCACAAACACCTGAACTCAAAAATTCTACGGTTTTGTACCTGTTACTAATTTTTAATTCTCCTGGTAATACTTCGGCATTATTTTTTACAACAACATTACCTGGGACACTAAAAAGATTTATTGGCTCTGAAAAATTTATTTGAATTATTATGTTTCTATCTACATCTGTTGATGCATCTCTTGGTAAAACCCTTTCAACCTTTGGAGGTGTTGTGTCTGAAAAAGTGCTTACTGTAAAAGTCCAAGAATATCCCTCTGCTGAAAATAAACTATTTCCATTTGGCACAGATTGAATTCCTGATAACAAATGAACATCAATATTTACATTTCCCCTATCTGATCCCAGTAGTGCTATTGGACGCAATAAAATTGATTTCCCGTCTCTTTGAAGCACAGCAATAACATCATCATTTTCATCTAGAATTCCATCACTACCATTTCTAATCTCTATATTATTTTTATTAAAATGTCCACAAACACTTCCATTGGTACTGTAATTAGCACAAACACCATTAGTAAATGAATTTGAAATTATTGTACTTGTTGCAACTGGAACTTTAAAGGTAACCATAATCATAGTGTTCCTTGGAACATTAGTTGCATCACGTTCAGGAAAATGATTTTCTATTACTCCCCCACCAAGTGCACCAGCTCCAAACGAACCACCACCTGTATCAGTATAATGATTTCCTCCATCATCACCACCACCATTACCACCACCATGTGTTGAACTATAAACTAAATTCATAACAAAACTTGTAATAATATAAGATGACAAAATTATTACAAGTCCAATAATTGCACTTTTTAAAATTCCCTTTGCTTTGTTTATCTTTTCTTGATTTCCACCACTTGTCATCCATACAAATCCACCATATATAATTATTACAAGTGCTATAAATCCTAAAAATCCTAAAAATATTTGTATAATATTTGTTACGACGTGTTCTATGCCAAAATCTGTTCCTAGACCAAAATCTGGTATATAACCAATTGGGTGCTCTTCTAATTGTGCGTGTGAAATATTAGGTATAAATAAAAAAGTCAGTTGCAATAAAAAACTAAAAGCAACTGCCTTTTTTAAAAGAGAAATGTTTCTCAATTTAAAAATCATTTTATTTTATACTTGTATTGGCTTAATCCATGGAGCAAGCCAGATTATTTTTATTTTTAATTTAATTCCTGGTTTAAGATTTTTGAAACCACAGATCCCTCAGCTTTTCCATCTAATTCATTCATGGCTAGCTTCATAAATTTACCAAAATTTGATTTTATTTTCTCCTCTCCACTACTATTTATTATAGCACAAATTATTTTTTTTATCTCGTCATCTCCCATCATTTGTGGTAAATATTTTTCTATAATAGAAAGCTCTAGCTCCTCTTGTTTAACAAGATCCTCTCTTCCACCATTTTTAAATTGTTCTATGCTATCTTTTCTCTTTTTTGCCTCAGACATTAGAACCTTAAGCGTTTCATTATCGTCAAGTTCTTTTATTAATTCAATTTCTTTATTTTTAATTGAACTTTTGAGTAACTTAAGAGTTTCTGACAACTGTGTTTGTCTTGATTTAAATGCCTGCAAAAAATCTTCTGCAATTCTTTCTTTTAGAGTCATATAATTAAAAAGATTAATGATATAATAAACTAAATTATTATTTCATCATCGGTTCATCAAGCTTTCCAATTTTTCTCAAGTAATCTCTTTCGTCTTGTGTTTTTACTCTATGAATTGCTCCTGCTTTTCTAAGTCTTGCATTTCTTGACTTTGTTTTGAATCTAATCTTTCTTGCTTGAATAAGCTTACCACTTTGAATAATTTTCTTTGTAAATCTTCTTACAAGTTTTTCAAAAGATTCATTATTTTTTACTTTTACTTCTACCACTTTAATTCACCTTCCTTTCTTGGGTAATTATTATTTATTATTTTCAATTTTTAATTGATTTATTATTTTTCTATTTACTATTTATTTACAATTGAAATTTGAAAATAGTAAATTGAAAATTAATTATGTATTCTAACTTTTTTAACATTTATATCTAAACTCTTCAATCTCATTTCTAACACTGCTTCAATTTTAGCTTCTGGCACAACTTCTTGATTTCCGCTTTCCATATCTCTGATTAAAATTGTTTTATCAAGTAATTCTTTTTCTCCTATTATAAGCGCTAGTTTAGTCTTTAAACGATTTGCTTCTTCAAGTTGTTGTCCTAAGGATGTTTTTGAGATACTCTCAGCAATTGAAAAGCCAGCACGTCTTAATCTTTCAAATAATGCTAAAACCCTCTTCCTTGCTTTGTCTCCAAGTTGTGCAATAAAAACATCACTTGTATTAATATTTGGAATTTCTAGGTCTTTAACTTTTTTAAGTGCATTTACAATTCTATCCATTCCAAAGGCCATTCCAATTGCAGGAGTGTTCTGACCACCTAAATTTTTTACTAAATAATCATATCTTCCACCACCGGCAAGTGCACTCTGACTTCCCGGATCTCCTTCACAAAACTCATCTGTTGGAATTATTTCAAATGTTGTTCTATTATAATAATCTAGCCCTCTTACTATAAAAGGATCAAGTTCATAATTAATCTGTGAATCTTCTAAATACTCTAATACTTTTACAAAATGTTTATTACAATCCTCGCATAAGTGATCTATGATCTGTGGGGAATCCTGTACAATTTCTCCACACTTTTTTTCTTTACAATCCAAAATTCTTAAAATATTTTTGTTGTATCTATCCTGACAATCCTTGCATAATTTGGACTTATTTTTTTTCAAATAATCTTTTAATATTTTCAAAAATTTTTCACGACACTTTGGACAACCTATACTATTTATTTTTATAACAACAGGAATTTTCATTTCATCAAATAATTGATAGGTCATATAAATCATCTGTGAATCAATTATTGGGTCATCTTCTGCAAATACTTCTAAACCAAATTGATAAAATTGTCTATATCTTCCTGCTTGAGGTTTGTCATAACGAAACATTGGTCCCATATAAAACATTTTTACTGGTTTTTTTCTATTTACCATTCCATGTTCTATATAAGCACGCACTGCTCCAGCTGTTCCTTCTGGTCTTAGACTTACTTTTTCTTTTCCAAGCGTTTCAAAAGTAAACATTTCTTTTGAAACAACATCAGTTAAATTACCAACTCCTTTTACAAACAATTTACTGTCTTCTAACATTGGCAAATCTATTCTTTCATAACCATATGATTTTGCTACATTCAAACATTTTGCACGTACAAATTCCCAATATATTTGATCTTCCGGTAATATGTCTTTAAAACCCTTTACTAAATAAAACTTTTGAACTTTTTTCTTTGCCATATTTATTTATTCGTCCCATCAAGTTCAACTTGATGTGAAATTAATTTAATTTTCGTTTGTAAATAATTTAACTCTATTAAATGGGTAGCCCCTTAACCAAACTTTTCCTGTTATAAGGTCTTCTGGAATTGCACCAAAATATCTGCTGTCACGACTATTTGGTCTATTATCTCCTAAAACAAAATAATAATTACTTGGAACTATTATATCTTCGCCTACACTCATTGTAGTTAAATTTTTTGATAAATAATTTTCTTGAATTTGAGTAAATTCATCTGATCCAACTTTTTTTATGAAAACCTTACCATCTTGAATTCTTACAGTTTCTCCTGGCAAACCAATAACTCTTTTTATAAAATATTCTTTTGTGTTATCTGGATTTTTAAACACAACAACCTGTCCTCGTTGTGGTGTTCCAAATCTATATGAAATTTCATCAATGATTAGATAATCTGAATTATGAAAATTTGGTTCCATTGATGCTCCGTCAACCATAAATGGTTGTATTAAAAAATACCTAATAGGTAATATGATTGCAAGCGAAATTATAACTGTTTTCATAATTTCTAAAACAAAACTTAATCTTTCCTTCCACTTGCTTGGTTTGGTTTGATTTTCAAAATTAATTTCACCGTTGTTAATGTTCATATTTTCTGGGTTTTGATTTTGGTTTTCCATTATTTTCAAATTAATTTAATTATGGTTATACAATAATATAACATAAAAAAAATATATATTCAATACTTATTTTATAAAATAAATACAAAAATAAGTCAATAGAGTTATATATTATTTGATACTTGACAAAATATCTAAAGTATGCTATACTTAAATTAAGTAAATAATGAACATTGAAAAAATATTTTTAGCAATCAAAATAGTGCGGAGGGAACTATACGGCCGTATCTGTCCTCTAGGGGCTGGATTTGGCCTAAGAATAGGGTTATTTACTGACTAATATTAAATTATAATGTCAACCAAAGTTGCCTTATCAAAGCTTTATTGCAATGATAATTATGGTGACAGCGAGAGACAACAGTCAATTTAATAGCTCTAATCTCTGCACTGCTTTGATTGCTAAAAATTAGGCTGATTTTATTAGCCTGTAAGGTTCGAAGCTGACACGCCTGTCAGCACCCTAACTTTCCGGAATGTTCAATGGAGGTTAAAATGAAACTCAAATTTATTTATTAAAGAGCCTAGGCCGTCTCGATGAGATGGCTTTTTTATTTATATAAAATAATCACCCATCTCTGGATGATTATTTGTTTTATAATAACTATTTTTAATACAAACCTTTTTCTATTTCAATTAAACGTCTTTTGAGATGTCTTAAAATTTGTGATTCTTCTTTTGTAAGTTCTCTTTTGACTTTTGTTTTCTCTAAAAATATTATTTGATCCTTTATTTCTTTTATTAAAATTTCTTGCGATTTTTCATTTGTTTTAATTGAGATAACTCTTTGTTTTTGAGATTTTTCTTTTGACAGTAAAAGTTTGCGTAATTTATATAATTTTATCAAAACAATTAAAATTATAATTACTAGTATTATTACTATAATAAGTAAAATAGTTATCAATCTATAAATACCTCTAATTGTTTCTGATTGTCTGACTTTTATACTTATTTTATCTGAAATTTTACTCTTTAGACCTTCTGAATTTTGAACTTGTGCGGAAATGCGATATGTTCCTTCCTCTACTCCAATATCTGATTTATATGTAAATATTCCTTGATCATCACTTTTTACTACAAAACTACTTGCATCTTTTTTATTTTTTTCAATCCATATAGTAACTGTTGAATTAGGATATGTGATTCCTTTAATATTTAAAATAGAACCTATTTCTAATTCTTTTGGATAATCAGTAAATTTTGGAGCATCTAAAGATTCTGCCATGTATTCAAATTCAAATGAACTTGATATGTTATTTCCGGCCTTATCAAATACTTTTGCATTAAGCGTGTGTTTACCTGAATCCATATCTGGAATTGTAAAAATATGAGAACCATCATCTTGCCATTTTATAATCGAACCATTATCAATTGATACTTCATAATAATCTATGCCTGATATTTTATCAGATGCATCAAATAATAATTTTGAAACATATTTTGTTGATTCCTCTTGTTTTACATTTTTTATATTAAAATATTCTGGATTTTCTGTATCAACCTGGAATCTAAAGTGTGTAATGTCTCCCCAACCATTTGCATTTTTAAGTTGCGCATGGAAATACCATACTCCATTATCAAAATTCATTAACTTCTTTTCACTAATTGCTGGTGAATAAGCTATTGATGGAGATTCATCTGTTTTTTCACTTACAAGCAAACGTACTGATGTTATATCGTTTGATATTGGCCAAGCAAGTTCAACATTATTATTTGAATACCATTTATTATTATCTGGATGTGTTTTTGATGAAATTATTGGAGCTTTTGGTGTTTTTGTTTCAGGTTCTTTTGGTTTGCTTTCTGGCTCTTTTACTGTACCACCAATAGTAATTGTTGCTCCGCCAGATCCTGTTAAAACTTCTGTTCCTAGTCCATCATTTGCACGAACTGATGCTGAAGAAAAAACAACAGAAGCAGTTCCTGCCTTTTTTGCTTTAAATGTTATTGTTATTACTTTTCCACCTGCGCCAGTAAATCCAGGATTTGGGGAACCACCATTATAAGAAACAAATCCGCTGTTATTAGAATAATTTGGATCTTCTACCCAAATTGAAAAAATGGATCCACTTTTAGAAACACCTGTTACTTCCAACAAGTCCTTAGAAAAAGTTATATAAGCTTCTGAATTATTTATTGCCTGTCCGGCTGAATTAACTATTACTGAAACACTAACAGTTTTTCCTACATCAAGACTTTTTGATGATGGAGAAAAATATAAGGTTGCCGCATGAGTGACGTGACTAAATAAAAAAAATGTAAAACAAAAAATTATATAGAAAAGAATTCTTTTGTTTTTGTTTAAACTATTTGTTTTTTGCATTTTTTCTTTTTGTTTTTATATAAAAAATAGCAATAATTATAATTAATATAAGTACTATCAATTGCCATTTTGTAAATGTATATTTATTTGCTGATTTTGGATTAAATTCTATAATTTTATAATTACCAGCGTTGTCTATGACTTTTACAAGTATTAATTTATCTAGACTTTGATCTTTTAACACATATGGACTTTCTGACTCTAGGAAATCAGCGTCTCCTTCTTTTATTTCATATGATTTTATTCCTGAATCTTTATCTATGGCAGAAAAAGTTATAAAAAATTTATTATCAAACATTGACTCATCTCTACCAAGTTTAATATTAATCTTTTCTGGAAGTGTTTTATCACTAGACAAAATATTTTTCCACTCATTTGTTGATTCTTCTGTGCCCGACTTATCTAAAACCGTTATTTTTAAAGAAGCTTTTTCAGGTTTTACTACTGTTCCCTTTCCGTCATTTAAATATAGGGTTGATTCATCTGAAAAAACCAGAGAACCAGCTCCAATACTTTTTGCAAAAAATATAATTTTAATAACATTTCCATCTTTACCACCATATCCATTTGGTATTCCACCTGTAAACATTATTTTTCCTGATTCATTTGAAAAAATTGGATTTCTTGTCCATAAATTAAATATAGATCCTCCGGTGCTAACACTGCTCACTTGTAAAATATTTTGATCGAAAAATATACTACAATCAGCTACATTAATATTTTCCTTATCGCTAGATAATTTAACATCCACTATAAAAGTATCTCCTACTTTTACATCTTTTGAAGTATCACTAAAATATAAAGAAGCAGCAAAACTTGTTTTACAATAAATCAATATAAAAAATACTGATGTAAATAAAATTATTTTTTTTATATTTTTCATAAATATTTTATTTAATATGAATTACGACCAGTCCATTGAAATAGCATAATTGAAAAATCAACAGAGCTTACTTTATTATCTTTATTTATGTCCACGTATATATTTCTATATGGCGGAGATGTTTTCCAAAAATAAAGAAGTATTGAAAAATCTATTGAATCAACTTTTCTATCTCTATTTAAATCTGCTGTTCTATAATTACCAATTGGTGGTGTGGCTGTTGGAGTAGTTGTTGGTGTTACTGGTGGTGTTATTGGTGGTTCGCTACCTCCACCGCCGCCTCCGCCGCCACCTCCGCCCCCGCATTGACCACAATCAGAAACGCAAGTTGAGCAAGTTTCACCATTATTACATGCTCCATCTCCACAAAACATAGCTACTGGATTTGTAGCTGTAAATGAACGTGATGCACCAGATGATTCAGTACCAAAATAAACAACTAATTTAAAATAATAATTTCCTACGCTCGACACTGTTGCTGATAAATTTGTATTCCAGTTTTCTCCAGACAAAATATACTTAGCAGCAGATCCATAAAAAACATCATCTCCTCCACCACAAACATTATTTATATTGCTTACAACACACCATTCATAATGGTATTCATATCCTCCGGATCCTTCGTTTGTAATTGTTACTGCTGCAGTAATAGATGGGATTGTAACATCACTTACACTATTAATTATAACTTGTGCGGGCGATCCTCTTACTTCCCAATAATCACTTATTGTTACTGTTTGTCCTGCTTCAACTTCTGTATTTATAACTGTTTCCCAAGCACCTTGAGCAGCTCCGCCTGCTACAGTGTAAACATACTCATACACACCAGTAGATAAATTTGTCATGGCAACACCGGAGACAACCACATTTCTATTTACATCATAAATTGTAATTAAAGGCGATGCAAAACTGTTTGCAAGTTGACCCACATTATAAGTATAAACCTTAACTCTGTATTGATTACCTGCTAAAATTTGTGAAACATTCGACATATTTACAGTCCAAGGACCACTGGTTTCAGAATTAATACTTGAGATAATAGTTGATGTTGCTACGTCAATATATGACTCTGTTGCAAGCGTTCCACCGCCTGATAATGTTCCGGATGATAATGTTCTCGTTCCATTGCTCCATACATCTGCAACAAGTGTTCCAAATGTTGTAAGCGATCTTGTTCCATTGTTCCATATATCAGCAACTAATGTTCCAAAAGAAGTGAGAGTTCTAGCAGGAGAATCCCAGACAGCTGTTGCAATTGTTGATGTTGTTACAAGTGATAATTGATTTCCAATTGTTCCTTCTGTATTTAATGTTGAAGCTAACACATTCCAAACATCAGCTGCTGTTATGTCATTTCCATAATCTGTAAGTGTTCTTGCCGCATTAGCCCAGACAGCTGCACTAATTGTTGAAGTTGAATAATCTGTTAATGTTCTTGTAGCAGCATTCCAAATGTCAGCAGCTGTAAGAGTGCTTGTTCCACGACTTGATACCATTACATCTAAATTATCAACAATTTGTTTTCCAATTGATCCTGATGTTGCAATAGTTGAAGTTGCAACATTCCAGACTTGTAATGGATCTTCTAGTGATACTGTTCTTGTAGCATGTGCCCAGACATCTGCTGCTGATATATCATTTAGATTTTCAATTAATGTTTTGTTGTTTAATACTTCGGCTATGATAGTTGAAGTTGCTGTATCAATATATGATTCTGTTGCAAGTGTTCCTCCACCTGATAATACTCCACTAGATAATGTTCTTGTTCCGTTCGTCCAAACATCAGCAACAAGTGTTCCAAATGTTGTAAGTGATCTTGTTCCATTATTCCAAATATCATTTACAAGTGTACCAAATGATGTAAGTGTTCTTCCTGTATAATTCCAAATAGAATTAGCTATTGTACTAGTTGCATAATCAGTTAAAGTTCTATCTCCATCTGCCCAAACAGCTGTTGCAACATCTTCTGCACTTAAATTAGAAGAATTGGATATAATAAATGTTTTATCTTGTTTAATTAAATCAACTCCAGCTGTTCCACATGACATATTAGCAGGAAATTTTCCAAGTACAGCAGAGCCAGCAAAATTATAATAATGCCAACCATTTGCATCGGCTGTCATTAAAGTATTAGTAACTAGTGGGTCTCCATCTGGCTCCCAAATATTAATATAGCAAGCAGTTGTTGTTGGCGTATAGTCATCATCATAAACAAATTCACCAATTGTAAATGCTGTACTTGGCGCATGTATTTCTATAGCAAAAATTGATACTGGAAAAGCAAATAACAAAAACGTAAATAAAATATAAATATTTACTTTGTTTTTAAAAATTTGTTTTGTACTAAATCTTGTCATAAATCATCTAATCAATTTATAGTAATTTATTTTTTAATTTAATTATTCTTCTGTTGTTGTAGTTG
>CAYLQO010000002.1:0-36864 GCA_964386425.1 uncultured Gammaproteobacteria bacterium | reverse complement strand
TTTCTTCTTCTGTTGGTGGAGTTACTATTTCTTCTGTTGTTGTAGTTGTTTCTTCTTCTGTTGGTGGAGTTACTATTTCTTCTGTTGTTGTAGTTGTTTCTTCCTCTGTTGGTGGAGTTATTATTTCTTCTGTTGTTGTAGTTGTTTCGCCTATTTCTGAAACTACATTTTCTCCAACCAAGCTTTCACCTGGAAAAACTGTTTTTCCACGATGACGATTTAGCCATTGCGCAACAGCATTTACTCCTTCAACCCAGGAACTAAAAAATTTCAAATTCCCCTCATCATCATTTCCCACGTTTCCAGGATTCATTGTTCTTATTGCCTTTCCAGCAGTACCAAAACTAGAATCTTGTTCCATTATAGCCATCATTAAGCGAGCATCAACATTGTAAGCGTTTGCAGCTCCGATTATCATCTGACCGGTTACAGGACTTTTTGGATATTTCATATCTATATAAAAATCAATATCTTCAGCTGTGTTCATTTTTCCCATTGTTTTTAGAATCTGAGCTATTTTTTTCTCATGAAGCGGATCTGTGGCATAAGATGTTATATTGTATTCATTTAAAACATCCATCGAATTGGCTAATATAATGTCTGAAACATTTTTATCTGCTGTAGCTGACTCTGAAGCATCAATCAGTAAATTTAATTTATATAAAGTATCTTCAGTACTTATTATTTCTTCTTCAGCAATATTTGCTCTCTCTAAATCACCGCTCATAAGAGCATAATCTTTTGAAAGTTTAAATGAATTTAATCTTCCTTTTAATAATTGAATTAAATTTTCTATTTTCATATTTTTATTATATTATAATAATTATTTTAATCCTAAAAACTTATTTACTGTTAATGTTTTCATCAACTGTTCATTTTCTGCCTCAGATAATCCGCTTCCACTTGAAACAGTAATTGCCTGAACAGGTTGCTGATAATTTATTCTAACAACATAAGCACCAACCGTATCTGCAAATGGATCTCCTCCTCCATCTACAAGAATTATTCCATCAGTAACACTAAGTGTATGACTGGCTTCATCTGGAGATATTTTCCAATTGTTTAGTAAAAATGCATAAACAGGAACAGATGTTCCCGCGTCAGCATCTATATCATTTCCACCTAGCTCTGAAAAAGCAGACAAATATTGAAGATTATCACCTGTAAGCGCCCAGTCCACCCACATACTATATACTCCCACAACACTTATTGACCTTGTGCCAACATCACAAATTATTCTCTTGTTTGGACCATCAAATGTAACCGTCTCATCTGCTTCGCTATCATATCCATAGTCAATATTTTGTGCAACAGGAATAGATATATCACCACCCGGTAAAGTATAATTCAATATTCTCTGCAATAAATATCCTGGTGCAAGTATAACTAAATCAACTTCTGTATTTAACTCTGATTCATGATATGAATATGTTGCTGAACCACCAACTGCTGTCAATATCTCTAATAAATTTTCTGTTCCTGCTTCTCTTATAGCAATTTTTGTACCCACCTGTAATCCAGTAAATGTAACAGTATAATCATCTAATGGATACAGTACGGCCCTACTTGTATCGTCTGAATCTGTATAAATTGATAGTGATGTAATTGGGGTAGTATAATTATTAACAATAGACGCTATTTTAATTTTGAGTTTAAATCCAAGAGCGGTTACAGATTCATTTCTTATGTGGTTAAATCTTAATATTCCGGATAATACACCCGTATGTGGCTCATCAACTGTAATAACTCCATTTGTAATATCTGTAATCTTTGCATTACCACCTGTTGTAGTTGATGTGGGTGGAACGGCGTTAGTTCCAGTCCACACATAATCACCAACAGCCACACCGCTAGAGTCATTTGCAATACTAAATGTATATCCACCGGGTACACCATCGCTCTTACAATCAACATCTGTTCCATCTATATCCAATCTTCTAACTTGTAAATAAGTCCCAATGCCAGCATATGCAATAATAGCTTGTGAAGAAGACACCAAAGACATTGAACTATAAGTAGCAACAGAAGAATTTACCGCCTTCTCTGCTCCCGCCGTCAAATCAGTACCACTTATATTTAAAGTACAAGCACATAAAAATGTTGTAGATGCTGTATATGACAATAAAACCTGTGTAGAGGATATCATTTCTAAAGCTGTATAAGAAGAGGTCGCGGAGGTAACTTGTATTACTGTGCCAGCAGTTAAATCAGTTCCACTTACACTAAGAGTACAAGCCCATATATAAGTAGCATTTACACAACACATAACAGCCATAGTAGAAGACACTGCTGTTACAGCACAATAAGTCACAGTACCTGCTACTGGAATTATTGTAGCGCCATACGATAAATCAGTACCACTAACATTTAAAGTAAAGCAGTTAGCATCATTAAGAGTTGATTCTTGAACAACTATTGCTTGAGTGTCTGTCATTCTTGTTATTGAGTTATAAGTAGTAGCGGCAACTGACTCCAGGGCCAATGGCGTGCCATTTGTTATAGTTGTTCCACTTATATTAAGAGTACAAGCTTTTCCAAGTGTAGCCTCCGAATAAACAACTATTGCTTGAGTGTCTGTAAGCCTACAAACAGCAACATAAGTTGTTGCCGCAGAATTGACTGTTAAATTTGGCCCAAGAGTAACAACATCTCCGACAATATTTAAAGTGCAAACCTGAAGATAAGTACCTGTAACAAAAGCAGCTATAGCTTGAGTTTCAGACATTCTAGTTACTGAAATATAGGTAGTGGCTATTGCGTTAAAAATATATTCAATTCCAGGCTCTAAATTACCGTCAATAATATTAACAATACAAGCGCTCAAAAAAGTAGCTCTTCCATAAACTACTAAAAACTTTGATGAGGTAAGTTTTACAATATTTGTATATGTTGTAGCTGCAGCATTAATAGTTAGAGGAACTACATATCTTGTATAATAAAGATTTTTAAAGTCGCTATAACCATTACCATCATTTTTATCAATTGAATACCAAATATTAAAATTTGGTATGATGGTAGCTGTAGTAATAACATTATTCATTACAACTTCTTGAATAGGAAACCCAGTGTGTCCATATCTATAGGTGGGACTATCAAATGTTACAGAATCTCCTAATGTTGGTAACACCAATCCACCAGCTGAAGTAAAATTAGCCGTACCCGTTTTATCTATAATCTGATCAGCTGTGTCTTCATTTGCCTCATTCATTAAAAGACACACTCTGTCTACAACCGTTCTCATGTTTAATGTTCCGCTTGCATCGCCAGTATTTACACATGTAAATGTGAATGTAGAAGAATTTATAACTGTAACAGATTTTATACCTAAAGGAACTGCGGTTTTATCACTTGATACATTTACATTTATAAACAATCCTGTCCTCAAATTATGATTAGCGCATGTAACCGTACAAACCGTAGTGGTTCTTGACCACGATAAATTCGTTAAATTAGTAGTTACATCCGCATTAAAAGCATCTAATCTATGGGTACCATAAACCGCTGTTTGTGCTACAAGAGTTGGACTGCCAGAAACAGATCTTATTGTAAGATTATTTGCTGCTGTTAAAAACGGATTTAAATAATCGCTTATAACATTATCTATTCTTAAATTTTTTACCGTATTATCTGCTGTAAATAAGTTTGTAGCTGTATGTGGAACAAAACATCTTTGAATAAGTATATTTGTACATCCCGTGGCAACAATAAATAAATAAGCACTCATTGTAGGAAAATATGAAAGAGTTCCGGATGTATCACCGGCATTAGCACATGTAAATGTAAAAGTATCTTCTGTTGGAGTTCCGGTAAGAGTTTTTAACGCAACCGTTATAGCTCCAGTAGAACTTGATATAACTACATACACCCTATCTCCTGTTTTTAACCCATGAGATGCTTTTGTAACAGTTGCAACTGTTCCAGACCTAGACCAAGAAACATCATCTTGTCTTGTGTCTCCTAAATCTAATGGATTATCATAAGTACCAATATTTCTCAACGTAATATAAGAAGATGCCGCAGCAATAGTTAAAATACCACTATATGGTTGACACATAGTAAGACCACCAAAAGTTAAGCCATCCATTTTTATCCTCAAACAATTTGTTGTAATAGAGTAAGTATAGTGTGGAATGGTGGCTACGGTTGTTCCTGTTGGAAGATCATAGTAAATAGAATCTGTAATTGTAACATCTGCACATGTTGTTAATAAAAATTGACCCCCTCCAATAACTGTATTTTCCCATGTACAATCAGTTATTCTTGTAAGTGTTGCGCTACCAGTAGAAACATGTCCCCTTACTCCATACATTTGATGAAGTCTAATATTTTGGAATGTAAAATCTATTATATCTGTAAGAGATATTGTATAATTTCCAGATGAAGACATTATTGAACGTGTAAATACGCATTTATTTAAAGAGCCCCCTGAAAAATTATATGTCATAGTTAGAGACATCAAAGATATTGCAGCTGATTGACCAACACCAACATTATACCAATCTATCTCAGATGCATTTTCAGATAAAATTAAAGCATCAAAAGTAAAAGTATTGTTGAGCGAAACAGAAAATGCCTGAGAAAAATTCATATACCAATTCATATTAACAGTATGCATTACTATATCCCCCCCCCCAGTAGTTGCAAATTCCATTCTTGTGGCTATAGTAGCGTGTGGTATTGTATTTACAGTTAAATCTGTAGACAAACAATTTTGAAAAAATAAATTAGGTGTTCTTATTTTTCTTCCCGCTGGAGGACAATATCCGCCAGTAGAATTTGTACCATCATAACCAAAATATACTAAACCCGTTGTAGGAACAATCCAACACCACCTTCCCCTGAGAGCATCAGTTGCTATTTTAGCAATTGTAGCGGTCTGGCTTCCTGCATTTGGATAAAATTCATATTCTGTTACCGTACAATTACCAGCTGTTCCCGAACCCGTAAGTGTAAAAGTAAATGTTCCACTAGTTGGAACAGCAATCACAGAATACTCTCCATTTGGAGTACCGTCGCCACTAGTAAAATTTATCTCTACCCTATCATCTACTTCAAGACCATGATCTGCTAGAGTTACTGTAACTACATTATTAATCCATGTATACGTAGCACTCTGAGGCGAAGTAGTACTTACTTCTACGCCAGGAACCCACATAGAACCACCATTTGTTGGTATCTGATATCCGGTTGTTCTTGACCCATCTGTAGTTACTCCAAGAAAATCCCAATACGAACCAAGGGCTTTAAATTGATTTAATCTATTAACAGTTATAGCATATGCATTGTCAACTCCAACTATTTCTAACCAACCAGCTCTATCAGCTTGAGTTGCACTAGCACTAATTCCAGACAAAGCTCCCGCAGAATAACTAACACTATTCCACTGTCTAATAAGTATATAACCACTCGCCGGCATAGGAGAACCAGATGCAGTTGGAGAAACATTTAAAGCAGAATAAACTCCAAGTAATTTTCCAGATGCACTGCCTTGTGTTATTTCTGTATCTAGCACAGGAACATTAGAAGAACCAGAATCATAAGCTATTAATCTGACCTTTGTACTATTATATTCTACGTTGCCACCATATGTAGCTGAAAGAGTCATTGTACGAATAACCGTGGAGGTATTTTGATTTAGCCCATATCTACTATGAGAATCAACAAAAAGCGTTGGTCCGCTAATATTATAAACATCGTTTCCTGTTTTCAAAACAGTAGATATATCAGACATGTTTATGGTGTTCGGATTTGTAGCTGTAATTACCAAAGACGCTCCAGTTACAAGAGCATTCTCAGACATAACAACTTCTGTACTAGAATTAAATCCAATTATAGTTGTTCCCACTGGAAGATTTGGATGAGACAAAACAGTTCCAATAACAATACCCCAAGAACCAGTTGCGGAAGCAGCCACGGTTAAATTTGCTGAACCCTGTGTTGTTATACATCCAGTTAAACTTACTGTTTTTAAATATGTAAATGTTGCCATATATTATTTATGAATAAGTTAAAGAAAGGTAATTATCCCAAATCTGATCAAAACTACCTGTTCCTGCCCATGTAATAGCAAGCCCAGAACTATTGTCTATTCTTTTTATGCGCCAAACAGCAGACGAGGTTAGTGAACCTATAGAAGCCTCTCCAATATAATCATAATCACCAACAGTTGCCATGCGAAGAGCATATTTAAAACCACCAAATGCAATAGTTTGTAGGGTTGTCTCTGTTGAAGCTGAGCTTGGAAGAATTGAAGATAAAACATCTACCTGCACGTGTCTATCGGCGTCTACTAACGCATTTCTTGGAACATCTCCTGAGTCACTAAAACTACTAGAACTTCCTGATGGCATTGAAGTAACTTTTACTTGCAAATCTGTACCATCAAAAGTCAGATCTGAAGTTTTTAACACAGTATCTAGTGTTTCCTCTGTTGCTGGATTTATTTGAGTATTTGTTTGGTCTTTTACACCAACTATACTTGATGCAGGAGCCCCACCCATTATAAGAGCATTACTTTTTTTCGGAAATAGAGAAACGCCAAGAGCACCAAGACCTATTGTTCCAATAGCACGCAAAAATAACCTACGTTTTTCATCACTTATAGGTTTTTCATTTACGAATGTTTTTGTAATAGCTTTAATTGGTTGTTGCTTTGCAACAATATTATTTGAAGTACTACACAAGGAAGTTGGCTTAAATTTTATTCTTTTTGAATGAAAATTAAATGGATTAGCATGTCTTAGTGCTTTATTTGAAGAAATCAATTTAAATGAATTTTTGTTTGACAATAAAAGCACAATTTTTGTTTTTATATTATAAAGTTTAATTTTCAAATTAAATTCTGTGAAAATTATTTTCTTGCCTGTCGGCAGACAGGTGTTTTTTGTCTTTTATTTGTTTAATTAACATTGCCAAAATTTCTATTGTAACTGGTAAAAATAAAATATTTGAAATTATCTCTGTTGTTTTTCTCATTGTAATTAGTCCACCAATTGTAATAATAAGTGAAAAAATTGCTGAATACACTAAAACAATAAAAACAAATTTTGACTTTGGTAATTTTTTAAAAATAGAAAACCACAATAAAAACACAATTGGTAAAAGTAAAATATTTTGGATGAGTAATAACCATGTCATTTTTGAAATATAAAAACCACCAATTAACATAATAGTTATTATGATTGCTGTATAATAGTAAAAAATCTTTTTAAAAATGCTCATAAATTATTAATAATACAAACTATAAGATTAAAATTTGTAATTTTTTATTACAATTAAAATTTATATTAATAAATCTGTCTGTCTACAAGCAGATTATTTTTTTTCAGTTTCTTGTGATTTATCCTCGGGTTCATCTTTAAAGCCACCTCTAATATGTCTTATTGCGTCCCCGATTCCCCTTGCAAGCGCTGGGATCTTTTTTGCTCCAAAAAGTAACACTAAAATTACTGCTATAATTATTAACTCTCTACTTCCTAATCCAAACATAAATTTATTTTTGTCCCGTTTGTCGGGATGAATTAAAAATTAATATTATTTAAAATACCTATTTTTTCTTGTTATTTGCTATTTGATTATCTTTTTCTTGTTTTTCTGGTTCATCTTTAAAACCACCTCTAATGTGTCTTATTGCTTCTCCTATTCCACGGGCAAGCTCTGGAATTTTCTTAGCACCAAAAAGTAACACTAAAATTACTGCTATTATTATAAGTTCTTTTGTTCCTATTCCAAACATATTGTTTTAATTTAATTATTATTAAAAACTATTTCTTTTTTGCTATTTGATTGCCATTTTCATCCTTTTTTGGCTCGTCTTTAAAACCATCTCTAATGTGTCTAATTGCTTCGCCCACTCCACGTGCAAGCTCTGGAATTTTCTTTGCTCCAAAAAGAAGCACTAAAACAACCGCAACTATTATAATTTCTCTTGATCCTAGTCCAAACATATTTTTTAATTTAAAAATTAATAATTATATTACCTAAATAATAATATATTTTAATACAATAATTATACAATAAAGCATATAATATTTAAAGGTATTTTAACTATCTTCATACCCCAGTGGTAATTGATCTTGTTTTATTGGTTTTTTATAGGTTGAAAGTATTATAAACTCATACATTAGAACAAAAGGAACAGACATTATAAGCATTGATAAGCCATCTGTAGGAGGAAGAAGAGCCACTATTACAACAATTATTGCATAAGCAAAACGTCTTTTTTGCTTTAAAAAATCCCTGTTAAATATACCTAGTTTAATTAAAATATATATTAATATAGGAAATTGAAAAAGGATTCCTAAAAGAGTAGCTGTTATAAAGATCTGAGAAATAAAAATACCTATATCCCAATAATTACTAATTCCATAAAAAATATTTACTTTTGCTAAAACTTTTAAACCCAAATAAAGAGCAAAAAATCCATAGACAAATCCAAATACAAACAAAATAAATGAAACTGGTAGAGTTGTTAATAAGTAGCGAAATTCTGATTTTGAAACAGCTGGACGTAAAAATGAATAAAAATTATAAATTAAAAAAGGCACGGTAATTATAAGTGCCAAAAACAAACTAACATCAACAGATAAATTAAAAAATTGAAATGGCGATGTTGCAACTAGGGTTACATTTGTAAGATGAAAAGACGTTATAACGTATTTTATTATATACCCAGCGGAAAAAAATCCTATTATAAATATAATTACAAAAAAAACCACAATTCTGTGAATTCTCTTCCACAAGTCGTCTACATATGGACCATAATCTCTAATCATTTTATCAAACCAGGAAACCTCTGACATATTGCTTTTTATATTAATAAATACAAATATATCTATATTCTATCAGATACTCATAATATGTAAATTATAAAACAAAAAATCGGCCTAAACCGAGTTTTTAAATGGTCGAAGACCATGAGCGAATGCCTTTCGGCAAGCTCAAGGCACTCGACTTAAGAAATAGTGCTTATTTAATATTAAGTGGTTGTAAACCACGAGCGACGAGGTCTAAATATTAGACCGAGGAGTCGAGTGGTACGCCGTGAGGGAATCGAACCCACGACCATCAGCTTAAAAGGCTGCTGCTCTACCAACTGAGCTAACGGCGCACATAATATGTAAAAAATAATATCATATTATATATAATAGGTCAATATTGTGTATAACCTGTCCATAACTCCCTTGCTCAAAAGCTTTTACGTGGTAAAATACTTTATATGCCAGAAGAATACCAAACATCAAAAACTCAATCAGATAGGATTCCTCCTCATAATTTAGAAGCTGAATCAAATGTGCTTGGCTCTATTTTAATTGATACAGAAGCAATTTCAAAGATTGCTGATATTTTAATGGAAGAAGATTTTTACAAAAAATCACATCAAATAATATTTCGTGCTTGTATAGAATTGTATGATAAAAGAGAACCAATAGATCTACTATCTGTTAGCAACTTACTTTCTGAATATGGCGAGCTTGAAAACATTGGAGCAAAAAGTTATTTAGCAAGTTTGGCAAATTCTGTTGTGACTGCTGGAAATGTAAAATATTATGCAGAAATTGTTCAAAAAAAATCAACACTAAGAAAACTTATAAAAGCATCTTCTGATATTACTAATAATGCCTTTCAAGAAGCAGAAAATATTGATGATGTTCTTGATAAAGCAGAACAAAGATTATTTGGAATTTCACAAAAATATTTAAAAGAAAATTTTACTTCAATTTCAAGTGTTCTAAATGATACTTTTGAAAGAATCGATGAACTTCATAAAAACAAAGGAAAACTTCGTGGACTTCCAACAGGATACACAGACCTTGATAATTTACTAGCTGGAGTTCAAAAATCAAATTTAGTAATTATTGCTGCTCGTCCTTCTGTTGGAAAAACTTCTTTTGCACTGGACATTGCTAGAAACATAGCACTACGCGGAAAAGAATGTGTTGGTATATTTTCTCTTGAAATGAGTAAAGAAGAACTTGTTGATAGAATTCTTTGTGCTGAAGCGGGCGTATCACTCTGGAAAATGAGAACTGGTAAATTATCAGACCGTCAAGAAAATGATGATTTCCCAAGAATAGGGCACGCAATGGGAACACTCGCTGACTCAAAAATATTTATTGATGATTCAAGTAGTTTAAATATAATGCAAATTAGAACAAAGGCAAGAAGATTAAAACTTGAACACAACCTGTCATGCCTTGTCGTAGATTATTTACAACTTATGGAGTCCCACTCTGATGAAGAAAATCGCGTACAAGAAGTTGCAAAAATAACTCGTGGTCTAAAAGGAATTGCAAGAGAACTAAATATTCCTGTTATTGCTCTATCACAGCTTTCTCGTGCTGTTGAGCAATCCAAACCCGCAATTCCAAAACTTGCACACCTAAGAGAGTCGGGAACTATCGAGCAAGATGCTGACGTTGTAATGTTTATATATAGAAAATCTGCTGATAGAAATTATAGATACGAAGATTTAACACCCGAGGAAAAAGGAATAGCTGAAATTCATATTGCAAAACACAGAAATGGTCCAACTGGAATGATAAAATTATATTTTGATGAACACACTGTTAGTTTCAAAAACCTAGAAAAATCAAAGGGAATTATTGAAGAGCAAATCCCAATCCCAAGTAATTAGCTTTTAATAAAATAAAAATTAACAATAAACAAATGTCACTATTTTCAAAACTAAATCAAATTAAAGATTTAAAAACACAGGCTAAACAAATGCAAGATGTACTTTCGGAAGAAACTATTGATGTAGAGCGAAATGGAATAAAAATAAAAATGGATGCAAATCAAAAAATTCTCAATCTTTCAATTGCTGATGGAGTCGAAAAATCAGTAATTGAATCTACTGTTCCAACTCTAATAAATGACGGGAATGATAAAGTAAGAAAAATTTTAGCTGAAAAAATGAAATCGGGAGAGATTACTATGCCTGATTTCAAATTTTAATTTTCTCTGTCATCTCGAGCTTGTCGAGAGATCTACTTTAGATTCCTCCACTACGGTCAAAATGACAAAGTAATATAATGTCCTATCCTCAATCAATAAAAAAACTCATAGACCAGTTCCTAACTCTTCCTGGAATTGGACCTAAGACCGCAGAGCGTCTCGCTCTTTCTATTGCGTCGCGACCAAAAGCAAAAATAGAAGAATTCATAAATCCATTTTTAAATTTAAATGATTTAAAAGTCTGCCAAATGTGCAGAAATTTTTCTGATTCAAATCCTTGTGAAATATGCAATAATATAAATAGAGACAAATTCACAATTTGTGTTGTTTCAACCCCAAAAGAATTAGAAGCAATTGAGCGCACCCATAAATACAATGGCTTATTTCATATTCTAGGCGGACTGATTGACCCAATAATGGGAATTACTCCTGACAAACTTTTTATAAAAGAATTAACAGAGAGAATTAAAAACGAAAACACACAAGAATTAATTTTAGCATTTGATACAAGCATTCAGGGTGAAGCAACAATAACTTACTTAAAAAATATTTTAGCTAGTTTTGGAGTTAAAATCACTCGCCTTGCAAAAGGAATTCCAATGGGAACTGATATAGAATACACTGACGAAATAACTCTCTCCTCTGCTCTAGAAAATAGAAAAGAATTAAATTAAATAAAATGGAAAACCGAGAAAATAAAATAGAAGATCAACCAAAGGATATAACAAATGAATTTGAAACAATGGATCCTGTTGAATTCATGAGTTTTTTAAGATCTCTACGAAATGAATCAAGTTTATCAATAACAACAGATTGGAAAAGTGTTTGGACACCAAGAAGATTAAAAACCTTTATTGATGAGACTCCCTCAAATCAAAAAAGATTCGCAATCGTAAGGGCAAGCAGAGAACAATATGAACAAGATGTTAATGCTTTTCAATCTGGAGTAAAATGGGAAGAGATTAATTAATTGCGAGCTTATAAAAATTTTGTAAGAATTCGAGCATACTCATACGTTAAAAAATTTCAGAATTCAAACCTAAATACTTAATTATCTCCTTTGTACTTTAAACTTTTTACTTTTTGACTTAGCATTGGGTATGTAACTCAGTGGTTAGAGTGTCACGTTCACATCGTGAAAGTCAGAGGTTCGAGTCCTCTCATGCCCACCAAAATAAATATATAAACAAATTAAAAATAAAAACATGTTTACAAAAATTTATTTCACTGCTCTGCCAGTTTTCTTTGCTATTGATATGTTGTGGTTAGGACTAATAGCAAAAAATTTCTACGCGAAGCACATTGGATTTCTAATGAAAACAAATATTAATTGGCTCTCAGCAATTATTTTTTATTTGCTTTTTATTCTTGGAGTTACAATTTTCGTAATTACCCCTGCTTTAGAAAAACATTCATGGACACATGCACTTTTATTCGGTGCGCTTTTTGGATTAATAACTTATGCAACCTACGATCTAACAAATCTCGCAACAATAAAAGATTGGCCACTTATAGTTACTATTATTGATTTAATTTGGGGTACGGCAGTATCTGCGCTAGTTTGTGTAATAAGTTTTTTTATTATAACTAAAATATAATTATGAATTACTACTTAATTTTGGCAGTCGCATTGTTTATTTACATGAATGTTTGGTTTATTGTTTCTTTACTTAAAAAAAGAAATGATTTTGCTGATGTGGCTTGGGGTTTGGGTTTTGTGCTTCTTACATGGATATCTTTTTTTATTTCAAGTGATTATAATTTTAGAATGTTAGTTGTTGCGATACTCGTTAGTATCTGGGGAATTAGATTAGCATCACATATTTACAAACGTAACAAAAATAAAAAAGAAGATTATAGATATGAGGTGTGGAGAAAATCTTGGGGAAAATATTTTTACATTAGATCATACATACAAGTTTATATTTTACAGGGCATTTTTTTATTTATGATATGTTTGCCAGTACTGATTATAAATAAAAATTCAAATGCTGGTTTATTAATAACTGATTTTCTTGGAATACTAATATGGATTATTGGATTTTTCTTTGAATCCATTGGTGATTCTCAACTTGCAAAATTTATTAAAAATCCAGAAAATAATGGCAAGCTTATGAGAAGCGGGCTTTGGAAATACACAAGACATCCTAATTATTTTGGAGAAGTTACACAATGGTGGGGAATTTGGTTAATTGCAATGAGTGTACCTAGCGGACTCATAGGAATTATTGGACCACTTACCATAACAATTCTTATTTTAAAAGTTTCTGGAATTCCACTTTTAGAGAAAAAAATGTCTGAGAATCCGGAATTTCTAGAATACAAAAAACAAACAAGTATATTTATACCACTTCCACCAAAAAAATTATAAAGATTTAATAATATTATAAATAAAAAACTCGGTCTTTGCACCGAATTTTTTATTAATTATGAATATTTTTACTTTTTATAAAATTGACTGCTAAAAAAGTTGCGATAGGAACAGCCAAAACAATTCCAATACTACCAGTCAAAGCTCTGACTATTTCCGTGGCCATCATTTCATTATCTATAACTTGATTAAATGTTAAAAATGGTTCTTGCTTAACACTAAATAAAATTAAAAGTGGAAGAGATGCTCCGGCATAAGCCAAAAACAAAGTATTAACCATTGAACTTAAATGTGAAATCCCCACTCGCATAGCTTGTTTATATGTTTGATTTTTTGTTAACTCGGGATTTGATATTTTTAATTCTTTAACTAGCGCTACTTGAGAAATAATTACATCATCTAAAACACCTAATGCACCAATAATAATACCAGCTAATAAAAGACCCTTAATATTTATAATTCCGCCAGCAAGACCAACTAAGTAAGTTGCTTCTTCACTAGCAAAACCAGTTAATTTTGTTATTGATGAAAACCAAATAGACAATAATCCAGTAATTACTAAAGAAATTAAAATAGAAAAAATAGAAATTGTTGAGGTTTTTTTAAATCCCTCTGTAATATAAACACCAAAAATTAAAATAAACAATGAACCAACTATTGTAATAAAAAGTGGATCTGATCCAGTTAATATTTTCGGAATAATAAATTTTAGAATGACTAAAAATGTTAACAATAAAACAACCAAAGCTCGAACTCCTTTTAATCTGCCTATAATTATTACTGTTAAAGCAAATAATAGAACTAACCAATAAATACTATTAGTTCTAGAAAATCCTATAACATAAAAACTCTCTCCTCCATCTGGCTCAGCGCTATAATGAACCAAAACCCTATCTCCAACTTTGTATTCACTAGCAGATGAAACATCATATCCTGTTCCATCAAAAAATACTTCTTTATCTTTCCAATTATTTTCAAGTCCTACAAGTTTTAATTTTTGTTGAATTGAAATTGAACCATCATCACGCGAAACACTATTATTTTCAATTACTTCTATAACTCTTGCTTTAAAAATTTCTTCTGTACTTTGAATTTGCGAATCTATTTCTTGAGGCATTATTTCTTCTAATATAATTTCTTCGTTATTATTAAAAATTTCTTCTTGCGCACTTACAAAATTTATATTAGAAAATATGCTAAATAAAATAATTGAGAATAAAATAAATAATAATTTAATTTTCATAAATTTTTAATTATTGTTATTGACACATCATTTCGTTTTCAGTTGAAGTTGATGCTATATTGTAAATAGTTTCGATTCCTGGGATTGGTTCATAGTCCTCTATTTGTTTTGTTGGTTTGGGAGATACATACTTTACTTCTTTATTAAGAGGAACTTCATTATTGTTCAAAGTTATCATTTCTTGATTTTTTAACCAATCATCAAAACCAGTCCATTTAATTTTTGAGGAATTGAGAACTTTTTCGTATTCTTTCCACCACTCCAATCTAGTTCCACCAAGATATGCATGAGAAACAAGAATCATATTTTTTGGTTTTTTGGCTATACTTTCAGCTACCATAATTCCAAAATCTTTTGCGTCAGAACCTCTAGCCCAAAGACTGTAATCACATAGTGATCCACGACCCATTTCTCCAACATCTACATTGGTAACTGAAATTATTTTAACTTTGAACTCTTTTGGATGATAGACTACTGCTTCAACATCTTTTACACCACGTCCTAAAATATAATCAATGCCCAAAGCATCAGCAGCTTTTAATGTGTTTTCATCATAGGCAAAATATCTACTACCAAAAACTCTCATTTTTTTCCCGATAATTTTCTCCACTAATTCTTTGGATTCTTTCATATATTTATATTGTTCATCATATGGCATATCCCAAAATGGAGCTCCAGAATAACTTCCAGCAATTTCATATCCTTTATTTGCTGAGTTTTTAAAAACTTCAGAGTATTCATTAAGTACATTATCTTGAACACTAATTAGAGCAGTTAAACCTCGGCTATCTAATTCTTTTTCCCACTGAAGGATTCCTTCAATTTTTTCAAATTCAATTAACATTAACATTCCATTGATTGGTTTTTCTTTATTTTGTGATGTCTTTTGTTTTGAATTAATAACAATAAGAAATAATATAGTCATTAATAAAACAACTACTCCAAAAATTAAAAAAAGTTTATTTTTAATTTTAATTTTTTTCATACTTTTGATTATTATTAATAATTTTAATCGCTTTTTATTTTATTTTTAATTATCTTAATTGCTTTTCCATTTATTAGTGCGTCTGCTATTTTTTTATAAGCTGAATAAAGTATTCTTTGATATGTACTTGTGGATGTATGCATTTTTTTTGCAGCTTCTTGTTGTTCCATATTATTTATATGACGCAAACGGTAGGCCTCTATTTCTTCAATGGTAAGTTCCACAATTTCAAGATTCCTCATAGGAATTCCCTGAGGTTTAAAATAAGTAATATTTGGATTAAATTCTATTTTCCTACAAAGTCTTGGTCTTGGCATATTATTTAATAATAATTATTTAAATTTTTATAAATTTATTATATTATGTAATGTAAATATTGAAAAGCTCTCAAAAATCTGATATTCTTCTTTATAAAGAAGGTGCTTCGGCCCCCCATTTTATATGAGGGACCGTTTCCAGTGCCTTCTTTTATTTTTGGTCTTTTAGGGCTTGTTTTTCTGATTTTATAATCTCTAATTGTTCTAAAAGCATTTTTTCTTCATCTTCTAATGCTTGTAATTCATTTTTTGGAGAAATAAATCTTCTAAATCCGAATCCATTTCTACAACCATAACCTAGTCCCATTCCATTTCCACAACCACCCATTCCGCGACCAGTCATTGGACCCTGACCCACTGGACCTGTTCCATTTTTATTTGGCATATATTTGTTTATTAAATTTTTGATAAATTTCAGTAATTCGATCTTTGTATATTACCTATTATGAGTATATACCCATAACTATTTTTTGTCAAACAAAAAACTCGGTTTTTACACCGAATTTTTTATTTTGAAGTAAATTTATATTTTATTGATTTCTAGTTCTGTAAAATGTTGTCTGTGTCCATAAGCCTTATGATATCTTGTTTTTGCTTTGTATTTAACAACTCTTATTTTTTTAGCTCTTGCTTGGCGAAGAATTGTAGCCGTTACTTTCTTATTAAGTTTTGGAGTACCAAGTTCAACTTTATCATCGCTAGATAACAAAAGAACATCATTTAACTCTATTTTATCTCCAACTTCTCCAATAAGTTTTTCAACTTTTATTTTATCGCCTTCTTTTACTTTGTATTGTTTACTTCCTGTTCTTATTACTGCTAATTTCATAAAATTAATAGTTTAAAATTTATAAATATAGTAATAGAATTTTACTACAATTGACTTAAAAAGTCAATAATTAAATATCTTCTAAAATTATCTATTTTTATAAGCTTCTAAGCCCTTTTTGAGAATTTCCATTGCTCTTTTCAAATCTGTTTCATTTAAAACATAGGCGATTCTTATCTCATTTTTACCTAAATTTGGACTTGCGTAAAATCCTCCAGCTGGAGCAAACATAACTGTTTCATTATCAACTGAAAATTCTTTAAGTAACCAGACCACAAAATCCTCAGCATCTTCAATTGGTAATTTTGCCATTATATAAAATGCTCCTTCTGGTTTTTTACAAATTACTCCTTCAATTTTACTTAATTCTTCAAATACTATGTCACGTCTTTTTGTATATTCCATTAGAACTTCATCAAAATAACTCTGTTCTAAATCAATAACTGCATTGGCTGCTAATTGATCAACTGTTGGCGGACATAGTCTTGCTTGAGCAAATTTCATTACAGCTGTCATAAATTCTTTGTTTCTTGAAATAATACATCCTACTCTTGCTCCACATGCACTATATCTTTTTGAAACACTATCAACAACAATTATATTATCACTCACTCCATTAAAATTTAAAAAACTATAATGTGTGAGTCCATCATAAACAAATTCTCTGTAAACTTCATCTGCAATTATAAATAAATTATTTTCTTTTGCTAATTTTACAATTCTTTCTAATTCTTCTTTTGAATAAACCGCTCCTGTTGGATTGTTTGGATTACAAATTACAATTGCTTTTGTTTTTTCTGTAATTACATTTTTAAATTGTTCATCGGTGGGAAGTGCGTAAGAGTTTTCTATTTTTGTCTCAATTGGAACAACATGAACTCCTGCCATTTGTGAAAATCCATTATAATTTGTATAAAATGGTTCTGGAATAATTATTTCGTCCCCTTGATCACAAACAGTCATGAGGGCAAAAATTATTGCCTCAGATCCTGCTGTTGTAATAATTATATTTTCTTTTGATAATTCTATATTATATTTTTTATAAGATTTGCTTAAATTTTCTCTGTAAATATCTAATCCTCCAGATGGTCCATAGGCTAAAACTTTCTCATTGTAATTTCTATAAACATCTAGAAATTTTTCTGGTGTTTTTATATCTGGCTGACCAATATTTAGATGATATACTTTTATATCACGCTTTGCGGCTTCATCTTCATATGGTTTTAATTTTCTAATCGGTGATTCTTGAATTTCTTTTGCTCTTTTTGAAATTTGCATGTTTTTATTATTTATTATTTTATTAATTTATTACTATTGACATAGTGTAAATAATATGCTACAATATATTGTTAACTAAAAAAACAAAAAACCGAGAAGGAGACAAAGATGTACGAGACAATTATGGGTTTTAAGGAGGAGTTTTTCCTAGCTCTGGTTTGGAGCTTAGCACCGGCTTTTATTTTAAAAGCCTGCTGGAATTCAGTGCAAGAACTGTTCGAGAGATCAAAAAAAATAGATTATGGACAAGCTTTGTTAATCACGCTTGTCCTGAGGCTGTTCATCGGCTAGTCCAAAGAGTCTCTCAATCAATTCATGGGGTATGTCAATAGACTGCCCCTTCTTTATTTTTCAAAAAAACTAATTACTTAATAATTGAATCGTATCCCCTATTTTTATATTATTTTTATCTAAAAATCCTGCGTTTAATTCTAGTATCATATCTGAATTTTCTACTGAATTAATTTTTGTAAATTCTTGATTTGTATAAATCGGAACATTTTTAAAAATTTCAACAATCTTTCCATTATTTATATATGCGAAATCGAGATTAAATTTCATATCCTTCATCCAGAAATGATGAATGCTTGAGTCGGGCATTATAAAAAGCATTCCGCAGTTTTCACACATTTTATCTCTATTTGATAATCCTTGTGCCATATCAGAAGCACTTGTTACAATTTCAACTGAAACCTGGGTTTCATTTAATAAAATTTTATTATTGTAATTTTCTTTTATATTCTGTTTATTATTTGTGCACCCAGTTAAAACAAAAAATAAAACAAAACTAAGTGTTAATAATCTTCTCATTTTTTAAATGTAATTTATAAAAAACCAATAAGAAAAATATTACTAAAATTATTATCATAATTATTTTTCCTATTGTATCTTGAAAAAATCCAATTATTCCAAAAACAAAACATGATAAATACATAAACAAAACTGATTGCTTCACGCTAAAACCAAAATCCAATAATTTAAAATGTAAATGTTTCCTATCTGCGTGTTTAAATGGGTGCTCGTGTTTTCTAATTCTCAAAATTATAACTGCAACCATATCAAGAAGTGGTAATCCTAATACTAAAAGTGCTGTAGCAATTTTTGCTCCGCTTACAATTGCAAAAACTCCAAGCATCATTCCTAGTAAATTACTCCCACCATTTCCTAAAAATATTTTCGCTGGATTAAAATTTAAAATTAAAAATCCCATTATTGCGCCCAAAAAAATTATTATTATGCTAGGCGTAAAACTATTTGCCTTGTCCCAAAAAAGAGAAACTATAAAAAGCATTATCATTCCAATGGATACAACACCAGAACAAAGTCCATCAAGCCCGTCTAATAATTTAGTTGCGTTTGTTACAATTAAAAGCCATAAAAACGTTAAAATTATTCCAACTAAATAAAAATTCATTCCGAGTATATTAAATTCACCAATTGTTAAATCGAGTATTCCTCCACCGGGACGGGTAATAAATTTTATCTGAGTTCCAAAAAATATTATTACAATAATTGCAAATAAAATAAAAATTATTTGCTTAATTGGTGCTAAATTATATTTATCATCTATTGTTCCGCCAAGCATTATCAAAAATCCCGCAATAAGTATTCCGATAATTTGCAAAGTATTTATCACAATTCCAAACTCAAAAAAATAATTAAAAATATAAAATATAATAACAGAAACCAAAAAGCTCAAATAAATTGCCCAGCCACCCAAAAGCGGAGTTGCTACTTTATGAATTTTTCTCTCCTCTCCTGGATTATCGAGAATCTTATATTTAAAAGATAATTTTATCATTAATCTCGAAAAAATATATCCTAAAATTAAAGATAATAAAAAAAATAAACTAAAAATTAATATTCTAATTTCCATATTCACGTTTTAAAAATGAATCAAGTATTAGGGCTGCAGCTGAGTCATCGTCATTTCCTATATGTTTCATACCGATGTTTTTTTTCATATTATTTGCAAATTTTGAAGTAATTCTTTCATCTTCTAGGTATATTGGTTTGTTAATTTCGCTTTTTAATTTTTCAAAAAACTCCATTGTAATATCTGTTTGTTGTGTATTTTCATTTTTCATATTTTTTGGCATTCCCAAAACAATTTCATCAATATTTTCTTCTTTTATAATATTTGAAATAGATTCCCAGAATTCAGCTTCATTTAAAATTTTGTATGGTAAACAAACCCTGGTCTCACTACTTGAAATTGCGAGACCTATTTTTGATGTTCCATAGTCTATGCCTAAATAATTTTTCATATTAATTGGCTAAGGTTAAAATTTTACAGCCATCTTCAGTTACAACTACAGTGTGCTCAAAATGTGCTGAAATTGATCCATCACTTGTTATAATATCCCAACCATTTGAAGATACCTCTATTTCATGACGTCCTAAATTTATCATTGGCTCTATGGCCAACACCATTCCTGGCTGCAATTTTTCACTCTTTTCATATACTTTAAAATTTGGAATTATTGGTGGTTCATGAACTTTATATCCAACTCCGTGTCCTACCAAATCCCTAACTATTCCATAACTCCCTCGTGAATCAACATATTTTTCTATTGTCTCGCCAATGTCATTTACAAATATTCCTGGTTTTATAAAATTTATTGCCTCTTGTAGTGCACCGGAAGTTACATCCAATAATTCATAAATTTCTTTATCGATTTTTCCAATTGGAACTGTAATTGCACAATCAGTAAATAATCCCCCCTTTCCTTTTGGCCATTTCATTCCAATATCAAGTCCTATTATATCCCCATTTTTTAAAATTCTATCTTTGTTTGGAATTCCGTGAACAACCTCATGATTAATTGAAGTACAAAGTGAATTAGGAAATGGATTTTCACCTCCATAACCTTTAAAAGATGGCACGCCACCTGACTCTAAAATTAATTTTTCAGCTAATTCGTCTAAAAATTTTGTACTTACTCCTGGCCTAGCATTTTCTCCAACTTGACGCAAAATATTACCAAGAATTTTTCCACCCTCAGCTAAAATTTCTATTTCATGAGCTTTTTTAATTTTTATCATAAACTATAAACCTAATTTATTGTTAATTTCTATCGTTACTTCATCAATTGGTGGATTACCATCAATATCCAAAACAATACCTTTTTCTCTATAAAAATCTAAAAGCGGATTAACACTTTTATTATAAATTTCAACTCTTGTTTTTATTGCTTCTTCTTTGGCATCTTCTCTTATTACAAGTTCTCTACCACAAGCATCGCAAATATTTTCTACTTTTGGTGGATTAAATTTTATATGATATGTTGCTCCACAACTACAAGTTCTTCTTCCACCAATTCTTATTAAAACTTCTTTTTCTGATAAATTAATATTAATAACCTTATCAATTTTTAAATATTCATCTAACATTTGTGCCTGATTTAAATTTCTAGGAAATCCATCTAAAATTACACCATTTGAAATGTCAAAATCTTTTAATCCCTGTTTTAATAATTCAAAAGTTGTATCATCAGAAACTAAATTCCCTTGAGCTATTAAATCTTTTACGGTTCTCCCTATTTCTGTTTGTTTTTCTATTTGAGAACGGAAAAGATCCCCAGTTGAAACAAATGGAATGTTTAATTTTTTGGCTAATTTTTGTGCCTGAGTACCCTTTCCAGAACCAGGCATTCCTATAAATACAATGTTCATATTTTTATATAATTATTTATAACTATATCATATTACCTTATTTTTTTCATTTTTTCTAGCTCTAACAAAAAAAGGACTCTATGGTCCCAAAATCTAAAATCTCAAGTTGTAATTACAGCTCTTCGTAATTTCTCATTGTTAATTGAGAATTAATTGCCTTTACTGTTTCAATTACAACAGATACTACAATCAAAATACTTGTTCCGCCAATAACCATGGAACCAATTCCTGATGTTAATTTTTGCATGATAACAGGAAGTACGGCTATTATTCCCAAAAATAGTGCTCCAGCAAAATTAATTCTTGTTACTATTTTCTGTAAATACTCTGCTGTTGTTTTTCCAGGTCTAATACCAGGAACAAAGCCTCCATTTTTCTGTAAATTGTCTGCAATTTGATCTGGATGAAATATAACAGCTGTATAAAAATATGTAAAAGCAACAACAAGTACAAAATATGAAACCCCATAAAATATTTGATTTTGAAAAAGATTGATAATAAAATTTGCAACACTAACAACAATATGATTTCCACTGGCTGCAAAAAACTTAGCTATCATTGGAGGAAAAATAACAATTGATATTGCAAATATGATTGGAATAACACCTGCCTGATTTACTTTAAGTGGTAAATGAGTGTTTACCCCACCGTACATTTTATTACCCCTAACTCTTCTTGCATATGAAACTGGAACATTACGCTGTGCATCATTTATTACAACAACCACTACTACTGTTAAAAGTGATATTGCTAAAAATAGAACTACTCCGAAAATTTTTGATGGGTCGTAAACTGCTCCCATCTTTGTAATAGAACCAATCCAGTTAGCAACTATACCAGCAAATATAAGCAAAGACACACCATTTCCTATTTTTTTCTCTGTAATTAAATCTCCAAGCCAAACTAAAAGCATTGTTCCACCACAAATTGTAACCATTGCTGAAATATATTGCATTACAGTTAGATGTCCAATTATAGTATAATTTGATTGTTTTTGTAATAAAGTAATAAAACTATATGCTTGAATTACTGTTAGTGGAACAGTTAAATATTTTGTATACTGATTCATTTTCTGTTGACCAGATTGCCCTTCTTTCATCATTGCTTCAAGTGATGGAATAATCATTGTAAGAAGTTGAATTATAATAGATGCTGTAATATAAGGACCAACACCAAGCATTCCAATAGAAAAATTTTTCAATCCACCACCAGAAAATAGATCTAATAATCCTAAAAGTTGATTTGATTGAAAATAATTTTTTAATCCCTCAACATTTACTCCAGGAATTGGAACATGTGCAATAACCCTACTTAAAACAAGCATTATTAAAACAAAAAATATAGCATTTCTTAGATCCCTTATTTTATAAATTTGTTTTAATTTATCTAGAAACATATTTATTTACCGCGTTATTGCGGGATAAAAATTATTTTTTTGTTGTTACTTTCTTGCTTTTTTTTAATTTTGGATTTTCTTTTTTTACATAAACCGTAGCAACACCGCCAACATTCTCTATTAATTCTTTTGCTGATTTAGAAAACTGGTGTGCTGAAACTAAAAATTTCTTTGTAAGTTTTCCATTTCCCAAAATTTTTACAGTACCGGTACTTGATTTTATCAAGTCGTGTTTAAATAAATCTTTTGGTGTTATTTTATCTCCAGCTTTAAAAAATTTCTCCATATCACCAACATTTACAACATGAATTATTTTACTATTTCTGTTAAATCCACGTGATTTTGGCATTTGTAATATCATATTTCTCATGCCTAATTTTTTTAGTCCTGATTTACCACCACTTCTAGATTTCTGTCCCTTCATTCCACGACCAGAATAATTACCTCTTCTTGAAGCATTTCCTCTTCCTCTTCTCTGGGCTTTTTTCTTAGAACCCTTTTGAATTTTTAAATTATTTAGGCTTAACATATAATTATTTTCAATTTATTATTTTTCATTTTCAATTGATTTAACGTCTTCTTTTTTTTCTTCTGAAATTTTTGTATCAATAGGTGTAATATTAGATTTTTCAATTTTTTTATCACTTAGTTTTTTTAAACTAGCAAGTGCAAGAAAAACTGCTGCAACATTATTAACTTTATTATTTGCACCATACATCTTTGAAATAACATCTTTAAATCCGGCAAGTTCTAAAACATCTCTAACTACACCACCGGCAATAATTCCACGGCCCTTTGGTGCTGGTTTTAAGAAAACTTTTGCTGATTTAAATTTATATGTAACTTCGTGTGCAATTGTATTTTTACTTACATCAACATTTATTAATTTCTTTTTTGCATGATTTACGGCTTTTTCAATAGCAATAGCAACATCAGCGCCTTTTGCAAGACCCCAACCTATTCTTCCATTTGTATCTCCAATAACAACACATGCTCTAAATCTTAATCTTTTTCCACCGGTTGTTGTTCTACTTACTCTTGCAATATCAACTAAACGTTGTTCAAATTCTGGTTTTTCTCTTTTTTCTGAATATCTGTCGCTGTTATTTCTTCTTTGTTGTTCAGCCATATATATTATATTTATTAATATTTATTAAAATTCTAAGCCGTTTGCACGAGCACAATCAGCTAATGCTTTTACTTTACCATGATATTTCTTTGATCCTCTATCAAAAACAATCTTAGTAATTTTTTTGTCTTTTGCTTTCTCTGCAATAATTTTTCCAAGAGCTTCTGCAATTTTTATATTCTTTCCTTTGGTTTTTAATTCTTTATCGCTTGTACTTACTATTGTAACACCTTTTGTATCATCTATTAACTGTACATAGCAGTGATTTAAACTAAAATCAACACTAAGACGAGGTCTTTTTGCAGTACCTTTTATAATAGCTCTTACTCTTTTGTGTCTTCTTGATTTTAGTAAATCAATTTTTTTATTCTTATCCATATATTTATGCTCCTTTACCAGCTACCTTGCCAGCTTTTCTTCTTATAACTTCATCACTATATTTTATACCCTTACCTTTATAAGGTTCTGGTTTTTTTATACTTCTTATTTCAGCCGCTGTCTGACCCAGTAAATGTTTATCAAAACTTTTTAATATAATTGCATTTTTTTCAACAATCGCTTCTACTGTTTCTGGAATATCATATTCAACTGGATGTGAAAATCCAACATTTAAAATTAGCTTCTTACCCTGTAATGCTACTCTGTATCCAACTCCATTTACTTCTAATTTTTTTTCATATCCATTTGAAACACCAATCACCATATTATTGATTAAACTTCTCTGTAGACCCCATTTTGCTCTTTGTTTTTTGTCATCTGGATTTTTTACACTAACTACTATTTTGCCTTCTTCCATAACAACAATAACTCCTGGGACTAAATTCTCTTGAAGTTTTCCTTTTTTACCAGAAACATTAATTATCCTATCATTTATTTCTACTATTACGCCTTCTGGTATTATAACTGGTTGTTTTCCTATTCTTGACATATATATTTTATTTATCCCGTTTGCGGGATTAATTTAAATTTTAAAAATATTTACCAAATTTCAAATAATAATTCTCCGCCCATTTTTACTCTTCTTGCTTTTTTGTTTGTCATTATTCCTTGTGATGTTGATAAAACTGCTACACCGAAATCATTTAAAATTTTTGGTAATCTATCTTTGCTTACATAAATTCTCTGACCTGGTTTAGAAATTCTCTTTATATGTTCTATAAATGGTTTTCTATCTTCTTTATATTTTAATACCACTTTTAATTCTGGAAAAGATTTTTCTTCTATTCTTGTAACTGACTCAATATACTCCTCTCTTGCAAGGAGTTTTAAAATTTCATATTTAATTTTTGAAAATGGCAGAACTAAATCCTCTTTCCTTACGGCTTGAGCATTCCTTATTCTTGTTAACATGTCTGCTATTGGATCTGTCATCATAATATTGATATAAAATATTTATTTAATTAATTTATATTTACCAACTTGATTTTTTAATTCCAGGCATCTCACCTTTGCTTGCTAATTCCCTAAAACAAATTCTACATAAATCAAAATCTCTCATATGTGCTCTGATTCTTCCACATCTCCAACATCTTCTATTTTTTCTTGTAGAAAATTTTGGCTTTTTTTGTGATCTTGCTATCTGTGATTTTGTTGCCATATATTTATTTATTTTTTTTATCTATATATTTTTCTTTTAAAACTTCTTCATTTTTTTCATCAATTACAAATGGAAAACCTATATATTTCAAAAGAAAATAACATTGTCCTGGATTTTTTGCTGTTGTTGATACTGTAATCTCTAATCCATGAATATTTTCAACTTCATCAGCTTTTATTTCTGGAAAAACAACGTGTTCTCTAAATCCATATGAAAAATTTCCATGTTTATCAAAATGTTTTTCCCCTGATACATCAATTCCTCTAAAATCTTTTACTCTAGGAAATGTTATATTAATTAATTTATCTAAAAAATCATACATTCTTTTTCCGCGCAATGTAACCTTTGCTCCGACTATCATTCCTTCTCTTATTTTAAAAGATGAAATTGATTTTTTTGCTTTTGTAAAAATAGGATGTTGTCCTGTAATTCTTCTTATTGTATCCTCTACTACTTTTAAATAATCTTTGTTTGTTATAGATTTTCCAAGTCCAACATTTAAAGTTACTTTTTCTAATTTTGGGATTGATAAAACATTTTTAAAACTAAAATCATGTTTTAATTGTTTTAAAATTTCTTTTTGATATTTTTCTTTTATATTAATTGTTGCCATATATTTTAATCAATTGATTCATTACATTTTTTACAAATTCTATATTTTTTCTTATCTTCAGAAAATTTATAACCAACTCTTGTTGTTCTACCGCATTTTTTACAAACCACATAGACATTTGAAGCATTAACTGGTGCAAAAAATTCTATTCTTTGTCCTTTTTCACCTTGTTTTCTTGGTTTTAAATTCTTAAATCTTTTATTTATTCCATCGATAACAACTTTTTTATCATTTGGAAAAACTTGAGTAACTTTTCCTGTTTTACCCTTATCTTTACCTCTCATTATTTTTACTGTGTCGTTTTTCTTTATTTTCATATATTTATATTTATAAAACTTCGGGTGCTAAAGAAATTATTTTATTAAATCCTTTTGCACGTAACTCTCTTGCAACTGGTCCAAAAATTCTTGTTCCTTTTGGATCTTGATTATTTTTATCTAAAATTACAACTGCATTATCATCAAATCTGATATAAATTCCACTTGGTCTTCTTAGTTCTTTATGTTGTCTTACAATAACAGCTTTTACTACATCACTCTTTTTTATCATTTGATGTGGTTGTGCTGATTTAATAACAATAACAATAATATCCCCAATTCCTGCATATCTTCTTTTTGTTCCACCAAGTACTTTAATACACTGAGCTTTTTTTGCTCCTGTATTATCAGCTACGGTTAACATTGTATTCATTTGTATCATATATTTGGATAGTTTACTTTATTTTTCTAATGACACTCCATTTTTTATCTTTTGAAATTGGACTTACTTGTCTTATTGTTACATAATCACCCACTTTATACTGATTGTACTCATCGTGTGCTTTGTATTTATTACTTACAATATATCTTTTTTTATAAAGTTTATGCTGTTTACTTGTATCAACTTTTACTGTAACAGTTTTATTCATTTTATCACTTACAACAATACCCTTTAGTTCTCTAAATTGTTGCTTTTTTGCTTCTTTTTTAATTTCTTGTGTCATATTATTATAAAAAATTCAAATTATTTATTTTCCTCTGTTTTAATAACTGTGTCTTTGTCTTCTGTTTTATTCTTACTATTTAATAAGGTTAAAATTTGAGCTATTTGCTTTTTTACTAATCTAATTTTTCTTACGTGTTTTTCCTGATCTGAAGAAATACTAAATCTTAGAGATCTAAATTGTTCTCTTTTTTCTTTTAAAAGTTCGTGTAAATCTTTTACTTTTTTGTCTTTTAATTCTTTAAATTTCATATTGTTATTTTTTTACAAAAATACATTTAACTGGTAATTTATGAGCTGCTAATTTCATTGCTCTTTTTGCTAATTCTTCTTTTATTCCTTCTATTTCAAATAATACATTTCCTGGTTTTACAACAGCTACATAATGATCAACTGCTCCTTTTCCTTTTCCCATTGGAATTTCTCCACTTTTTGATGTTATTGGTTTACTTGGAAAAATTCTAATCCAATATTTAGCACCTCTTTGTAGGTGATGAACAATAGCACGTCTTGCTGATTCAATTTGTCTTGATGTTATCCAACCAGCTTCTTTTGTCTTAAGTCCGTAACTACCAAAACTTACCGCATTACCAGAAGTAGCGATTCCTTTAATTTGATCACCTCTTTGCCATTTTTTATGTTTTTCTTTTTTTGGTGCTAACATATCTTTATTATAAAATTATTTCTTTGTGCTTGGTTTTGTTTGTGGTTTTTTAACTTCAAATTTTCTCTCTGGTTTTTTTACTGATTTATCAAAACCTCTTTTATTATCAAATTTATTAAATCTTTGTTTATTCTCGTGTTTTGTTTCTGAATTTTCTGAACCTTTTATCACGTCTGCTTTATAAATCCATATTTTAACTCCGATTGCTCCATAAGTTGTATGTGCCGCCCCTCTTGAATAATCTATATCAGCACGCATTGTGTGAAGTGGTAATCTTCCTTGTTTTAAAGTTTCTGTTCTTGCAATTTCAACACCATTTAATCTTCCTGACATTGTAATCTTTACTCCACGACATCCAGCTTGCATTACTTTTTCTATTGTTTTTTTCATGACTTTTCTATATGGTAGTCTTTTTTCTACTTGGTCAATCATACCCTGAAGAACAATTGCAGCACTTGTCATTGGATGTTTTACTTCTTCTATTGTTATTTTTAAATTCTTTTTTATATTTTTAAAATATTTTGATACAATTTCTTTTTTCAAATCATCTACTCCTGTACCACCACGACCAATTATTACTCCTGGCCTTGAAGAAAATATAACAATTTCTATAATATCGGCAGATCTTTTAATTTCAATTTCAGCAATACCAGCATCTCTTAATTTCTTTTTTAAAAATCTTCTGACCTCAACATCTTGTCTTAAATATTCTATATAATTTTTGTCACTAAACCATTTGGATCTCCATGATTGTGACATGCCCATTCTAAATGCTATTGGATTTACTTTATGTCCCATTTTATTTATCTCCTGCTTTTCTTACAAAGCTTTTAATTGATTTAGATTTTTGTTGTGGTTTCTTCATTGAAAACTTGTCTGATTTCACTGGTTTTACTTTCTGGGATGATTCTTTTTTAATTTCTTTTATATCAATAACATCAATATCTTCCTTTTCTTCTGTTTTTTGCTTTTTAACTTTCTTTTTGTCGTCTGTTGGAATTATTTCATCGAGAGTAATTGTAACATGGCTTGTTGTTTTTCTAATTCTACCTGCAGTTCCATGTGCTTTTGGCATCCATCTTTTATAAACCATTCCTTGACCAACAAAAATTGTTTTTATATATAAATTACTTTTTTCTAAAGAAAAATTATTAACAGCATTTGCAATTGCTGAATTTAAAAGTTTCAAAATTCCTTCTGACGCTCTCTTATTCAAATTTTCTAACTGTGCTATTGCATCTACAACATTTAATCCTCTTATTGTATCAATAACAAGTCTTACCTTTCTTGGGGCTACATGATAACTTTTTAATTTTGCTATTACCTGCATAATATTAATAATTTAAAATTATTTTCCTTTTGATTTTGATTGAGCTTTTGCCATTTTACCACCATGAACAACAAATTTTCTTGTAGGTGAAAATTCTCCCAATTTGTGTCCTACCATATTTTCAACAACAAATACTGGTAAATGATCTTTTCCATTATGAACATAAATAGTATAACCCACCATCTCTGGCGTTATTGTTGATGCTCTTGACCATGTCTTTATAACTGTTTTTTTATCTCCTGGTTTTATCTTTGATAACTTATTCAAAAGCTTAGGACATGTAAATGGTAATTTTTTTAAACTTCTTGACATAATATTGTTTATAAAGTTTCAAGTTGAAAGTTATAATATTTTTACTTTACCTGTCTGCTGACAGGCAAGATAACTTTTAACTTTTAACTATTTTATCTTCTCTTTTTTCTTCTTGCAATTATATATTTATCACTATATTTAGTATGCTTTCTGGTTTTAACTCCTAATGCTGGTTTACCCCAAAGTGTTTTTGGATGTTTCATACCAATAGGATGTTTTCCTTCTCCTCCTCCGTGTGGATGATCACATGGATTCATAACTTTTCCACGAACTGTTGGTTTTATTCCACGATGTCTCATTCTTCCTGCTTTTCCCCATCTGATATTTCTAAATTCTGCATTTGAAACTGTTCCTATTGTTGCAAAACAATCTTTTGAAACAATTCTCATTTCTCCTGATGGTAATTTTAACTGTGCTCTGTCTCCATCTATTCCAATAAATGTTAAACTATTTCCAGCGCTTCTTGCTAATTTACCGCCAGTCTCTGGTTTTAATTCTACATTATATACTGAAATTCCTGTTGGAATAAGTGATAATGGAAATCTATTTCCTTCTGATAATGTTAATTTTGTACGTGACGATGTAATATGTTCTCCTGGTTTCATTCCTTCACAGGCAAGAACATATCTTCTTTCTCCGTCTCTATAACAAACCAATGCTATATTTGCATTTCTATTTGGATCATATTCTATTCTTTCAATTTTTGCTGGAATATCATATTTATCCATTTTAAAATCAACTATTCTAATGTATCTCTTTGCACCACCGCCTTTGTGTCTTACTGTAATTTTACCCTGATTGTTTCTTCCTGAATTCTTTTTTCTTATTATAATTAATTTTTTCAAAAGTTTTGATTTTTTTGAAACTAAAGGATTTGAAATAACTGATGTCTTTCTTCTTCCTGGTGTGGTTGGTTTGTATAATTTTATTGCCATATCCTTTATTCAATTATCCTATTATTCAATTAATCTATTAATCAATTATTAAACTCCTTCGTAAATTTCTATACTATCTCCTTTTTTTAGTGTTACTATTGCTTTCTTCTTTCCGCTTGTTATTCCACTATGTTTTCCATATCTTACATTTTTACCGCCAATATTTATTATATTAATACTCTCTGGCCAATATCCATAAACATGAAAAATCGCTTTTTTTATTTCATTTTTTGTTGCAGTTTTTGCAACTTCAAATAAATATTTGTTTTCTGATTTTAAATAAGATGCTTTTTCTGTAATAAGTGCTCTTACTAAAATTCTATATGATTCTTTTGTATCTTTTTTAATTTCTGCTTTTTTGTCTTTTCCTGGTTTTTTTGATTTCTCACGTGTTATTTCATCAATAGTTAAATCTTCTGTTTTTGGAAGTATTTCTTTTTTATCTGATTTTTTTGATTTATTTTTTGTAATTTCATCAATAGTTAAATCTTTTGTTTGTTCAACAATTTCTTTCTTTTCTTCTGTTTTTGTCTTTTTACTGAAAATTCCCATATATTTATTTAATCTTGTTAAAATGTTTACTAATCATTTCTACTGCTTTTTTTGTCAAAAATAAATTATCAAAATTTAACAATGAATAAACATTAAAACTTGTAACTGGCATAATTTTAATAGCTTTTAAATTCTTTGATGCTGTTTGCATATTAGCATCTTTTTTATCAATACCAATTATTATTTTTTTATCATTTAAATTAAATTTTGAAATTGCAGATAATAAATCTTTTGTTTTCCTTGTTGTTAAATTAAAATCTTCTAAAACTGTTAATTTCTTTTCGTTGAATTTATCTGATAAAACCATAAATAATGCTTTTTGTTTCATTTTTTGATTTACTTTTTTCTCAAAATTTCTGTCCTTTGTAGGACCAAAAGTTACAGAACCACCCTTCCATTGTGGTGATCTTGTAGATCCTTGTCTTGCACGTCCTGTTCCTTTTTGTCTCCATGGTTTTCTACCACCACCACGAACTTCTCCAATTTGTTTTGTGTGTGCTAAAACCTGACGTCTGTTTGCAAGATGTGCTTCTACAACTTGTTGGACAACTGGTTCATTTATTTTAACTCCAAAAATTTTCTCATCGAGTTTTAATTCTCCAGTTTCTTTTGCTTCTAAATTGTAAATCTTTATTTTTAACATAAAATTATTATTCTTGTTTTGATGTTTCTTCTTTTATTTCTTCCTTATTTGGAACAACTGGAACCTCATCAACTTTTGGAACTTCTTCTACTGTTTCTTGTGGTTTTTCTACTTCTGTTGTTATTGGAACTTCAATTGAATTATCAATTGATTCTATAATTTTTGGTTCTTCTATATTTGTCTCTGGTGTTTCAATTATTTTCTTTGGTTCTTCATATGTTTTTATATTTCCACCACCAATTATTGTAACAAGAGCGTTTCTTCCACCCGATACTGCGCCGCGCACATATAATAAATTGTTTTCTAAATCTATTTTTACAATTTCTAAGTTTTTAATTGATACTAGGTCTCCTCCCATTCTTCCTGGCATTTTTCTTCCTTTAAAAACTCTTCTTGGTTCGGTTGCACCGACTGATCCACCCATTCTCATTTGATCTTTATCACCGTGAGTTCTTGGACCACCATTAAATCCATGTCTTCTTACAACACCCTGAAATCCCTTTCCTTTTGATACTGAAGAAACTTTTACTTTTTCTCCAACTTCAAATGAATTAAGTCCAATTTTATCTCCTGGTTTTAAATCAATATTTTGTCCATCAATTCTGAATTCTTTTATATATCTAAATTTTCCTAAATTTTTAAAAAAACCTGCAATAGCTTTGCCGATTTTATTTTTTTCTTCATATGCCAAAACAACAGATTCATATTTATCTGTTTCATTTGTTTTGACTCTTATAACTGTACTTGGTTTTACACTAAGTTCAGTAACTGGAATAACTCTCCCATCTTCGGTAAATATCTGAGTCATTTTTATCTTTGTACCTAAAATGAAATTCATGTTTTTATAATATAAAAAATCGTAACCTTATCCCTTTTAAAACACTGGTTTTAAAAAATATAAAGTTGCGATTCTGCTCAATTTAATACTAATTTTGCAGAATTTAATTAATGCCTTTTTCAATCTCCTCTTGTTGTTGAAAATCCATTTAACACTTCCCTTTTAGTTGGGGTTTTTAAATTTTATTTCAAAACAATAATATAAAAATTAACTTATAAAGAGTTTATCACATCTTTATCTCAATGTCAACACCATTTGGAAGATCCAAGCTCATAAGCGCGTCTATTGTTTTTCTATCTGGTTCTAGAATATCAAGAAGTCTTTTATGTGTTCTCATCTCATATTGATCTCTAGCGTCTTTGTGTACAAAAGTTGATTTTAAAACTGTATATTTTTTGATCTCTGTTGGAAGTGGAATAGGACCAATAACTTTTGAACCATTACGAAGAGCCACATCAACTATTGTTTTTGTTGATTGATCAATAAGCATGTGATCATATGCTTTTAACTTTATTCTAATTCTACCTGTTGTAGAACCTTCCTCTGTTTTTACTTTATCTTTTTTACTCTTGTTCTTTTCCATAATATAAATTATTAAAATACGATTTCACCCCCACCATGAGTCATGATGAGGGTGAATATAAATAAGTTTATTTCATAATCTTAACAACTACGCCTGCTCCAACGGTCTTTCCACCTTCTCTGATAGCAAATCTTTGTTTTTCTTCTAAAGCAACTGGGTGTATTAATTTGATCTTCAAATTAACTGTATCTCCAGGCATAACCATTTCTGTTCCTTCTGGTAATTCTACATCACCCGTAACATCACTTGTTCTAATATAGAATTGTGGTTTATAGCCTTTGAAAAATGGTGTGTGTCTTCCACCCTCTTCTTTAGATAGAATATAAACCTCTGCTTCAAAGTCTGTATGTGGAGTAATACTTCCTGGTTTTGCTAAAACTTGTCCTCTTTCAACATCATCTTTTTTCGTACCTCTTAATAAAATTCCAGCATTATCTCCAGCTTGTCCTTGATCTAATGATTTGTTAAACATTTCAATACCAGTAACAACTGTTTTTGCAGTTGGTCTGATACCTACTATTTCAACTTCATCAGTTAATTTCAAGATGCCTCTTTCGATTCTTCCTGTTACTACTGTTCCTCTTCCTTCAATTGAAAAGATATCTTCAATAGGCATTAAAAATGGTTTATCAAGTTCTCTTACTGGCTCTGGAATATATTCATCTAATTTAGAAACGAGTTCTAATATTGGTTTTCCTGCATCACCTTTTGGATCTTCAAGTGCTTTAAGTGCTGATCCTCTTACAAATGGAATTTCATCTCCTGGAAATTCATATTTCTTTAATAAATCTCTTACTTCTTCTTCAACAAGATCAATAAGCTCAGGATCACTTACCTGATCAACTTTGTTTAAGAAAACAATGATGTATGGTACACCAACCTGTCTTGCTAAAACAATGTGTTCTCTTGTCTGGGGCATAGCTCCGTCAGCAGCTGATACAACAAGTACTGCTCCGTCCATCTGTGCAGCACCAGTAATCATGTTTTTTACATAGTCAGCGTGTCCTGGACAGTCAACGTGAGCATAATGTCTTTTTTCTGATTCATATTCAACGTGAGCTGTAGCAATTGTAATACCTCTTGTTTTTTCTTCAGGTGCATTGTCAATTTGGTCTACTGATTTATTCTGAGCAATACCACCATGAGCTGCCAAAACTTGTAAAATAGCAGCTGTTAAAGTTGTTTTTCCATGATCAACGTGGCCGATTGTACCTACGTTTACATGGGGCTTTGTTCTACTAAATGTTTCTGCCATAATTTTATTTATCCCGTTATGCGGGAATTCTTAATTAAATTAGATATAATAATGGAAAAATCCACTAAAATTAATATATAAATAATGTATAAACTATAATAACAAATTATTGAAAAAAATGCAAATATCTACGGCATTATTAATTTCTTTACAGAAACAGCATAATCATCATCTGTTTTTTTACCATAATTATCAATGTTTTTACCTAGATTACCATAATAATCATCAAATCTTGAAACAACATAAGATTCACCATTTTCACGTAAAAAAACTACTTCTTTTCCAGTTTTTTTAACAATTTCTAATATTTTTTCAATATCCATATTGGTAACAATTATCTTCTTTTTCCTTCTATAATTTCTTGAGCAATTTTTTGTGGAACTTCTTGATAATGACTAAATTCCATTGAATAACTTGCTCTTCCTTGTGTCATACCACGAAGAGTTGTTGCATAACCAAATAATTCTGATAATGGAACTTTTGCATTGATTGATTTAATATTTGCTCTATCTTCCATACTGTCAATTTGACCTCTTTTTGAATTCAAATCTCCAATAACATCTCCCATATATTCTTCTGGTGTTATTGCATTTACTTTCATAATTGGTTCTAGAATAATTGGCTGAGCTGCGCGACATGCATCTTTAAATGCTTTTGAACCAGCAATTTTAAATGCAGCTTCAGATGAGTCAACGTCATGATAAGAACCATCATAAACAGTTGCTTTTATATCAATAACTGGATAGTGAGCTAAAATTCCCTCATCACATGCTTCTTTTACACCCTTTTGAATAGCTGGAATAAATTCTCTTGGAATTGCTCCACCTTTAATTTCATCAACAAATTCATGACCAACTCCTCTTTCACGAGCCTCAACCTTAATCCAACAATGTCCATATTGTCCACGACCTCCAGATTGTTTAATATATTTTCCTTCTGCTTGAGCAGAACCTTTAATTGTTTCTTTATAGGCAACTTGTGGTTGACCAGTATTTACCTCAACTTTAAATTCTCTTTTCATTCTATCAACTAAAACCTCTAAATGCAGTTCTCCCATTCCAGCAATAATAACCTGCTGTGTTTCTTCATCTGTTCTTATTTTAAATGTAGGATCTTCTTCTGATAATTTACCAAGTGCTAATCCCATTTTTTCTTGGTCTTGTTTTGTTTTTGGTTCAATAGCCATATGAATAACTGGCTCTGGAAATGTAATTGATTCAAGTATTATGTCGTCCCCTTCTTCACACAATGTATTTCCTGTTTTTGTATCTTTTAGTCCTATAACCCCTGCAATATCTCCTGCGTAAATTTCACTTACTTCTTCACGAGAATTTGCGTGAAGATAAACAATTCTTGCAACTCTTTCTTTTGTATCTGTTGAAGAATTATAAATATAAGAACCTGCTTTTAATGTTCCTGAATAAACTCTTACAAAAATTAATTTTCCAACAAAAGGATCTGTTGCAACTTTAAAAGCCAATGCTGAAAATTTTTCATTATCTTCTGTTTTTCTATAAACCTTTTCTCCTGAATGTTTATCAATTCCTTCAATTGGAGGAACCTCAACTGGAGATGGCAAATAGTCAACAACTGCATCAAGTACTAATTGAATTCCTTGATTTGCAAGCGCATCACCGCACAATATTGGATATACTTCTCCTTTTAATACTAATGCTCTTAATCCTTTTTTAATTTCTTCTTCTGACAAATCATGACCATTTAAATATTTTTCTGTTAATTCGTCTGATCCTTCGGCAGCAATTTCAACGAGTCTTGTTCTAAACTCTTGTGCTTTTGGTAACAAATCTTCTGGAATTTCAAATTCAACTTCTTTTTCTCCATTTTGTCCTTCAAATCTATATGCTTTCATTTTTACTAAATCCACTATTCCTGAAAATTCTCCTTCTGCTCCTATTGGAATTTGAATTGAAACAGCCTTATGAGACAATCTTTTAAAAATTGAATCAATGCTCATATAGAAATCCGCTCCCATTTTTGCCATCTTGTTTATGTAAGCAAGACGAGGAACTTTATATTTATCTGCTTGTCTCCAAACAGTTTCAGATTGTGGTTCAACACCCTGAGATCCATCAAAAACACAAACAGCACCATCAAGTACGCGCAAAGAACGCTCTACTTCAGCAGTAAAGTCTACGTGTCCTGGAGTATCAATTATGTTAATTCTTTTTTTATTCCAAAAACATGTTGTAGCAGCTGATGTAATTGTAATTCCTCTTTCTTTTTCTTGTTCCATCCAATCCATATCTGCTGTTCCATCATGGGTTTCTCCAATTTTATGTTTTTTACCTGTATAAAACAAAACACGCTCAGTAGTTGTTGTTTTACCAGCGTCTATATGGGCAATAATACCTATATTTCTTG
>CAYLQO010000001.1:58275-62115 GCA_964386425.1 uncultured Gammaproteobacteria bacterium | reverse complement strand
TGTCATGTACAAATTGTGCAAAAGCTTTAATTGCTGCAGGAATAAAAAAAGTTGCAATTTTTTCAGATTATCATGCTACTGAAGCAGAGGAGTTTTTCAAAATCGGCGGAGTTGAAATTTCAAGACTTAAAATGCCAATTAAAAACATAAATTATAATATAGGGGCATATAAATCTGCTATAGAATTTAAATAGGAAGATAAATAAATCCAGTTTAGCTGGAAAAATTTAATTTTATGAATAAATTAATTTGTATAGTGGGAATGTGTGGATCTGGTAAAAGCGAGGTATCAGATTTTTTTGTTAAAAGGGGATTTTTATATTTAAGATTTGGTCAGATTACTCTTGATGAAATTAAAAAAAGAGGACTAGATGTAAGTGAAGATAATGAAAAATCAATTCGTGAAGAATTTAGAAAAAATCACGGGGCTGGTGCTTATGCAACTCTTAATATTCCACAATTTGATGAATTGCTAAAAAATGGAAATGTGATAGGAGATGGTCTTTATAGCTGGTCTGAATATAAAATTTTAAAAGAAAAATATGGAAATAATTTTCTTGTTGTAGCAGTTTATTCATCGCCACACACTAGATATGCAAGACTAGAGAACAGAGCAGAAAAATATGAAAATGATAAAGAAAATAGATTTCGTTCAATAAGTAAAGAAAAAGCACAAAGCAGAGATTATGCAGAAATTGAAAACATAGAAAAAGCAGGTCCAATTGCGATGGCTGATTATACAATTATAAATGAAGGAACGGTAGTGGATTTAAATAATTCGCTAGAAAATATATATAATAAAATTTTTAATTTAGTATAAATGAAAAACATTTTTATAAAAATAAAAAAATTATATGATGATGTTATAATTCCATCATATGCTTTGGAAGGTGATGCAGGGCTTGATGTTTTTAGTCGTGAAAATGTTATTATTGAGCCAATGAAAAGATATATTTTTCATACTGGATTTGCTCTAGAAATTCCAAAAGGATATTGTTCTCTTATTTGGGATAAAAGTGGAGTTTCAATGAAAAGAGGATTGAAAGTTATGGGTGGGGTTTTAGATTATACATATAGAGGAGAATATACAATTTGTTTATTAAATACAGGAAATGAATCACAAGAATTTAAAAAAGGAGATAAAATAGCACAAATTTTAATTCAGCCAATTATTACAGCAAATATTATAGAAGTAGAAAATCTTAGCGAAACAAAAAGAGGTGCTGGAAAATGGGGAAGTACAGGTAAATAATTTAAATTTTGAGTTATAAATAATTTTAATAATATGAAACAATATTTAGATCTTCTAAAACATGTAATGGAAAATGGAAATGACAGAAGTGATAGAACTGGTGTTGGAACAAGAGGAGTATTTGGTGTACAAACCAGATTCGATTTATCTGCCGGTTTTCCGCTTCTTACAACAAAAAAAATTCATTTAACATCAATTATTTATGAATTACTTTGGTTTTTAAAAGGAGATACAAATATAAAATATTTAAATGATAATGGTGTAACAATTTGGGATGAGTGGGCAGATGAAAATGGAGATTTAGGACCAATTTATGGAAAACAATGGACAGCATGGGAAGGAAAAGACGGAGTAAAAATAAATCAAATTCAGGAAGCAGTTGATACGCTAAAAAATGATCCATATTCAAGAAGAATTATTGTTAGCGGTTGGAATGTAGCTGATATTAGTTCGCTTATAAAAGGCAAAAAAACAGCTCCACCACCATGTCACTCGTTGTTTCAATTTTATGTAACTGGTAATAAATTGTCATGTCAGTTATATCAGAGAAGTGCTGATTTATTTCTAGGAGTCCCATTTAATATTGCATCATACTCACTTCTTACAATGATGTTTGCACAAGTTTGTAATTTAGAGCTTGGTGAATTTATACATACTTTTGGTGATTTACATATTTATAAAAATCATTTTGAACAAGTAAATTTACAATTATCTAGAGAACCAAAAGAATTACCAAATATAAAGATTAACCCGTTAGTAAAAAATATTTTTGAATTTAAATATGAAGATTTTGAATTAATAGGCTATGATCCGCATCCTGGAATCAAAGCTCCAATAGCAATATGATAAACATAATCGCAGTTGTTGCAAAAAATCGTGCAATAGGAAAGAATAATCAGTTATTATGGCATTTGCCAGATGATTTGAAACATTTCAAAGAAATTACACAAAATCATCCTGTTGTAATGGGACTAAATACTTATTATTCCATAGGAAAAGCATTACCAAATAGAATTAATGTTGTTGTAAGCAAAGACCAAATTGAAATTCCAAACTGTTTTGTTTTTACATCACTTGATGGGGCAATTAAATTTGCTAGTTCAAAAGATAAAGAAATTTTTATAATAGGTGGAGCAAGTATTTATGAGCAGACTATAAAAAATGCAGATAAATTATATCTTACAATCGTTGACGAAGAAGTGAATGATGCAGATGCATTTTTTCCAGATTATGGTGAATTTAAAAATATTGTAAGCCAAGAGAATTTTGAAACAGATGATTTTAAATATTCGTTTGTTGAATTAACAAAATAATAAATAAAAGATGGGGGAATCCAAAATGAAAAAAGGATTTTTTATTGTAATCGAAGGAACTGATGGTGGTGGAAAGAAAACACAGCAGGATCTTTTAAAAGCTAATTTAGAAAATCTTGGTTATCAAGTAGAGATTTTTGATTTTCCAAGATATGGAGAAAGGTCTTGTACAATGGTAGAGGATTATCTAAATAAGGAATTTGGAGGAATTGACGAAGTTGGTCCAAGAGCTGCATCTATTTTTTATGCTGTAGATCGCTTTGCAATTAAAAAACAGATGCAAAAAGCCATAAATGATGGCAAAATTGTGATATCAAACAGATATGTATCTTCTAATCAGGGATATCAAGGCGCTAAAATAAAAGACGAAAAAGAGCGTCAAGAATTCTTTGATTGGTTAGATGATTTGGAATACAATATTTTTGGAATTCCAAGAGCGAATCTTTATTTTTTTCTTGACGTGCCTCCGGCTATTGGTCAACAATTAGTAGATCAAAAAGGTAGTAGGGATTATGTTCATGGTGCAAAAAGAGACATGCACGAAGCCGACAAAGACTTTTTAGAAATGTCTTATGAGGTATATAAACAGTTATCCGCAGGTAAACAATGGATTACTATCAATTGTGTAGAAAACGAAAAACTTTTTTCAAAAGACGCTATCTCAAAGTTAATTATGAAAGAAGTCCAAAAGTATTTGTAAGCAATTCTATAACAAAAAATAAAAGCCGAGTATTTATATAAATCACGCTCGGTTTTTTGATTATTTCCTAGTTTTTATTGTGCTTCCTTGATTTGACTTTGTATGTGGTGTTATATTAAGATATAGGACTAATATGATTTCTTATATATAAAAATTAATAACATAATAATATGAAAAAAATAAATAAAACGCTACTGGTAATATTTTTAATGGTTTTAGGTGTAGGTATTTATTTTATTGGCAATTCTTTGGCAGAAACAACATTATCAGAAAACATATATCAAGGATCAGATGGTTCTATATATGTTTATGCTATTCAGCCAGATGGCAGGATTATAATTGGTGGAAATTTCTCTCAATATAACAATACATCAAGAAATCGTATTGCAAGACTAAACTCAGACGGATCACTTGATACAAGTTTCAATCCAGGCACGGGATTAACAAATGTAATTCGTTCTATATGTATTCAGCAAGACGGAAAAATAATAATAGCTGGTGATTTCACAACATATAACAATACATCAAGAAATCGTATTGCAAGACTAAACTCAGACGGATCACTTGATACAAGT
>CAYLQO010000001.1:56956-58175 GCA_964386425.1 uncultured Gammaproteobacteria bacterium | reverse complement strand
ACTAAACTCAGACGGATCACTTGATACAAGTTTTAATCCAGGCACAGGAGCAGATCAATTTATTAGATTTTTAACAATTGGATTAGACGGAAAAATAATCATTGGCGGAAATTTTACAACATATAATGGTACATCAAGAAATCGTATTGCAAGACTAAACTCAGACGGATCACTTGATACAAGTTTTAATCCAGGCACAGGAGCAGATTATGCAATTTATTCTATATATAGACAGCAAGACAATAAATTAATAATAAATGGATATTTTTCTCAATATAATGGCACATCAAGAAATCGTATAGCGAGACTAAACTCAGACGGATCACTTGATACAAGCTTTAATCCTAATCTTGGTGCAGATGATGTAATTTTTTTCTCAAAAGGTGATATAGATGGCAGGATAGTTATAGCTGGTAATTTTACAATGTATAACGGACAAATGAGAAATTATATAGCAAGAATAAATTCAGACGCATCTTTAGATAATAGTTTTAATAAACAAAATTTATCATTTTGGACTAGGGGTTCATGGATTAGAGCAGAAAATAGTTCAGCCGTATATTTTTTAGATACTAAAAATGTAAGACATGCATATATTAGTGAGGCTATATGGTATTCTTATTTTGATAGTGGCTATTTTTATAATGTTAGAACCATATCAAAAAGAAAATTAGAATCATATCAAATTGGAAAAAATGTACCATTTAATGCCAATTCTTTAGTAAAAACATCATTTGTTCCAAAAGTATATAGGGTTTCTGCTACTGGAGCTTTGCAGTGGATCAAAACAGAAAATGCAGCCACTAGACTATATGGTTCTAATTGGAATAAATTAGTTCATGATTTAAGTGAGGCATCATTTAGAGATTATGAAATAGGGCTTAGTATAGAGTAATACTTATTTTTATTTATTTAAAAGCGTCGAGCCAAATTCGACGTTTTTAAATTTCATAGTCAGTTTATTTTATGATATAATATATATATTAAATAAAAATATATTTTTAGAATAATAAGCAATTTTTATAATAATGAACTTTATTAAATTTTATAATTCTAATAAAAAATATGAAAAAATATTAAAATTAAAAAATTTTTTTATTTTTTTTGTATTTATATTTCTACTTTTCGTAATATCCTTATTTGAATTATTTCCAAAAAATTCTTTTGCAACAATAGCTACATGGGAACTTGTCGGTTCTGCGGGATTTTCCGAAGGATC
>CAYLQO010000001.1:0-56856 GCA_964386425.1 uncultured Gammaproteobacteria bacterium | reverse complement strand
TGCTACTTATATTTCCTTGGCAATTGATTCAAATAATATTCCATATGTTGCATATTACAATACATCAAAAAATATAGATGGGGTTGTTGTTATGAAATATTCTACCTCTACAGAATCATGGGAACTTGTTGGTTCTGCGGGATTTTCCGAAGGATCTGCTACTTATATTTCCTTGGCAATTGATTCAAATAATATTCCATATGTTGCATATCAAGACGGTGCGAATAGTGATAAAGCCACAGTTATGAAATATTCTACCTCTACAGAATCGTGGGAACTTGTCGGTTCTGCAGGATTTTCTGATGGGTCTGCTGAGTATATATCTCTTGCAATTGACTCAAATAATATTCCATATGTTGCATATAGGGATGGTGCTAATAGTAATTACGCAACTGTAATGAAATATTCTACATCTACAGAATCGTGGGAACTTGTCGGTTCTGCAGGATTTTCTGCAGGATTTGCTACGTACACTTTTTTAGCAATTGATTCAAACAATGTACCGTATGTTGCATTTTCAGACTCAACGGGTAGTATTTCGATAATGAAATACAATGGTTCTGTATGGGAATATGTTGACCAACCATTTAATGGTGTGTCAAACAACACTGCTATTGCAATTGATTCAAACAATGTATCATATGTTGCATTTTCAAAACATGAATTAGCACCTACTCCAGATTTTAGAAAAGCAATGGTTAGAAAATATAATGGTTCTTCCTGGGTATCAGTTGGTGATGAGACGTTTTCCGATGGGCCAACTAATTACACGTCATTAGCAATAGATGGGAATAATGTTATATATGTTGCATATAAGGATGTTGTAAATAGTGATAAGGTTACGGTTATGAAATATATTCCAGACACAACATCACCAGTAATAACTATCCTAGGCTCTAATCCAGAATTAATATATGAAAATACAATATACACAGATAGTGGAGCTACTGCTATTGATACAGTAGATGGTGATTTAACAAATAGTATTATTACAACAAATGAAGTAAATACATCTATTTTAGGATCATATTTGGTTACATATGTTGTTTCTGATACAGCCGGAAATATAACAACATCAACAAGAACAGTAAATGTAATATCTGGATTGCCTGGTGCAAACACAGGATCATCACCTATACCACCATACATATTAGAATCAATGAATGAAAGTCAAAATCAAGACAACAATAATCAGGATACTGACACAGATACAGGAGACAGCAGTGAACAACAAAACAATAATCAAGAATCAAACAATAATCAATCATCACAACCAAGTTTCTGGACAGATGGTAGATTTATCAAAGCAGAGGATAGTACTACAATATATTTTGTAGATAGTGACAATATAAAGCATGAGTATCCAGATACACATACATGGGAATCATATTTTAAAGATGATTTTTCAAAAGTTGAAACAGTATCAAAGCAAGAATTAAATAATTATTTAACAGGAGATGATGTTCCTCATAAAATAGGTTCTTTAATAAAAATAACTTCAAGTCCAAAAGTATACAAAGTTACTGAAAATAAGGTATTAAGATGGATTATAAATGAAAATGTTGCAACTAGACTATTTGGTAATGCTTGGAATAAGTTAGTTAGAGACATAAGTGAAATATTTTTCGGGGACTATACTATTGGAGAAAATATTGAATAATATATTTATATATAAAAAACAGTTCATGGTATTGAGCTGTTTTTTTGTTTTTTTATATTAAAATATAAGTTTTATTATAAAAATCCTATCAAAACCATTTAAATCTTTTTTAATTTCAATTATTGGTTTTGAAAATATTTGTTTTGTAAAATTTGTTAAAATTTCGACTTGATCCGGATCTATTTCAAGAAATATATATTTTGGACTAAATTTTAGTTCCTTTATTTGGTATAATAATTTTTTATAGTGACTCAAACCATCTTTAGAAGAGTAGAGCGCTGAGCGTGGTTCATATTTTATTGATTCGTTTTTATAATCTTTTTTTACATAAGGCAAATTAGCGACAATTATATCAACATCTTTGTTTTCAATACCAGTTAGTAGGTCACTTTTTATAAATTGAATATTTTTTGTATTATTTAATCTAGCATTCTTTTTTGCAATTCTTAGAGCTTTCTGTGATATATCTGACGCGATTATATTTACATTTTGTAATTTTGTGCCAAGAGAAATTGCAATACACCCAGAGCCAGTTCCCACATCAAGAATTGTTATTTTTTCAGGTTTTAATTTAATTATTTCGTCAATCAGGGTTTCTGTTTCAGGTCTGGGAATCAAAACATGTTTGTTTACTTTAAATTTGAGTCCATAAAAATATTTATATCCTAATATATAAGCAATCGGATAATTTTTTATACGTTTAACAATTAATCTAAAAAATCTTTTTTCTGCATTTTTGTGTACATTAAATTCTGGATTTGCTAAAATCCATTCTTTTTTCTTTTTTAGTACAAAACCAAGCAAAAGTTCTGTATCCAAAACATAAGAATCGATTCCATTCTTTTTTAGAATTTCATAACCAAATTTTAGCAATTCATTAATTTTCATTTTTATAGAATTCTTTTAATTTTTCTATAAATTCATCTATTTCTCCATCTAGAACCCTATCTAAATTATGTGAGGTTAAATTAATTCTATGATCAGTGACTCTGTTTTGAGGAAAGTTATAGGTTCTTATTTTTTCAGATCTGTCACCTGTTCCAACTTGTGATTTTCTGTTTAGAGCTATTTCTTTTTGATGTTTTTCTTCTTCCATCGCAAGAAGACGGGATTTTAGGATTTGCATTGCTTTTTCTCTATTTTGTGATTGTGATCTTTCATCCTGACATGAGACAACAAGTCCAGATGCTAGGTGTGTAATTCTAACAGCAGAATAAGTTGTGTTTACTGACTGACCACCAGCACCACTTGAACAAAATGTATCAATTTTCAAATCTTTATCTTCAATACGCACATCTACATCTTCTGCTTCAGGGAGTACCGCAACAGTAGAAGCCGATGTATGAATTCTACCAGATTTTTCTGTTTCAGGAACACGTTGAACACGATGAACGCCACTTTCATATTTTAGAAGTCCAAAAGCATTATCTCCAGTTATTTCAAAAATTATTTCTTTAAAACCGCCAATTTCCGTTCTACTTTCGCTCATTATTTTTAATTTCAAGCTGTGTCTTTCGCAATATCTTGAATACATTCTAAATAAATCTGCAGAAAAAAGTCCTGATTCATCACCACCCGTCCCAGCACGAATTTCCATAATTGCATTTTTTTTATCATATGGAGATGATGGATTTATAATTTCTTCAGTTTCTAGACTCAATTTTTTGAATTTTGTTTCTAATATTTGTTTTTCTGATTTTGCAATTTCAATCATTTGCGCATCATCTGACTTTAAAATTTCATCACATTCAGCAATTTGTTTTTCCAGTAATTGAATTTGAGAAATATTATCTAGAATTTTTTTTGTTTCTGTGTATTCTTTTGAAATATTTTTTAATTTATTTTGATCATTAAAAATAGCCGGATCATTCATTTGATTTTCCAACGTCGCAAATTTTTCTTGGATTTCTGTAATTTTTTGTTTACTTATCATATATTTAGTTTATCAAAATTTGAATAATAAAAACACCCCGTAAGAAGAGTGTTTTTTATATGTTTATGTTATTTTTTTGTTGATTTTTCTGATTTTTTTACAGCCTGTCTTGCTTTTTTAACTTTTTTACCAAGTTTAGTTTTTGAAATTTTTCCATGACTTGCAATTCTCTTTGCATATCTATTAATAATTCCTGAATCATCAATAAGTTTTTGCTTGCCCGTATAGAAAGGGTGACATTGTGAACAAATTTCAATATTTATTGCATCCATTGTAGATCCAGTATAAAAAGTATTGCCACATGTGCATGTAACCTTTGTTTTTTCATTGTATTTTGGGTGTAATTCTTTTTTCATAAAAAATATAAATTTAATTTATAACTGAATAAGATATTAGCACAATATTATATAATACGCAAGGGCTATTTTTGTTTTTACTAAAAATTTAAATGTCTTGACAATGATGTGTTTTGGAGGTAATATATTATTATCAAATTCTGGGAGGAATTATGAAAAAGGACAGAAACAAATCAAAAAAAGCGAGTGGGTCAAAATTTAAATCCACTGAGTTAATTGAGCCCACAGAAGAAGATCTTGAAACCATATCCCATACAAAGGGTTTAAGTAATCGTCTTCGTATGCTGGATCAAAAGTATCCAGTGCTCGATCCCAGTGATTTTTGACCAAAATCCTCCTTTTTTCCATGGCTACTCTTCGGGGTAGCCCTTTTTCTTGCTTTTTTTTGACTATTATGCTAATATTTAATCACTTTAAGCATGATAATGCTATTTTTATTAATCTAAAATTAATTCACCTCGCAATAAGCGGGATAAATACAATATGAAAACAGTATCAATACTAGATTTATTAAAGAGCGGAGCACATTTCGGTCAAGTAAAATCAAAAAGATATCCAAAAATGGATAAATATATTTTTGGTGTAAAAGACGGTGTGCACATTATTGATTTGGAAAAAACAATAGTATCTCTTGAAAAGGCATCTGAATTTATAAAAAAAGTTGTTGCAAACAATGGCAAAATTCTTTTTGTTGGAACAAAGCGTCAAGCAAAGGCAATTATTAAAGAATTTGCTGAAAGTGTAAATATGCCATATGTGATATCACGTTGGTTGGGTGGTACTTTTACTAATTTTGATAATATCATACGTCTCCCACATAAAATGAAAAAATTAGAAGAAGATATGGCAAATGGAGTTTATGATAAATATACAAAAAAAGAGAAGTTGATGATTGAAAGAGAAATTACAAAATTAAAAGACATGGTAGAGGGAATTAGAGATTTGACAGGCATGCCCCAGGCAATATTTGTAGTTGACATTAAATATGAAAAAACAGCAGTAACTGAAGCAAGAGAAAGAAATATTCCTATAATTGCAATTGCTGATACAAATACAAACCCAGAACTTGTTGATTATCCAATTCCTGCAAATGATGACTCAGTAAATACATTAAAACTTATACTTTCAACCTTGAAAGAATCAATAAACGAAGCAAAAAAATAAAATTACCCGAAGGTTCAAAATTATAAAGCAAAAATATTCTTTATAACTTTTAACTTTAAAAACTTTATAACTATAACTAAAACAAATATGGAAATAGCACAAATAAAACAACTTAGAGATTTAACTGGTGCTGGAATGAGTGATTGTCAAAACGCACTAACAGAAACAAATGGTGATTTAAATAAAGCCGTAGAGCTTCTTAGAAAAAAAGGGGAACAATTAGCAGATAAAAAATCTTCAAGAACTGCAAATGAAGGTTGTGTTTCTGTTGTAAAAAAAGATAATAAGGTTGCTGTTTTTGGATTAAATTGTGAAACAGATTTTGTTGCAAGAAATGCCGATTTTATTAACTCTACAAAAGAATTAGCAGAGAAACTTTTAGAAAATGGCAAAGATTCTTTTGAAGAACTAGCAAACGAGAAAATTAAAAATGAATTAATTGTAAAAATTGGCGAAAATTTAAAAATAGCATTTTTTGATATTATTGAGGGAGATATTGTTGGATATTATTTGCATACAAATAATAAGATAGCTTCAGTTGTGTCATTGTCTGGTGGTAGTGAAGAATTAGCAAGAGATATTGCAATGCATGCAACTGCTATGAGTCCAAAATATTTAAATTCATCTGAAATCCCAGCTGATATTATAGAAAAAGAAAAAGAAATTTATAGTGAACAATTAAAATCAGAAGGAAAACCGGAAAATATTATAGAAAACATATTAAAAGGTAAATTAGAAAAATTTTACAAAGAAAATTGTTTAGTAAATCAGTTATTTGTGAAAGATGACAGCAAAACAATTGGAAAGCTACTAGAAGAAAATAAAGCAGAAATTCTAAAATTTGTAAGATATAGTTTATAGATTTGTTATTTGTTTTTCTGGGCTGTATAATAGAATTATAAAAAATTATTCTTTCTTCATGAAATATAAAAAAGTCATTATCAAATTATCTGGTGAAGCGCTAAGCGGAGCTGGTAATTTTGGTTTTGACTTTCCAAGAATTAAAAAGCTAGCACAAGAATTAAAAGTTTTAAACAAATATGGTATAAAAATTGGAATAATGATTGGCGGTGGAAATATTTTTAGAGGTCGTATGATAAAACATAATGAAATCGATAAAGTTCCAGCTGATTATATGGGAATGACAGCTACTGTACTAAATGCAATGTGTCTTAGCGCAGTACTCAATAAAAATGGAGTAAAGTCAAAGACAATTTCAAGTTTTACAGTATCTAATTTCGTAGAAAAAATTAATATTAAAAAATGTTTAAATCATTGGAATAAAAACAATGTTTTAGTATTTGCTGGCGGAACAGGAAATCCGCATTTTACAACAGATACTTCAGCGGTTGATGTAGCAAAAAAATTAAAAGCAGAAGTAGTTTTAAAAGCAACTCAAGTTGATGGTGTGTATGATAAAGATCCAAAAAAGTTTAAAAATGCAAAAAAATTTCATGAACTTAAATTATCTGATGCAATAAAAATGAAATTAGGCATTATGGATATAAGAGCATATGAAATTGCACAAAAGAACGATATAAAAATAAAGGTTTTTAAATTAGCACCAGGTAATTTAAAAAAAGCAATTTTAAGTGATAAAATTGGAACAATTATAAAAAAATAATATGAAAATATACGGAGCAAAATTCGTCTCATGGGACTCTATAAATTATTTCTTATCAAAGGACTCTAGTGGTAATGAACTGAATCTTTCAGTTGGAACAAGAGCTGTCGTAGAACATATGGACGTAAGTGATATAGTAGAGATAGTTGAAATAAAAGAATCAGAGGAAACGGAAAATTTAAGTTCAATTATAAGGCATGTAACTGAAAAAGACATATTACAATTAAAAAAGAATAATCAAAATAACGACAGAATCTTAAAAGATATAAAGGGTCTTATAAAAAAACAAGATTTGGAAATGAAACTTGTTGATTTGCATATTTCACTTGATAATACAATGATGGTTTTTTCATTTGTTGCTGACGGAAGAGTTGATTTTAGAGAGCTTGTAAAATTAATTTCAAAAAAATATAAGAAAAAAATTAGATTATATCAAATAGGAGTTAGAGATGAGGCAAAATCATTCGGAGACATAGGGGAATGTGGGCAAGTATTGTGTTGTAAAAGATTTTTAAAAACATTAGAAAGTATCAATACTAGTTTTGCAAGAGATCAACAGGTCGCTCATCGTGGACTAGAAAAATTATCTGGAATGTGTGGAAGACTCAAATGTTGTTTAGCATATGAAGAAGATGCTTATAAAGATTTACTTATTGGGATGCCAGAAGTGGGTGAAAGAATAAAAACAAAACATGGAGAAGGTGATGTAATAGAACTTATGCCACTTAAGAGATCCTATAAAGTAAAATTAGAAAAAGACGGAAGTATAATAATTATTAATTTAGAATAATTATGCAATACAAAGAAGGAGACAAATCATTTATAAATCACCCAAAATATTGTAAGGGTTGTGGGCTTTGTATAGAATTTTGTCCAAAAAAATGTATAGAATTTTCCGACAAAGAAAGAGGAGTTTATGGAAATAACACAGTAAAGTGCGATATTTCAAAATGTATTCAATGCAGAATTTGTGAAAGAATTTGTCCTGATGGAGCAATAAAAATAGGCTCTTAGTGGTAAGACATTAGCTTTTAGAAAATAATAAAAGTGAGTTGTTGCTCACTTTTTGTGTTTTTCCAATATTTCCTTTATAATCTCTATGTGAAAGTTAAAAGAAAATATATGAGTAAAAAGTGGAAATTAGCAGAGAAAATTCCTGATAATTTCGCAAAACAATTTCCGGACATGAGTCCCTTGATTTTGCAATTGCTTTATAATAGAGGAGTTACAACACAGGAACAAATTGATGAGTTTTTTAATTCTGATTTTATTTCAGATATTTGTGATCCGTATGTTTTAATTGATATGAAGAAAGCAGTTGAAAGAATATTTCAAGCAGTAGGTAATAATGAAGAAGTTCTAATTTATGGTGATTATGATGCTGATGGAGTGACGAGCTCAACACTTTTATTTGATATTTTTACTCAAATTGGACTTCATCCAGAAGTTTATATTCCACAGCGAGAAACAGAAGGTTACGGACTAAATGAAACCGCAGTAAAAGAAATTATTGATAGGAAATTTACTCTTATTGTAACCTGTGATTGCGGAATTAGTAATTTTCAAGAAGTTGAACTTTTTAATGCCAATGGAGTTGATGTAATAATAACTGATCATCACAAAGAACCAGAAAAATTACCAAATGCTTATGCCATAATTCACCCGGGACTCGCACGAGAAAATTACCCCACAAAAAATTTAGCAGGAGTTGGCGTTACCTACAAATTCGCATCAGGAATTATCAGAAGTGAATTATTTAGCAAAGATGAAATTGAAAGAGAAAAAAGTTTGAAATGGTTACTTGATTTAGTTGCAATTGGAACTGTCACAGACATGGTTCCATTAATAGGAGAAAACAGAACTTTGGTAAAATATGGACTTATAGTTCTAAGAAAAACTCAAAGATTGGGACTTCAACAACTTTATGAAATAGCAGGAACTAATGTAGAAAAAATAAATAGCACTACAATTGGTTTTCAGATTGGTCCAAGACTTAATTCAGCAGGACGCATGGATCATGCAAACAATGCTTTTGAACTTGTAAAAACAAATAATTTAGAAACAGCCATAAAAATTGCAAGAGAATTAAATATAAGTAATTCCAAGAGACAAGACTTAACGAATAAAATTGTTCTTGAGGCAAAGAGCCAAATTGATTGCGTGGATGAAAATACGAAATTTATATTTGTGAAAAATGACAAATGGAATTTAGGAATTATAGGGCTCGTTGCGGGGAAATTATCTCAGGAATATTACAGGCCTAGTTTTGTGTTAGGGCATGATAATAAACATTGGGTTTGCTCATGTCGTTCGATAGATGAAGTTGATATAATGGATATAATTTTGAAGTTCAAAGAAAAATTAATCAGATTTGGTGGACATAAATCAGCAGCAGGATTTTCTATTCCAGACGAAAATTTAGAATATGTTCAAGGTGTTATAAAAGAAGAATTAGAAAAAAAGTTAACGGGAGTAGAACTTAGCCCATCTTTAAAAGTTGAATCAGAGATAAATTTAGGAGATGTTGATTGGAATTTATGTGACTCTCTTGATAAATTTGAACCATTTGGAGTTGAAAATCCAGAACCAAAATTTTTATTAAAAAATTGTATTGTTAAAGATGTAACTACAATGGGTTCTGATAAATCTCATCTTAGAATTACATTAGAGCAAGATGGTGTCATAAAAAGAGCAGTTGGTTTCGGATTTGCAAACAAGTTTTCAAATTTAAAAATTGGAGATAAAATAGATTTAGTAGTTACTATTTCTATAAATGAGTGGAATGGAAATAGAAACATAGAAATATATATTTCAGATATAAATAATTCAAAAGAAAATGTATAAATTATTTACAGATGGTGGATCTCGTGGAAATCCTGGGCCAGGTGCTATTGGAGGAGTTTTAATTCACAATGAGAAAATTATTGAAACTTTTTCGCAGGTCATTGGAAATTGTACAAACAATCAAGCAGAGTACAAAGCAATTATAAAAGGAATTCAAATCGCAATAAATTTAAATATAAAAGAATTAGAATGCTTTCTAGATAGTGAACTAGTTGTAAAACAACTAAATAGAGAATTTAAAGTAAAAGACAAAGATTTGGCAGTTCTTTTTGTTCGTGTTTGGAACATGAAACAAAGTTTTAAAAAAATTACCTTTACCCATGTTAGAAGAGAGGAGAATTCTCTGGCTGATAAATTAGTTAATGAAGCATTGGACAGCAATTAACTATTAGCTTTTAGGAGTTTAGAGTCAGTTAAATATTGATTTGTTTTTTATAATTTTTTCCAAATAAAAAAGTAGGTTTCGCTATGTCCACCTACTGTTAGAATCATGCTTGATTTGATCTCATTTGGATATAACCATACCAAGTTTTCATGATCCCCCGTACCCTCAAAGAGTCCTAGGGCCCCGGACTAGTTGATTGGGAACTCAACATTTATATGTTATAATTATATTTAAATTTTGTCAATATGTTTATATAAAAACCCCCGTCTTGTGTAGGCGGGGGCGTGGTTTTAACCGCGAGGGGAGTCTGGCCGAGCTTCACTTGGCATGGAAGTCTAGCGTGACTCCCCATACTCACGGCGTCTCAGCTCTTTGGGTCTTGGCGCGGGTTTATCTTCCGCGGTAGAATTTCCCGCAAAGGAAGGGCTGAGATCAATTCCAGTACAATTCCCTTGACTGATGTCATGAGTGGCCCTTGTCTGGGTGGGGGCCTTTTCTTGAGGCGGGGGTCGATTCCCGGAGTGCGGGGGGCCAAGATAGCTTTGTAGCTATGGGCCCCTATCCGCAATCCAGGTTTGTCGTGGCGATTCGGAAGCTCAGCGGTCCAGTTAGGTTTTCCTATGGGCGGCTGGCTGTGTGGGCGACGGGTCTGTGCCCATGCGTGTGCCACGGCGATCAGGTGTTTTTAAAGGTCCCGCTTGATAAATTCTCCTTATGGCGTTTTGAGCGTTGCTCTGTGGTGGTTTTTCCAGGGGATAAGCTTCTCCCCCTAGGTTTTCCTATCACTATTGCCAGAGAATTTTCAAGTCTCATCTTTATAGGTTATTGGCCGAGATGAGATTGGGCGGCCTTAGATTTACTGGAATCCTGAATGGCTCATCGAAATCTCCTTGTTGAGGCGATTTGGGCCTCCGTTGAATTTCCAGTGAGACATGGTTTGTAAATCTTGTCTCTTTTACCCACATTTTCACCCTTTTCTTGTCTGGGTGGCACTGGCTGGGTTACACATACCAGTGCTCGGCAGGAGATGATCCAGGGATCAGCCGGAGGTGTTGTTGGCGGCGGCGCTGGTGGGCACGGTGAGGTTGTCAATACTTTTAATGGGCCCGTTATTAAGCGGGCTATTCGGAGGGGCATGTTTCATTTTCTCTCCTTTTTACCGTACTGGTTTTGAATTTCCTTCATCGAAGAAACCAGTAGTGGGTAAGGGCAGAATTATGTAGAAGAAGATGAATTTCACGTTATTTTTAGCTGTTTCTATGAAGTTTTTAGCTATTTATTCTGGATATTTATCTTGCATATCTTCTGCATAATTCTGCCCTTTACAGATCTCTAAATTGTTAAATTACATTTTTAGGCTAACAGAGTACTATAGCATACTCACAAAATTTGTCAATAGTTAGCTGTGGATAACTTTTTATATTAGAAATTAGCAATTTAGAGTTTTATTTACATTGTATAAACACTAAAAATTTGATATTCTTAACATATATAAACATAAAACTTCCGATAGTATGAAAGAAGATAAATTTTTGTATAACTGGAACATGTTGGGACATGCAAATATAATTAACTATTTGCAGAAACTTATAAGAACTAGGAATTTTTTAAATACTTATCTTTTTGCAGGAGCTGAAGATGTGGGTAAAAAAACAATTGCAAGATATTTTGTGCAATCTATATTTTGTAAAGACGAGGAGTCCATTCCATGTAATAAATGTAGTGATTGTTTAGAGATAAAAAACGGAACTCATCCAGATCTTATACAAGTATCACTTGAAGATAATAAGAAAAATATTTCAATAGATCAAATTAGAGATTTCAGAGAAAAATTTTCCTTAACACCAATGCGGTCAGAATTTAAAATTGGAATAATAAATGATGCTGATAGACTAAATCAAGAATCATCAAACGCACTTTTAAAAATAATAGAAGAACCACCAAAAAATTCATTTGTAATTTTAATAGCTCAAGATATTGATAAAATTTTGCCAACAATAAAATCACGTTCACAAAATATTCTTTTTTCTGGCGTAAAACAAAAAGAAATTTATGATTATTTAATAAATAACGGTGCTGATAAAAATTTAGCGATAGAATTATCAAAATTTTCAGGTGGAGCGCCTGGAGTTGCAATGGCATATTTAAAGAATCCAAAAGAGTGGGAGAAAAGAAAACAAGATTTGAAACAAACAATAGAAATAATAGATAGTTCGATAAATGACAAATTTAAATGGGTTGAAAATATTGTAGATAAATCAAGAACTCAGGATTCTTATAATGTTTTATCAAAAATTCTTGTTGATTTTATGAGAATAGGAAGGGATATATGTGTTTTAAAAACAGATGAACATGCTGAATTAATACATCCATTTTTACAAGACGAAATTAGGGGTATTTCAGAAAAATATAAAACAGAACGTTTGTTAGAATTTTATAATTTTGCTAATAATTCAAGAAATATAATTTTTGACAACGTAAATCCAAAATTAATTTTTGAAAATTTATTATTAATATAAGTTAGTTGAAAGTACTAAGTTGTAAAGTTGAAAGAAAAATTCAAAACTTTATAACTTTATAACTTTTAACTTTATAATTTAAGTCTATGAATACAAAAATAAAAATTTTATTACTAATTGTTCTATCTCTTGTTTTGACAGGATGTTCATTACAGCTTGGAAAAAAGAAAGAGGGCGATTCTGGTGTTTATGTAAGTTATGACAGGGGAGAAACCTGGGTACAAAAAGTAGAATATTTAAGAGTTGGTCCAAATAGATCATTTTTTAAGACAGGACAATCAACGTTTATAAAACAAGATCCAAATGATCCAAAAGCAATTTATTTAGGAACTCTACAGGATGGTCTTCTATATTCTTTTGATGGTGGAAATGGTTGGCAGAAAACTCTTTTTGGTAAAGGAATTGTAAATGATGTTGCAATTGATAGTAAGTATAGATGTACAATGTATAGTGCAGTTTCTAACAAGGTTTATAAATCAGAAGATTGTGGAAGAAATTGGAAACAAATATATGTAGATGGTTTGCCTAATCAAGCAGTAAAATCAGTTTTAGTTGACTATGTAAATACAAATAAAACATATCTTGCAACTAGTGATGGAAGATTTTATAAGAGTGAGGATTTTGGTTTTTCGTGGAAAATGATAAAAAGCTTTGATGGACAAAAAATTGTAAAAATTTTAATGAATTCAAAAAATTCTAGTAAAATTTATGTTTGTACTGATAAAAATGGAATATTTAAGACTGAGAATGAAGGCACTGACTGGGTAAGTATTACAGATAAAATAGATCTAGGAGATAAAAAAATTAATTCAAGTATTAATGAATATAAGGATTTTGAATTTGACCTGTCAAAAGACGATGCATTTTTTTATGCAAATAAATATGGAATTTTTTATTCTCAAGACGGTGGAAATACCTGGAGTGTTATAAAACTTCTTACAAAACCAGGGTCAGTAAATATTTACTCAATTGCATCTAATCCAACAAATCCTAATGAAATTTACTATACAATTCCTAATAAATTTTATAAGAGTCAAGACGGTGGAAATACTTGGGTTGCAAAGACACTTGCAACTAAACAAATCCCTGTTGATATGATAGTCGATTCTGGAAACCAAAACAGTATTTTCATGGCCGTTAGGTTAGTTAATAAATAAAAATAATAATTAATAAAAATATTTATGTCACAATTTATAGAATCATTTAGTGATGACTTTAATAAATCAATTAAACACTTTCAGGAAGAAATTGAAAAATTAAAAGCAGGAAGAGCACATCCCTCGATGATAGAGGAAGTAATGATTGAGTGTTACGGAGTCAAAACTCCGCTCAAACAAGTTGCTTCAATAGGAGTTCCGGAACCATCACTTCTTCAAATAGAACCATGGGATAAAAGCGTTGTAAAAGAAATTGAAAAAGGACTTTCTGCTGCAAATTTAGATCTAAGTATATCTGTTGCGGGAAATATTGTAAGAGCAAAAATTCCAGCACTCACAGAAGAAAAGAGGAAACAAATTATAAAAATTTTAAATGAGAAAAAGGAAGACACAAAAGTAATAATAAGACAACTTAGAGATAAAATTAAAAAAGAAGCCGAGAGACAAGAAAAAGATAAAGAAATATCTCAGGATGAAAAATTTTCTTTTATTGAGGAATTAGATAAGTTAACAAAAGATAAATCAAATGAAATTGATAGTATTTCCAAAGTAAAAGAAGAAGATATAATGAAGATCTAAGTAAAAAAGTAAAAAGTACTAAGTTATAAAGTTTCGAATATTTATAGTTTTAATGATTTATAACTTTATAAACTTTTAACTTTATAACTTTTAACTAATTTTATGATTTTAACAATAATAATATTTTTTCTAATTTTAGGTGTTATAGTTTTTGTTCATGAATTGGGACATTTTTACACAGCTAGAAAACTTGGAATTGGAGTAGAAGAATTTGGTTTTGGATTTCCGCCAAGAATTTTTGGTATAAAGAAAAATGGTATTATTTATTCTTTAAATTGGATTCCAATAGGGGGGTTTGTAAAAATTAAAGGAGAGTCAGGCGATAATAATGATCCAGATAGTTTTGCAAGTCAACCAATTTGGAAAAGAGCAATAGTTCTTTTTGCGGGGGTATTTATGAATTTTATTTTAGCCTGTGTTATTTTAAGTATTGGATTTGGAATTGGACTTCCTGCTTCTCTTGACGGTGTACCTGCCAATGCAAAAATTAGAGATAAAAAAATTCAGGTTATGGGTGTCTATCCAGGATCTTCAGCTGAAAAAGCAGGAATTAAATTAGGCGATTATTTGATTTCTTTTGATGACAATAAATTTGAAAACTCCATAGATGCCACTAATTATATTTATAATAATCAAGACAAAGATATAAAAATAGCCCTAGTTAGCGTTGGAGAAAATAAAACCATACAAGCAAAACCAGAAATTTTAGAAGGCGTAGAGGATAAAAAAGTTTTAGGAGTATCTTTGATTGATACTGGAATTGTTTCGTATCCTTGGTACAGTGCACCAATACATGGATTTAAGTCGGGAATTAATTTAACTATTGCAATTTCTGAAGCATTTTATAATTTACTGGTTGGTTTATTTCATGGCGAAGGAGCAAAAGATGTGTCAGGTCCTATAGGAGTGGCAGTTTTTACTGGTAACGCTATTTCAATGGGTTGGGAATACATACTCCAATTTATGGCACTTTTGTCAATAAATTTAGCAATAATAAACATATTTCCATTTCCAGCTCTTGATGGAGGCAGATTGTTATTTTTAGCAATTGAAAAAATTAGAAGAAAACCAAATAATCAAAAAATAGAAGCAATTGTTCATAATTTAGGATTTGGACTTCTAATGTTACTTATGGTGCTTGTTACATACAAAGATGTATTAAAATATGTTTTTCACAAATAAATGAAATTTAAAATAACAGCCAATTTCAAAGAAAATTTAAATACTGTTTTGAGATATTGTGGTTATCATTCGCATCCAAGATATGAAAATAGTTATATAAGAAGATTATCAAATGTTGGTTTTTACCCGAGATGGCATTTATATTTTGACAAAAATGAAGATTTTTATGAGTTTGATTTACACATAGATCAGAAAAAAACATCTTACGATGGACAAACAGCGCATAGTGGAGATTATGATAATGAAAATGTAAATCAAGAAATTAAAAGGATATTAAATATAATGTCAAAACATATTTGAATATAAAATTAAATAAATTCCCGCCTTCGTTAATGCTTCGGCGGGACAAGCAAATAAAATGAAACAATCACAACTTTTTACAAAAACACTAAGAAGTGTTGATAAGGAAGAAAAAAGTCTAAGCGCTCAATTGCTTTTAAAAGCAAGTTTTATTTATAAAGAATTAGCTGGTGCTTATATTTATTTACCATTTGGACTTAGAGTTTTAAATAAAATAAATAATATTATAAGAGAAGAAATGAACGCCATTGGTGGTCAAGAATTATTTTTAACATCACTTCAAAATCCAGAATTATGGAAAAAAACAAATAGATGGGATGACGCAATAGTTGATAATTGGTTTAAAACAAAACTTAAAAATAATACTGAATTAGGTTTAGGATTTACTCATGAAGAACCACTTACAAATTTAATGAAAAATTATATAAATTCCTACAAAGATTTGCCAAGATATGCTTATCAAATTCAAACCAAATTTAGAAATGAACTTCGTGCAAAGGGTGGAATTATGAGGTGTCGAGAATTTCTTATGAAAGATATGTATTCTTTTTCAAGAGATGAAAAAGAACATGATGAATTTTATGAAAAAGCTAAGATTGCATATTTAAACGTTTTTTCAAGGTGTGGGCTGGGAGATATAACATATTTAACATTTGCATCTGGTGGAGTTTTTTGTAAATATTCACATGAATTTCAAACAATTACAAATAGCGGTGAAGATATAATTTATGTTGATAAAAAAAAGAAAATTGCTATCAACAAAGAAGTATATACAGATGAGGTTGTAAAAAATTTAGGATTAAATAAAAAAGATTTAGCGGAAGAGAAAGCAGTTGAGGTGGGAAATATATTTACACTCGGAACTAGATTTTCAGAACCACTGGGACTTAAATACGCCGATGAAGACGGGAAACAAAAAACTGTATTTATGGGAAGTTACGGAATAGGACCAGGAAGACTCATGGGAACAATTGCAGAAATTTATAATGATGGAAATGGTTTGATGTGGCCAAAAAATGTTTCTCCATACCATGTTCATGTCATTGATCTAAGATCAAAAATTGATTATAAATTTTATGATATTTTACAAAAAAATAATATTGAAGTACTATATGATGACAGAAATGAAAATGCCGGTGTAAAATTCAATGACTCTGATTTAATAGGAATTTATTATAGATTTGTGTTAAGTGATAAATTGGGAGATAAAATTGAAGTAAAAAAGAGGGATGAAAAAGCAAGTACAATAGTATCACAAAAAGAGTCTTTGGAATTATTAAATAAGGAATTTTTTAAATAATATGTTTAAAAATCTTTTTGGACAATTTTCAAAAGATATAGCCGTTGATCTTGGGACATCAAATACTTTGGTCTACGTCAAAGGAAAGGGCATTGTAATTAATGAACCATCTGTTGTTTCAATAAATCTAAGAACAGATCAAATTTTATCAGTCGGAGAAGATGCCAGACGAATGCTTGGCAAAACACCACAGCATATTTCTGCTGTGCAACCACTTAGGAATGGAATTATTTCTGATTTTGAAGTTGCTGAGAAAATGATGAAATATTTTGTTGATAAAATTCATAAAGAATCATTTTCTTTGGCTCCACGTCCTAGAATAATAATAGGAGTTCCACTAGACATAACAGAAGTAGAAAGAAAGGCAGTTGAAGATGTTGCTATGTCTGCTGGTGCAAGAGAGGTTCACTTGATAGAACAACCAGTTGCTACTTCAATAGGTGCAAGATTGCCTATACAAGAAGCAAATGGAAGTATGATTATTGAAATAGGCGGAGGCAAAACAGAAATTGCTGTTATTTCCCTTGGTGGAATAGTTGCTTCAAAATCATTAAAAATTGCTGGAGAAAAATTAGATAATGATATAATTGAGTACATAAGAGAAAAATATAATGTATTTTTAGGGGATAGATCAGCAGAACAAGCAAAAATAAAAATAGGAAGTGTTTTACCACTTGAAAAAGGATTGCGTATAAAGGTAAGAGGAAGAAATCTTTTAAATGGCCTACCAAAAGAAATAGTAATAAAGAGCGATGAAATAAGAGATTCAATTAAAAGATCTATTGATTCAATAATTATTGCAATAAAAGATGTAATAGAGCAAACTCCCCCAGAAATTGTATCTGATTTATATCAAAAAGGAATGATTTTATCTGGCGGAGGAGCTGGACTTCGAGGATTAGATAAGCTCATATATGAAGAAACACTCATTCCTGTTATGATAGCCGATGATTCACTTACAACCGTTGTGCGTGGTATAGGAATGGTTTTAGAAGACTTTGATAATTTAAAAGATTTACTTCTACCCCCAGCTTCTGACTATAAAAGAAGATAATATAAATATATGAGACAATCTCTAAAGAGAAAATTTTTTTTCTGGATTTTAATAATTTCATTTGTTCTTATAATATTAAACTATAATAAAATACTCTCTCCACTTAAAAGAGGATTTTTTAATATTACATCAAAACCAAGGTCCGTGTCTTATGATTTAAGTCAAAATATAGATTCTTATTTTTATTATATTTTTCATCACAGAGAAATAAGTAATTATATAAACGATATAAATAAACAATTATCAGAAAGAATAGTTGATTATAGTAAGCTAGAAGAGTTAAAAAATGAAAATATTTTATTAAAAAATGAAATTTCTTATGTAAAGAATCCAAGTTTTAAATTTGTAACAGCTGAGGTTATATCAGGATTTAATTTAGATAGTGGCAATGTTGTAAGAATTAATGCCGGTAAAAATGATGGTGTTTTTGATAATTTACCTGTTTTATATAACGGTGTTTTAATAGGAACAATATTAAAAGCAGATGATGATTTTTCTGACGTTATACTTTTATCTGACAGGAAAAGCATAATAAGTGCTTCAATCCAGGGGGAAGAAAAAATTTCTGGTGTTTTAAGGGGAAATTTAGCAAACGCAATGGAAATGTATTACATACCATTAGATTCAAAAGTTAAACAAGGTGATATAGTTACAAGTTCTGGTTTTGAAGAATATATTCCAAGAGGTTTGGTCATTGGTCAAATTAGAGAGTTGTCTTTTTCAGACGGAGATTATTTTAAAACAGCAGTAATTTATCCATTTTTTGATGTGAATTTTTTAAGCTTTGTTAATGTTATGATAAGCCAATGAGATTAAAAATTTTTATAATAATTTTTTCTATTATTCTTGCATTAATACAATCAAGTTTTGATTTCGGAATTTTAAATTTAAACATTTCTTTAATATTTTTTATTTATATTTTATTCTTTCATAATCCCAATGATGCACTTTTGTCAGCTTTTATAGGTGCTTTGATAATGGATTTTTTTGCAATAAATTTTGGCGCTTATCTTTTTTCATTTTTATTAATATTTATAATCCTTTATTATATGGAAAAAGAGCTCTTACCAAATGATAGGTTTTCCACATATGTTTGGATGAATTTAATAGGAATGTTTTTATTGTTCATCTTTTTTTTAATTTATGGTCTTTTTATAAGAAGTTTGAATTTGGGTATTTATAATATAAATTTTGGAAGATATATAGTTATGTGTTTTGAGGGTATGTTTTTTAATGTAGTTATTTCTTCTGTTTTTTATTCGCTTACAAATGTTTTTTCACACAAAACTAAAAATAGATTTATTTCAATAGGCTAATATGGATTATTTTGAAATATCTGAAATAGATTTAAAATCTAGGCCAGATAAAAAAAATTCTGTAATCAAGGACTATTCCCAAAAAAGAGGAATCGGAGACTTTTTTAATACATTTGAGAGTGGAGGAAGTATTGGAGTTCTGCTTAATAAATATAGATTTTCTATAATGACTATTTTAATGTTTTGTATTTGGATAATCATTTTTGGAAAAATTTTTTATTTACAAATTATAAACGGAAATAATTATAGATTATTTGCAGATGAAAATAGAATTAGGGTGAAAAGAGTAGACTCAAACAGAGGCATTATTTACGATAAAAACATGAAGCCACTTTTAAAAAATGGTGCAAGTTTTTCTTTGCAGATTTTGCCAATTGATCTTCCAAAAAATAATGATGAACTGTTGAGTTCTCAAAATATTTTAAGACAAAATCTAAGAGATAATGAATTGGATTTATCAAAATATATTTCTAAGGATGTATTAGAAAATTTTAAACCAAGAATTATAAAAGAATCGCTTAGTTATGAAGATGCAATGAAGTTGATGGTATTAACAAAAAATTTAAATGGTATTTCAGTTATTATGGATAATAAAAGAGAATATATTTATAAAGAGCCACTTTCACATATTTTAGGGTATATGGGAAAAATTTCAGACACAGAATATAAACAGTTAAATAATAAGGGGTATTTTTTAGATGATAAAATTGGTAAAACTGGACTCGAATATGTTTATGAAAAAGATTTAAGGGGTATAGTTGGGAGAAGAAAGATAGAGGTTGATTCTCTTGGAAAGGAAATTAAGGAGGTTGCATTTGATAAAGCACAAGATGGAACTAATTTAGTCTTGTCTCTTGATTTAGATTTGCAATTAAAATCATATGAACTTTTAAATAATGTTTTATCTAAAAGTGGATTTAAAAAAGCAAGTATTGTAGCGATTGATCCAAGAAATGGAAGAATTTTGGCATTAATTTCAACGCCTTCTTATGATAATAATATATTTTCAGAAAAATTAAATGAAGAAGATTATAAAAAAGTAATCGAAGATATCAATTTACCCATGTTTTTTAGGGCTATATCTGGAGAATACCCACCTGGTTCCACATTTAAGTTAATAATGGCTGGAGCATCCCTACAAGAAAATATTGTTGATATAAATACAAGATTTATGAGTACAGGTGGTATTAAAGTTGGACAATGGTTTTTTCCCGATTGGAAATCCGGGGGTCATGGGTCTACAAATGTTACGAAGGCAATATCAGAATCTGTTAATACATTTTTTTATACAATAGGTGGGGGTTATGATAATTTTGAAGGATTGGGTTTGTCAAAAATTGTAGAATATGCAAAAAAATTTGGATTATCTCAAAAATTAGGAATAGATCTACCAAATGAGGCAGATGGATTTTTACCCACAGAAGAGTGGAAGAAAAATGCAACAAATGAGCCATGGTATATAGGAGACACATATCATTTAAGTATTGGTCAGGGAGATGCACTCGTTACCCCACTTCAAATTGCCATGATGACGGGCGCTATAGCTAATGGTGGAATTTTATATGAACCAAAAATTGTTGATAAAAAAATTGATATTAATGATAAACAAGAAATAATGCCAATAAAAGTAAAAAATTCTAATTTTATTGACGCAGATAAAATAAAAATAGTTCAAGATGGTATGAGAGAAGGTGTTTTATCTGGGAGTTCTAGGTTTTTATCCACTCTTCCGTTTGAAATGGCCGGCAAGACAGGAACAGCACAATTTGGAAATGAAGGAAAAACTCATGCTTGGTTTACAGGTTATGCCCCGTTTCAAAATTCAGAAATAGCAATTACAATAATAATAGAGGGTGGGGGAGAAGGAAGTAGTGTGGCTGTGCCACTTGCTAGAGACATTTTATTATGGTATTTTAAAGATAGGCAGAAATGAAATTTTGCTTTAAATTAATATAATTAGAGAGCTTTAGCGCTGTCTAGTTTTTCTATTAAACAATAACAAATCTATGGTAGATACAAGTTTCTTAACAGAAGAGGGATATAAAAAATTAAAAGAAGAACTTGAATATTTAAAAAAGACAAAAAGATTAGAAGTTGCCAAGAGAATAGATAAGGCAAGAGAATTCGGTGATTTGTCTGAGAATGCTGAATATCAAGATGCGAAAGATGAACAAGCTTTTATAGAGGGCAGAATTTTAGAAATTGAGCATCTTTTTAAAACATCAAGCGTGGTTGATAAATCATCTTCTACAAAAAGTAGCATTGTTGAAATTGGTTCAATATTAACAGCGGAATTTGATGGACATAAAAAAGAATTTGAAATAGTGGGAGCTACAGATAGTGATCCGCTTAAAGGATTAATTTCTTATAATTCACCACTTGGACAGTCACTTATTGGAAAATTAAAAGGAGATGAATTTGAAGTAGAGGTTCCAAAAGGAATAGTAAAATGTAAAATTTTAGATATAAAATAAAAATGTTTAGAAAAAAAATAGCAATTGATCTTGGCACTACAACAACATTAGTTTATGTGCCCAAAAAAGGGATTATAATAAATGAACCCTCTGTTGTTGCTATTTCAACAATAGATAAAAAAGTACTTGCTGTTGGAAACGAGGCAAAAGAAATGATTGGCCGTACACCTGATTCTATAATGGCCTATAGACCACTTAAGGATGGTGTTATAGCTGATTATAGGACAACAGAGAGTATGTTAAGATATTTTATTAACAAAGCTCTTTCTGGAATTAAAATACTAAGACCAGAAGTTATGATATCAGTTCCAGCCGGCATTACTTCAACAGAGCGAAGAGCCGTGATAGGTGCCACAATCTCCGCAGGAGCAAAAGCAGCATATATAATAAAACAACCACTTGCAGCTGCTATTGGAGCCGAAATTCCAATCGGATCAGCTTCAGGTCATATGATAGTTGAACTTGGTGGAGGAACAACAGAAATTGCTGTTATTTCACTGGGTGGAATAGTAACTTGCAAATCCGTCAGAATTGGTGGTACAAAATTTGATGCGTCAATAATGGAGCATATTAAGAAAAAATATGGACTTGCTATTGGAGAATCTACTTCAGAACAAGCAAAAATAAAAATTGGTTCAGCTTTATTTTTGGAAGATAAAGAAAAAATGAGTATGCAAATAAAAGGAAGAGATATGGTAACAGGACTTCCAAGAATTTTAAAAATAACATCAGATGATATAACAGAGGCATTACAAAATGACATTTACGGAATTATTTCTGCAATAAAGGCAGTTTTGTTTGATACTCCGCCGGAGCTATCCGCAGATGTTATGGAAAAGGGAATGATTCTTTCAGGTGGCACAGCTCAACTTAGAAATTTAGATAAATTATTAACTCAAACAACTGGTGTTCCATCATATGTATCAGATCATCCATATCTTTCTGTTGCAAAGGGAACTGGTATTGCACTTGAAAATTTAGAATCATATAAGAGGAGTTTATTATCAGCAAAATAATTAATTAAGTTCCGGTTTTAGTTTTTAGGTTTTAGCTGTTAGAATTATACCCATTTTTCTTCTGGCTAAAATCTAAAATTTGAAACTTATGAATATTGGAATTGATTGTTCAAGAATTGAAATAAAACAGAAAACCGGCACTGAATGGTATTCTTATTATATTGTGAAAAATATTTTAAATATTGATAGAGAAAATCAATATTTTTTATTTTCAAGAGAAAAACTAGGAGAAGAGTTTACTAAATTTAAAAATGTTAAAAATATTATTTTAAATTGGCCAATGAAAAAGTTTTGGACAATTATAAAATTAAGCACTGGAATTAAAAAATATAATTTAGATTTGTTTTTTTCCCCCTCTCATAATTTACCAGAGTGTTATTGTAAAAAAGTTATAACATGGCATGATTTAGGGTATGAATATTACAGCGAGTATTATTCAAAACTACAATTATTATCACTTAAATTAGGTGCAAAAAAGTTAAAAAAGGCCGATATTATAATTTCCCCATCACAATTTACGAAAAAAGATATAATAAAATTTTATAATATTCCAGAAAATAAAATTAAAGTTGTTCAACACGGAATTGATTTTGAAAAATATAATAATATATTAGACAATAGAGAGGTTTTAGAAAAACACAATTTAAAAAATTATTTTGTATATATTGGAAGATTAGAAGCTAAGAAAAATATCTCGGGACTTATAGATTTTTATGACAATTATTGTAATGAATTCGGTATAAATTACGAACTTGTTTTAATTGGTAAGCCAGGATTTGGTTATGATAAAATACAGTCAAAGATTAATAATTCAAAATTTAAAGATCATATAAAAATTTTGGGCTATGTAAGCGAAAATGAAAAAATTCAAATTTTAAAAAATTCTTCGCTTTATCTAAATTTTTCAAATTTTGAAGGATTTGGAATGACAATTTTAGAAGCAGCAATATTAAAAGTTCCACTTTTAATATCTGATATAGAAGTTTTCAGAGAAATAAATTTAGATGAGAACTGTTATATTAAAGATTTTTCAAAAGATGCAGTGAAAAAAGCAATGAAAATATTAAAAGACGAGGAGTTCAGAAATTATATAATTGATAAAAATTTTGAGATTTTAGATAATTATACATGGGAGAAAAGTGCAGAAAAAACAGTTGATTTTTTTAATAATTTATAAAAAAAGAGTTGGACTCCACGGAATCCAACTCTAGCATTTCTTCATAATCTTTCTTAAGAATTTTTTTGGTGTTGTTTTGTCTTCCGGGAGATATAAAAATTCATCCCAAAAAACCATCATTGTTTGATTTTCTCCTAAAATGGTAATGAATGTTATGAGATTGATTCTGATCGTTGTTTTTTCCCAAAACCACGGAATTACAATTGTAGCATCCTTGTTGATGTTGATGATCCATAGTAATAAATCTCTCATCCAAGAATCATTCATGAAACGTTTTATGAGATATTCAGTAAGAGCAGTTTGCTCGGGATTGTAGATATCTCCGATAATTCTCATTTAAAACCTCCTTTTTGATAAGTTGTATTATAATATCATATTAAATTTTTTTGTCAATATTGACATAGATATTTATTTATTATATGAATATATCATATTAATTATTTAATTTAAACACATGTTTGAAAATAAAGATTGGACCGAAAAAAGAGAATTAAGTTATGGTGATGAAGATTATGAAGTTGATAGATTATTTGGATATAATAAGGCAAATGAAATATTGAAAGTATGTAGAATTAATCCTAGAGATCCATTTTTTAATAATGTTTATTCATTAGAAGACAAAGAAAAAGATGAAAAAGAAGTTATTCATAAAGAAAACAAATGGAAAAAAAATAATGATGAAATGGCAGAAAAAAATAAACAAATGGCTACAATCTTGGAGGCTATTTTGTATCAACAAATAGATCAGAATATGATTTTTGGTGATATAGAAACAATAAGTACTTGTAAGTTTGATGATTATGTAAATGGCGTGGATAGTATTATGCAGATATCAAATCAAAAAACTGGAAAATATGATTATTCTGCTATTGCATATGATGTTGCTATGTCTTCTGATGAAGACAGCATGAATTTAAAGAAAAAAGTGAATATTATAGAGAAAAACATACAAGATGGAAGATTGTCTTATGTTAAATATTTTAAATCAGACAAAGATCCAGAAAGGACAAGCCTAGATAATATACCAAAACTTATTATTGGCATAGATTTTAAGACTTTGCAAAATATTTTTCCATTGTGGTGTGGTGATTTTCATGAACAAATAAGGAATGAACACCCGCTTCGTTTTATAATTTTAGATCAAATTATATTACAAATTAAATATTTTATAGATTATGCACAAAAGTATGCACCCGAAGACAGAAAAAAATATATAGTAAATGGACATGAAGAATTATTATATTGTAAAGAAGATATAATAAGTGAATATCAAAAATTATTATCTTTTTTTGAGAATTTTAATAATGAGAAGGATACACAATCTTTAAGAGACAAAATATTGAATGACCCAGAAAAACATAGTATGTATTGTAATGATAATGTTTTAAAATTTTTTAATAAATTGTCTATTAAAAAATAAATTTTCATTATTTGACAAAATTAAATAATTGTTATAATATATATAAGCTAGATTAGCGGATGATCGCGGTGAATCGTTTTGACTCATCGAGGAAAGTCCGAACACCATTTTTGCCAAGTTTTATAACTTGGGAATAGTTGCTAACAGCAACCCTTTTAAAAGTAATTTTAAAAGAGGACAAGTACAACAGAAAATATTCCTGATAATCTGATTAGTTTAACTAATTTGATTAACTAAGGGTGAAATTCTGAGATAATTAGCTCAGACGCTCTATTGGTGACAATAGAGATGAGGTAAACTCTATTCGGTGCAAAACTAAGAAATCCAGCTTAGCTGGAGTGGTAGGTTGCTAGATCTATTTAGTGATAAATAGACAAGATAGATGATCATCATCCCCTACTATATGAAATTTTTAATAAAAATTTTATATAGTAGGGGAGACAGAATTCGGCTTATAGCTAATTTAGCAAAAATTTATTATATTCAGTTTATGATAAGAAATAAACTTTTTTTAAACGCAATAGAAATTCCACTTGATTTTATTTTACTCGTGATTTCAGGAATAATTGCTTATTATTTGAGATTTGCAGAATTTGTAGTTCAATATAGACCGGTAATTTTTGAGTTGCCGTTTTTTTTATTTTTTAAGATATTGATTGGAGTTTCTTTCGTTGCAATTTTAATTTTCATGATCTCTGGACTTTATAGTTCTGAAAAAAGAACAGTTTATCAAAAGTTTGCAAAAGTATTTTCAGCTTGCTCAACATTTATTTTAATATTAATTATCGCTTTTTTCTTTAATCAAAGATTATTTTCATCTAGATTTATAGTAATAATATATTGGGTCATAGGTGTTTTTTTGTTATTAATTGAAAGAATAATACTAGACATAACAAGAAGAATCTTAGCTAAAAAAGGAATTATAAAAATAAAAATTATACTCGTTGGAAATAATGAAACAAGTGAAGAATTAAAAACAGAATTTAAAAATGACAAAACATATGGATATGAAGTAGTAAATCAATTTTTAATAAATGAAAATTCAATCAATGAAATTAAAAATTATATTTCAGATAATAAAATTGATGAAATGATTCTTGTTGATCCATATGCAGAAAAAGAATTTGTTTCGCAGCTTATAAATTTATGTAATGTAAAACATATTACTTATAAATATACAGCATCGCTTCTTGAAACAAAAATAATAAATTTTGAAGTAAATGATGTTGCGGGGATTCCAATTGTGGAAATAAAAAGAACTCGACTTGAGGGGTGGGGAAGAATTTGGAAAAGATTTTTCGATTTTATTCTTTCAATTATGGGTCTAATTGTATTTATTCCAATTTATATAATCGTAGGAATAATTATAAAAATTGATTCCCATGGTCCAGTTTTAGTAAAATTAAACAGAATTGGAGCAAAAAATAGAGAATTTAAAATGTATAAATTTAGATCAATGATTGATAATGCTGAAAAAATGAAAGACGAACTTATAAAATTTAATGAAAGAAATGATGGGCCACTTTTTAAAATGAAGCATGATCCAAGAATTACACATGTTGGAAAATTTTTAAGACGCACTTCAATTGATGAAATCCCACAAATTTTAAATGTGATAAAAGGACAAATGAGTTTGGTTGGACCTCGTGCTCATGAGCCTCGTGAGGTTTCGCAGTATAAAGATGAACAAATGCAACTTTTAGTTATAAAACCAGGTATAACAGGAATGGCTCAGGTTTCAGGGCGATCAAATTTAAAATTTGAAGACGAGGTAAGGCTTGATGTTTATTATATAGAAAATTGGAGTTTAATGTTGGACTTGAGAATACTACTTAAAACATTTAAAGTTCTTTTTAAAAAAGAAGCTGTTTAATTAACTATAATTTATATAAAAATGGGTATTTGACTCATTTTTTGTTTAGTTGACCAGAGGTCTTTAATTATCTATAATTCTTTATATGAAAGACAGAAAATTAGCAATAACTCATGATCATTTATTTCAAATCGGTGGAGCAGAAAGGGTACTTTTGGAGTTTCATAAAGTATTTCCTAATAGCCCAATCTATACTTTAATTTGTAATAAAAGAAGTAGGGAGTTTTTGAGGGGCTGTGACATTAGGACATCTTATCTACAAAAAATTCCTGGCTCTACTAAATTATTTAAATTATTTTTACCCTTCATGCCAAAAGCATGGGAGAGTTTTGATTTATCTGATTATAATGTAATTCTTTCTTCAACTTCTGCTTTTGCAAAAGGAATAACAAAGCCAAAAGGCACTACACATTTTTGTTACTGTCATACACCAACTAGATATTTGTGGAGTGATATGAAAGAATATGTTGATGGGCTTAGATTTCCAAAACCAATAAGACTTTTTTTAATAAATGTTTTAGAAAATATGAAAGAATGGGATTATAGAAAAGCACAAGAAGTCGATTATTTTATTGCAAATTCCCATTTTATCGCTAGTAGAATTAAAAAATACTATAACAAAGAATCACACGTTATTTATCCGCCAGTTGATGTAGAAAATTTTTATAGTGATGAAAAAAGTGATTATTATATTTTAGTATCTCGACTTAGACCATACAAAAAAATTGATTTAGCAATTCAAACATTTAATCAGTTGAAATTGCCACTAAAAATTATAGGTGGGGGAGATATTGATTATTATAAAAGTATGGCAAAAGATAATATAGAATTTTTAGGGGAAGTTAGCGATGAAGAAAAGTTTAAATATTTATCTAGGGCCAAAGCGTTTATTCATCCACAAGAAGAAGATTTTGGAATTTCACTTGTAGAAGCACTTGCTTCAGGATGTCCAGTAATTGCATATAAAAAGGGTGGAGCACTTGAAACAATGATTGACGGGAAAACTGGAGTATTTTTTGAAGAACAAAATTGGCCATCACTCGCGGAAGGCATTTTAGATTTTAGTAAAATGAATTTTGATCATGAATTTATAAAAAATCATGCACAAAATTTTTCTAGGAATAGGTTTGAAACAGAAATTGCAAATTATATAAATGAAAAATTAGATGAAAATAGGAATTGATATAACGCCACTTAGACAGGAAAATATTAGTGGAATCGGAAAGTATCTAAAAAATGTTTTAGAAAATCTTTTTGAAATAGATAATGAAAATGAATATTATCTAATAAGTTTTGGTAAAAAAAATATTAATATTAATTTTGATATATCAAAATATAAAAACGTTTCCCATATTCATTTTAATATATCGAGTAAATTAGTTCTTTTATCAAGTTTTTTTTTAAATTATCCAAAAATAGATAAATTAATAAGTAGGAAAAAAAATATAGAACTTGATTGTTTTTGGATGCCAAACATTGGGCCGGGTTCATTTTCAAAAAAAGTTAGACTTATTCTCACAATTCATGATTTGAGTTTTATAATGTTTAGGCATTTTTTTGATTTCAAAAGAAATTTATGGCATTTTTTAACAAAACCAAAAAAACTTATAAAAAGAGCGGATAAAATTATTTGTGTATCAGATAATACAAAACTTGATTTGACAAATTTTTTGAATGTTTCAAAAGAAAAAATAATAGTAAGTCACTTAGGTATATCGGTAAACTATAAAAAATTAGATAATCAAGAAATTCAGGATTTTAAAAATAGACATAATTTAAATAAGGATTTTTTATTATATGTTGGTACAATAGAACCAAGAAAAAACCTAGATTGTGTTTTAAGTGTTTTTGAAAAATTGTCATGTGATTTTTCTAATTTAGAGCTTGTTATTTGTGGTGATTTTGGTTGGATGAAACACAAATTTGATTTATTTTTTGAAAAATTAGGTGATTCTGTGAGATCAAAAATTAAATTTTTAGGATACGTACAAGATCATGAATTGCCAGTATTATACAATAGTGCAAAAATATTTATTTGGCCATCTTTTTATGAAGGATTCGGACTTCCACCACTTGAAGCGTGTTCCTGCAAGTGTCCAGTTGTTATATCAAATAATTCTTCAATGCCGGAAGTACTTGGTAAAAATTCTATTCTTTGTGAAGCATATAATATCGAGTCATTTTATATTGCAATTAAATCATTATTAGAAAATGAGGATTTATATAATTTTTATAAAAATAAAACATTTGATGAGGGTTTTTATAATAATTGGAGGTCTTGCGCACAGGATTTACTGAAAATATTCTAGTTATCAAGTACCAAGTTATAAAGTTAAAAGTATGCTTTATAACTTAGAACTTTATAACTTTTAACCTTATGAAGATAGCAATTGATGCAAGATTTATGGGCACTGCAACTGGCATAGGAAGATATGTTAGTGAGCTTATTTTTAATTTAGAAAAAATTGATAAGGAAAATCATTATTTTATTTTAATTAATCGTGAAAATGAAAATAAATATAATCCAAGAAATTTAAATTTTGAAAAAGTAATAGTTGATATTCCTTGGTATGGAATAAAAGAACAAATTGATATTCCAAAAGTTTTAAATAAAATAAAACCAGACTTAGTTCATTTCCCGCATTTTAATGTTCCAATATTTATCAAATTTCCATTTGTTGTTACAATTCACGATTTAATTCTTACAAAATATCCTAGTCGTAGGGCAACAACCCTCTCACCAATTAAATATTTCATAAAAAATCTTCTATATAGAATTATAATTTCTCACGCAGTAAAAAAATCAAAAGCAATTATTGCAGTTTCAGAATTTACAAAAAAAGATATAGTAGAATTTTTTAAGATAAATAGTAAAAAAGTTTTTGTTACCTACGAAGGCGTTTCCCGAGCCCTAGTAACAAACAATGACAATTCTAATATTCTTGATACATTAAATATTAAAAAAGATTTTTTGCTTTATGTGGGAAACGCCTACCCACACAAAAATTTAGAATTTTTAGTCTCTGTTTTTAATAAATTTCCAAATTTAGAAAATTATGAACTAGTACTTGTTGGGAAAGAGGATTATTTTTATAAGAGATTAAAGCAATATGTCGTAGATAACAATTTCAAAAATATAATTTTTGCAGGATTTGTTGATGATGAAAATTTAAGTGTTTTATATAAAAAATGTTCTGTTTATGTTTTTCCTTCGCTTTGTGAGGGATTTGGACTTCCACCGCTTGAGGCCATGACAAATGGTGCAGTAGTGCTCTCAAGTAATTATTCATGTCTACCAGAAATACTAAAAGATTGTGCAATTTATTTTGATCCAAAAAATATAAGCGATTTCGTAATCAAATTAGAGAAGATTTTAGGTAATGATGCATTAAAAGGGGAGTTAAGAGCAAAATTTCAAGAATTATTGAAAAATTATAGTTGGGCAAAGATGGCAAAGCAGACATTAGAGATATATAAGTAGGTAATATACAAAAATGTCCATAATTAGGCCATTTTTTGTTTTTTTGTAAACTATTGACAAAGTATTTAAAATATGATATAGTTAATATACTAAAAATGATTTCCTAGGGAGGAAAAATGAAAAAAATTGCCATATTCGCGTGCGGGTTTTTACTCGCTCTGGTTGTGATGCTTGCGTTGGGACTCGTGTCCATCCCACACAAAGTTCTTGTGGACACCTACTTTTACACTAAGGTACCTGGCGTAAAGATCATAGCTCTCAACCAAATGATTCGGCAAGCAGATAACGTATGGGAACTGGAGATTATTTCCGGTTATGCACAACGCGTGGAAGGTAACTATCTTCCGGCTAATTACCCAACTGCACAGAGGGCTATAGCAAAAAAAATGTTAAAACTCGCCCTTCGGGATCCTAATCCAGAAGATTGGGGGTGGTGTAACATGTCAAATTCTGAAAACGGAATGATGGTTGCACTAAGGTGGTGTGACCAGATTCTATGGACTCAGACTCCGGAGGGACATGAAAAAGTCCAAAGGATGGTAGAGAAATACTGGAAACTCTACCAGACTAAATGGGGTGTCAATGAAGACGAACTAGCACTCATTCAATGCATTAGGGACTCCAAGTCGTCATAAAAGTATCTTCTACAACATAAAGGCGTTCCTTTCAAAGGAGCGCCTTAAATTTTTATCAAAAACATTTCTCAAAATTATCAAAAAGTTGTATAATATAATATATGAAAAAGACAAATGTCTTACAGAAAAAACTTCCTAAAAAAAGTATATCAAGGAAGGATTCTTCTGTTATAAACAAGAAATCAACTCTCAATTTAAATCGAGAGAAGAAGCCAAAAATTACAATTCAAGAACCAGAAAAACAAGAAGAAACAATTGTAAATTTTGAGCAAATACAAGAAAAAGATTCTTTACTACAAAATAAGGATCAATTTTTGTATTATAGTAATGACGAGATTTTAAGTGATTTGGATTCATTTCTAGAACAAGCTGAAATAGGTTATGCCCCTAATTTTTTAAATGTAAAAGATATTATTGAAAATAAAAAAGAAATTGATAGTCCAAAAGAACTTGATGAAATTCAAAAAATAATAATGACAGATGTGGCTGATGCAGAGTTTTTAAGACAGAATTTTAATTATAAAATAAAAATTGACGATAATGACTCTACTGTAATTGGTACAGTGCAGAAAAATAAAAATTCACAACACGTTGTAAATTTGAGAAAATCTGAAGAGCAAAAAGAAAATTTAAAAAGAGGATTAAATTTTGATATTCCAAAGAAAAAAACATTTAAAGAAGTTTCGAACTCTTATTTTAGAGAAATAGCAAAAATGTTGCTCAAAAATAAATTTGTAAAATTAGTATACTTTTTAGGTGAGGGTACTAATAATTTTTTTGTTTATTCACTTTATCCATTAAAATTTATAGCAAATGGAATTGTTGGTGCTAGTGTTTCAATGGTTGCATCTGTTGATATGTTGGGACGCGGTGTCTATAAATTATTTATTGTTTCAGAAAAAAAACCAACAAAAAGCAGATACAAAGAAATTAAATCAGAAGTTTCTAAAATAGAACCATCTAAATTATTTAATCCCGGAGGATATAAATTTTATAAGAAGATTTTTGCTTTTATAATAACCGCAATTTTAATAATTATAATTATTAATTTTTCTTCACTTGTAAATAAATTAAACGAAAGCAAGGGAAGGGTACTAAGTATTTCAGAACAAGCATATGAGAATTTAGAAAGCGGAATTAGATCAATGGTTGGATATGATTTTGAAAATGCGGAAATAAGTTTTTCTAGTGCAAGTGAAAAATTTACACAAGCTGAAAATGAAATTTCGCAAAATGGTGAAATAATAAATCAAATATTAAAGCTTATTCCAAATCAAGGAAAACAATTAGACTATGGAGAAAAACTACTTGAAACAGGAAGATTATTATCTGAATCAGCTGTTTATATAAATTCAGCATTAATAGACCAAGAAGGACTTACATTAACTCAGAAAATCAAGTTAATTCAAGAAAATTTAGAGAAATGTAAGGATAACCTTAAAAAAGCAGGTGATAATATTTCCAGTATTAACCCAGATGTTTTGCCAGTAGAATACAGAGAGAAATTTGTGTTAATGAAAGAAAAATTTCCCTTACTTACTTCAAATATTGATAATATTACCTCGCTTTTTGATGTGACAAATAAAATTTTAGGATCTGATGGAATGAAAAGATATTTATTTTTATTCCAGAACAATAACGAACTTCGTCCAACAGGAGGTTTTATTGGATCACTCGCAATAGTTGATATACAAAATGGTGAAATAAAAAATATAAATGTTCCAGCTGGCGGTCCATATGACTTTAGAGCTGGAATTACAGATAGTTTTATAGCTCCAAAGCCAATGTGGATTATAAATCCTAATTTTTATTTCTGGGATATGAATTGGTGGAGCGATGCACCAACATCTTATTCAACAATTATGGAAAATTTTGAACGTGCTGGCGGTGTAAGTGTTGATGGAATAATTTCAATAAACAGTGATTTAATGCTCGATGTTTTGAAATTAACAGGGCCAGTTCATATTGATGAATATGATATGGATATAACAGAGAAAAATTTTTATAAAGAAATTCAGGAAATTGTTGAATTCAAATATGACAAAGAAGAAAACAAACCTAAAAAAGTTATAGGAGAAATGATGCAGAAAATTATTGATAGATTATTTAATGATAAAAATTTAAATTATCTCGAAATGATAAAACTTTTTGATAAAGGTGTATCAAGAAAAGATATACAAATGTATTTTAATGATTCTTCGCTTGAATCAGTTATTGATAGTTATGGTTGGTCTGGCTCAATGAAACAAACAGATAAGGATTATTTAAGTATTATAAATACAAATATTGGTGGTGGAAAAACAGATGAATTCATAAAACAAAATATTTATCATAATGTTGAAATATTATCAAATGGAAATATCATTGATACTGTAAAAATTGTAAGAAAATTTGAATCACAACCTGATAATATTTTTTCACAAACAAAAAATAAAAATTACATAAGAATTTATGTACCAATAGGAAGTAAATTACTTGAAGCTGGTGGATTTGATTCTTTTCCAGAAAAAGATTATGTAAAACCAACATATGGATCTCAAGAATTTGGAAAATTGTTAGAATTGCAAGGAAGAATTTCAGTTGATAAGGCATCTGGAATTGAAATGTTTGATGAAATGGGAAAAACTACATATGCAGGATGGCAGGAAATTAATCCTGGTGAGGAAAAAATTGTTTATATAAAATATCAATTACCATTTTCATTAAGCTTTGAATCCCTAGGATCATTTTTAAATGGATTGTTTAGAGATGATTCTAACAGAATAAGCAGCTACTCAATAATTTATCAGAAACAATCAGGAATAGAATCGCAAATAGAGTTTAATTATAAATGGTCAGATGCGCTTAAATTGGTTTGGTCAAATTTAGAAAATTTTAATTCAACGAGAGAATTTTCACGTGATTTTGCAAATGGATTTATTTTAGATAAAAAATAGCTATTAGCTATTGGCTTTTAGCTTTTAGGAATTGAGATTAGTTTTTAAATTAACAATTAAGTAATAGCTAAACACATGACAAACATTTTTTCGATTAATGAAGTAATTAATTTTTCTTGGGGCAAAGCAAAAAAACATGTATGGTTTTTTGTAAGAACATTTTTAATGCTTTTTGCAATATCAGTGTTGCCACAGATTATTATATTGTTTGCTATTGATAGTTTTTATTGGGGAATTGCATATGTTATTGTTTTTGTTATTATTCAAATTTTATCTATTATAATTGCGATTAATTTTATAAAAACTGGTTTAGATATTGTTTATGAAAGAAATGATAAACCAAAAGTAAAAAATCTTTTTAAGATTAATATAACATTATTTATTAGATATTATGTTGTTCAAATTTTATATTCCATTGTTCTTATGGTACCGCTCGTTATAGTATTTTCATTATTTAGTCTTGCTATTATTTTTGCCTGGGGAAATATTGTTAAAATAATACTGGGGGTTTTTGGTATAATAAGTCTCATATTTATTATTATATATTCTGTAAGATTGGGATATCATCAATATTTTATAGTTGAGGGATCTAAAATAATTGAATCACTAAAAAACAGTTACAAAATTACAAAAGGATTAGTTTGGTCGCTTATTGTTGTTGGATTTGTTTTTATGATGATAAATGTATTGGGTTTTTTATGTTTAATTGTAGGTTTGTTTATAACAATTCCAATGATGTATTTAGGCAGTCTTTATATTTATAAGAAATTAAAAGAAACTGATACCGGCGTAATAACCCCAATACAAGAAGTCAAACCACAGATTTAAATCATCTCAGAAATTAAATAATTTTATGTCGGTTTTAAAACCACCCTCCTTGGGGGTGATTTTTTGATTAATTTCTGTTATAATAGACTTAAATATGACGAGAAACCTATTTAAAAGCCTAAATAAGACAGTAATGGGTGGCGCTATACTAATTAGCGTTTTTTCTGTTTTAAGCAAGGTTTTGGGGCTTTTGAGAGACAGAATGCTTGCATCACACTTCGGAGCTGGGGAAATAATGGATTCATACTTTGCAGCATTTAGAATTCCTGATTTTATATTTAATTCTTTAATTTTGGGAGCACTTGCCTCGGCTTTTGTTCCGGTTTTTATAAAACTCAGCAAACAAGATGAAAAATATGCAATAAAAGTTTCAAATTCCATTTTAAATATAATTACAATAATTTTATCTGTATTGTGTTTAGTGGCTTTTTTAAATGTAGATACGCTGGTAAAATTTTTAGCTCCAGGTTTTAATTATTTTCAATTAGCTCTAACAACTCGTCTTACATCAATAATGCTTATAAGTGTTGTTGTTTTTGGTTTAGGAAGTGTAATGGGGTCAATTTTAAATTCTAAAAAAACATATATTGCATATAGTATTGCCCCAGTATTTTATAATATAGGATTAATAGCAGGAATAATTTTATCAAAATATTTTGGTTATGATATGCTTGCCTGGGGAGTTGTGCTAGGTGCAACGCTTCATTTTTTAATTCAATTAATAGCAGTAATAAAACTTGGTTGGAAATATGAATTTGTTTTTAATTTTAAAGATTCAAATGTTGTAAGAATTTTTAAATTAATGATCCCAAGAACTTTTGGGCTTATTGTGAGTCAAATTAATCAAATTGTAATTACCATGATTGCATCGTCTCTTGTTGTGGGAAGTATTTCTGTGTTTTATTTTGGTTTAAACCTACAATCTTTTGTTGTGAGTATTTTTGGAGTTTCAGTTGCAATTGCAATATTCCCAGTATTATCTGAATTTGTAGATGATAATAATCACGAAAATCTTAAAGATTATTTGGATAGAAATTTAAGAAAAATTACATTCTTTGTGCTTCCTATTTCATTATTCATGATTTTAACAAAATTTGAAATAGTAAAAATTGTTCTAGGGTCTGGAAATTTTAATTTGGAAAATATTAATTATACTTCATCGGTTTTGGCTATATTTTGTGCTTCTTTAATATTTCAATGTATTTCAGCTATAATTGCGCGTGCTTTTTATGCATATGAGAATACTAAAACCCCAGTTATTATTGGAATAATAAGCTTAATAATAAGCGTGGTTTTATCATTATTTTTATCAAAAATAATCGGAGTTTTAGGAATTGCAGTAGCTTTTTCAATAAGTAATTTTATAAATTGTTTGCTTCTTGTAATTATACTTTCAAAAAAATATAGAGTTTTTCAAGTAAAGAAATTTTCTATTTATTTTTTTAAAATTTTATTTAATTCTTTGATAATTTTTGTCATCGCATATATTTTAAGATTTTTTTATGTAAAATATATAGGAATAGAATCTTTAATTAAAGTACTTGCAGAATCTACAATTTTGTTTATAATAGGTTTTGTTTTATATTATTTTATATCAGTTTATGAGAAATTAGAGGAGGTTCAGTTTATAAAAAGATTTTTTAAAAAATTATGAGTAATATTAGAAATTTTTGCATTATTGCACACATTGATCACGGAAAGTCCACATTAGCGGATAGATTTTTAGAAATCACAAACACCGTTTCAAGTCGTGAAATGAAAGATCAAGTATTAGATAATATGGACTTAGAACGCGAAAGAGGAATAACAATAAAACTCCAGCCAGTTAGAATGAAATACAAGGACTATATTTTAGATCTTATTGATACTCCAGGGCACATGGATTTTTCTTATGAAGTGTCTCGTTCAATTGCTTGTGTTGAGGGGGCGGTATTGGTAGTAGATGCAACAAAAGGGGTGCAAGCACAAACACTTGTAAATCTTCGTTTTGCTCAAGAACAAAATCTTAAAATAGTTCCAGTTATAAATAAAGTAGACCTACAAACAGCAGATGTAGAAAAAGTTAAAGAAGAAATAGTAAATTTAATTCATTGTAATCCTGATGAAATAATAGGAATCTCTGCAAAAACAGGATCAAATGTAGAAAAATTATTAGAACAGGTTATTGATAAAGTCCCAGCTCCAAATATTGATTTTTCAAAAAACCGAGCACTTATCTTCGACTCAGTATATGATGAATACAAAGGAATTATAAGTTATGTGCGTGTTTTTGAAGGGGGATTTAAAAGAGGAGATAAAATTAAATTTTTAGGAACAAATACAACAACAGATGTTTTAGAAGTTGGATACTTCAAAATAAAACATGAAAAATCAGAAGAATTAAAAAGTGGCGAAATAGGTTACATTATAACAGGAGAAAGAGACTTGAGAAGTGTAAGAGTCGGGGATACAATTTCTTTAGTTTCGCAGAATAATGAACCACTTCCCGGATATAAAATTGTAAAACCAATGGTTTTTGCAGGAGTTTATTCTAGGGGAGGAGATAATTATGAAGAGCTTCGAGACGCTGTTGAAAAATTAAAATTAAATGATTCATCAATTGAAATTCAGAAAGATTCTTCACCTGTGTTTGGTTTTGGATTTAGATGTGGTTTTTTAGGATTATTACACTTGGATATATTTTTGCAAAGGCTAAAGAGAGAATATGATTTAGATTTAGTTGTTACAATTCCATCTGTTGCATATCGTGCGTACCTAAAAAATGAGATGATGCATAAATTTAAAGGTGATATAATAAAAGATGAAAGAGGGAGCTATATTCAGGTGACTAAACCGGCGGAGCTTGAAGAACAATTTATAAATTTTATAGAAGAGCCAATTGTAAATATGGATATTGTAACACCAAGTGAATATATTGGTTCTGTTATGAGTCTAGCAACTGAACGACGTGGAATCTATAAAAATACAGAATATTTAGATAAAGATTTGGTTGTTTTGAAATATGAAATTCCACTTACTCCAATACTTGTTGACTTCTATGATAAATTAAAGAGCATAAGCAGAGGATATGCATCTTTAAATTATGAATTTTCTAGATATGAAAGAGTTGATTTAATAAGACTTGATATTTATATAGCAGATGAGCTCGTTGAACCACTTTCATCATTTGTTTATAAAGATGAGGCTTATCGAGTTGGCCGTGGTATAGTTGATAGATTGAAGGAAACGATTTCTCGTCAGCAATTCGTTGTAAAAATTCAGGCATCAATTGGTTCAAAAGTTATTGCAGCTGAAAGATTAAGTGCACTAAGAAAAGATGTTACAGCGAAACTTTATGGAGGAGATGTGAGTAGAAAGAAAAAACTTCTCACTAAACAGAAAGAAGGTAAAAAAAGAATGCAATCCAGCGGAAAGGTTGAATTGCCTCAAGATGTTTATTTATCAGTATTAAAAAGAGATTAATACAAATAATTTACTCCAACTGTCCAGACTAACATAGAGAATATAACAATTATTGCAGTTATTATCCAGAATATTTTTACTACTTTATTTTTTTTCATAAATTTATGTCGTATAAATATTTTAGCAGATATTTATCGAATAATGAAGAGGTGCTTGAAATTTTTCATTATGCATTATTTTTTCTTGTAATTAAAATAGCACTTCGTTTTTTTATATTTTTATGTGCATTTTTTTTCATGGTCCCAATTATGAAGTTGGGATTTTTTGGTCTATTGTTGTTTCTAATAATAATAATTTTTTGTATTATTTCTACATATGTTGTTTATAAGACATGGGAATATGATTGTCTGGTTGTTACAAATAGAAAATCGATTAGATGTTACTGGGGTTTTATTAAAAATGATATGCAGGAATTTTTTCTGGATAATGTTTCCAAAATAGATATAGAATATAGCAGTTCCCTTTTTAAATTTTTAAAAATAGGAGATTTGACTATTAAATTAAAAAATAAAAAAGAAGTTTATTTTGATTTTGTTGTTAATCCAAAAAAGATTAAGAATTTCATTCTAGAAGTACGTGTTTAGTTTGAATCTATGGGTATTTTTAGGTATAATATAGTCATGGTTAAACAAAAAGAATCTTTGTTTTTTAGAATTTTTTCATCAAAAATATTTTTTGCATTGATTTTAATTTTTTCAGTCTATTTGGCTACAAATTTATATAAAGATTTACAACAGAGAAAACGCGTAAAACAAGAAATTGAAAATTTAAAATCACAGATAAATGATATTGATAAACAAAATTCAGATCTCAAAAATCTTATAACTTATTTTGAAACAGACGAATATGTTGAATCTTTTTCAAGAGAAAAATTAGGCCTTAAAAAACCAGGAGAAAAAATAATAGTTCTTCCAAAAGAAGAAAATTTAGAGCAAAAATTAAATAATAATAAAGAGGAGTCCATGATTTATGAAAATATTAAATCCTGGTGGGGTTATTTTTTTGCAAGTAAAAAGCAATAAATATGAAATTTAAAAAAACTATTTATATATTTATCTTATTTGTTGTTGTTTTATTTTCTTTCTCTGTTTTTGATATTTATGCTTCTAAATCGGATTTATTTTTGGGAGGATTTTTTGCTAAAATAATACCATTTCCAGCAATTTATTCTAATGGAGCTTATATTAGTTTTAATGATTATGAAAATTTTTTAAAGGATTATAAAATTTATTTTTTATTTGATGGTAGTGCAAATAAGGATAAATATGTTAATTCTGCAGTAAAACAAATTATCGGAATAAATTTTATTGAAAAAATGAGTAAAAAATTAAATGTTAAATGTGAAAGAAATAAAGAATATTTAGAATTTAAAAATAGTTTTTATGCTGAGAATAATATAGACAAAAATGTTATTTTAAAATTAAAAAATAATTTAGGATTTAGGGAAGAAAAATTTGAAGAATATGTTATATTTCCCTCATTTTGTAGAATTAAAATATCAGAAAAATTACCAACTTTAAAAGATAATATAGATCAAAGAAAAAAAATTGATGAAATATATTCTGATATAGCCAAAAATCCAGATAAATTTATTGAGTATTCAGATAAATATAATGATAAAGATATAAACTCAATAAAAAAAATTGGTTTTTTACCAAAAAATGATTTACCACAAAGTCTCAGAGATATTATTGATAATATGAATGTTGGTGATTTGTCTCCAGTTATACAGAGTATTTCGGGTTATCATATTTATAAAATTGAATCAATAATACTTGATGAGAAAAAAGATCAGAAGTTTTATGAATTTAGTCAAATATTTTTAGAAACTAAAAATTTAAGTGATTATATAGAAGAATACCTGGTTAATGGAAAATTTAAAGTTTTGGTGCCGTAATTGTGCCGGAGTAACTCAGTTGGTAGAGTGGCAGTATCGTAAACTGCAAGTCGCAGGTTCGACTCCTGTCTCCGGCTCCAAATTTATTAAAATTTTAGTCAAAAATATAAAAAATGAACAATTTTGAAAAACCACAAACAGTAGAGGAAAAAGAGAACTTTTTTTATCCAGAAATAGAATATAGAAGAGAGCCAATTCTTGAAATTTTTAGTAAACTTTTAAATAAAGAAGAAAAAAGTAAGGAATTATCATATTTATTAGAATTAGCCGACGAAGAAGCGCTTTATTGGTTGGTTATGACATTTAATCATCCAGAAAGAGAAGACGCTGTTTTTTTGAAAATAAAAGAAGACAAAGAATATATTGAAAATCCAAAACAAATTCAAGAAGAGTTATTTAAAATTTTAGAAAAAAATAAAAGTGAAATTTCACAAAATATTAATGATGTAGATAAAAAAAGTATAGAAGATGAATATAGTGAAAGGATAAAAAAATTAATAAAATATTTTAAACCAGTTGATTTTGAATCAAGAGTTCAGAAAGTCATAAAAGTTGATGCTGATGATATACTAAGTAAGAAATCTGGATATGCCATAATGATTAATAAAGAAGCATTTATATTGTCTCATAGTACAAATAAAGATAATTTTGACCATGAATTTATGCATACTTTTATTAATTCTATTGTGGATAAATTAATACAAGAAAGACAATTTTCTGAAGATGAAAAAAATCAAATAATGGAAACAATTAATCCCAAATTAAGAGAACATTATGAAGATGATTTTAAAAGTTGTTTATGTGAAGTAATCGTCCGTACCTATAATGATTGGTATAAAAGTGATAGTGAAAAATACGTAGGAAGTTTTCCATATGAATCAAATAATAGAACATATAATTTATATAAAAAATATTCTAATCAAGAGCCAGAAAAAGCAGTTGATTTTGAAACATTTTTATTAAATAATAAAGATTTTTTGTTAAAATAAATTATATTTTTAGTCAAAAATACAAAAATATAGTAAAATATATAGTAGCAATTAGCTATTAGCTGTCAGCTTTCAGGAAAGCATTAGCTAAGAGCTAAAAGCTAAATGCTAAAAGCTAATATAATGATTAAATTAAATAATGTTTCAAAATTTTATAAGCCAGATGTCTGGGCTGTAAACAAAGTATCTCTTGATATTGGAGCGGGGGAGTTTGTTTCTGTTGTTGGACAATCAGGAACTGGAAAAAGTACATTAGCAAAGATTTTATTTGCAGAAGAACGTCCAACAGAGGGTAGTGTAGAAATAGGTGGTTGGGATATAACAAATATAAAACAATATGAGATTCCATATTTAAGACGCCAGATAGGTTTTATATTCCAAGATTTTAAATTATTACCAAAGAAAAATATTTATGAAAATATAAGTTTTGCAATGCAGACATCTGGTATAAATAATGAAAGAATAAAAAAGGTTCTTCCTCAAATTTTAAAAATTGTAGGTCTTCAATATAAAGCAGAGAGATATCCAAATCAACTTTCAGGTGGAGAACAACAAAGAGCAGCAATTGCCCGTGCTTTAGTTCATCAACCAAAATTACTTATAGCAGATGAACCAACTGGTAATTTAGACTCTATTAATTCAAGAGAAATAATTGATTTATTATTACGTATTAACAATTTAAATACAACGGTAATTTTAGTTACTCACAATAGAGATATTGTTAATAGTTTAAATAAGCGTGTTGTAACAATGGAGGGGGGTAGAATTATAAGTGATCAGATGAGAGGACGTTATATATTATAATTTTCAATCTCGCTAAGTGGGATAATAAATAGTAAATAAATTTATGTTAGTAAATTTTGTAAGAGTATTAAAATTTGCATTTAATGATTTTGTTAGAAATATTTGGCTTTCAATAGTTAATATTACTATTTTAGTTTTAGCACTTTTAACGATTAATTTTTTAATTATTTTTAATTTATTAACAAATAACGCAATTCATGTCATAAAAGACAAGGTTGATGTAAGTGTTTATTTCAAACAAACTATAACACAAGAGCAAATTGATGACTTGAAACAAAAAATTGCTTCATCAGATTATATAAAATCAGTTATCTATGTTTCCTCAAATGAAGCTCTAGAAAATTTTCAAAAAAAACATGAACAAGATCAAAATCTTTTAAGTGCTATAGAGGAATTGAAAAAAGATAATTCAAATGTGTTTTCAGCGAGTTTAAGAATAAAGGCAAAAGATATTTCAATGTATTCTAATATCCTGAAAGAATTAAAAGAAAGTCAATATGTTGATTTATTTGAAATAGATGAGGCTCAATTTAGAGATTATACAATAATGACACAAAAATTAGATGATATTTCAGAGAAAATAAGATTTTTTGCTTATATAATTTCAGGAGTGTTTATGTTAATAGCATTTATGATGGTTTTTAATACTATTAAAATAGCAATATATACTCATAGAGATGAAATAAATATAATGAAATTAGTTGGTGCAACAGAAAATTTTATAAAAGCACCATTTTTATTAAACATTTTGTTTTATAATGTGGTGGCACTAATTTTAATTATTATTATAGTCTATTCTGGTTTGGCGTTTTTACAACCGATAATCAATAGATTGTTTGAGGGTTACACAGTGAATATGGTATCTTATTTTAATTCCAATTTTATTGTTATATTTTTTGGACAGTTATTGCTCTCATGTGTTTTTTCAATACTAAGCTCCATGATTTCTATAAAAAGATATCTGAAGATATAAAATTTCAATAAAAAAATTCCAAACTAGATTTGGAATTTTTTGTATGAGTAATTTATTTCTTTGATTCTTCTATTGATACAAAGCTTCTTAATTTAAGTTTTCCATCAAATGCTTTTACCTTTTTTTTGGAAAACTTTATTACTCCAGATTTTCCAGCATAAAGTGTATCATCAGAGCCCTTTTTAACATTTTTTCCTGCATGATGTTTTGTACCACGCTGTTTTATGATAATTTGGCCAGGTTTTACACTTTGTCCGTTTTGCATTTTCACACCCAGCATTTTTGGTCGGGAATCTCTTCCCAGCTGAGTAGAACCACCAGATTTCTTATGTGCCATATGTTTAAGCCTTCAGCTTTCAGCGTTTAGCCTTAAGCCATAGGAATTTCCTGAGAGCTTATTGCTAATAGCTGATAGCTATTTTATTGATAACTTAGAAAATTATATCAAAAATAGCCATATTGTCAAATAGTCACTTCAATGATAATATATATAAAGAATTTATAATTAATTATACTTATATATGCTATATTCAAAACAAGTTTTGGATCATTTTCAAAATCCTAGAAATCAGGGGAAAATGACGAGTCCAGACGCTGTTTCTCAGGTGGGTAATCCTGTTTGTGGTGACATAATGAAAATATACCTTAAAATTGACAAAAAATTAAACAAAATTAAGGATATAAAATTTGAAACTCTAGGGTGTGGTGCTGCTATAGCATGTTCTTCTGTTGTTACAGAGTCAGCAAAGGGGAAAACACTACAAAATGCATTAAAATTAGACAAAGATATAATACTAAAAAAATTAGGTGGACTTCCAAATCAGAAAGTTCATTGTTCAATGTTATCAATAGAAGCACTTCACAAGGCAATAAACGATTATTTAAAAAAACCAAATGACAAAAAACCTAGAAAAAGCAATAGAAAAAATTAGGAGTATTTTAAATATGGATGGTGGGGATTTAGAAATTGTTAATTTTGATGAAAAGAAAAATATAATTGAAATAAAACTTTTGGGGGTGTGTCAGCATTGTCCAATGGCTGAATTAACCATAACAGGATTTATACAAGAAGAATTAAAGAAAGCTATACCAAACGTAAAAGTAATAAGAAAAAATAATGAAAAAACAAAATAAAATTTATTTTGATAATGCAGCTACAACTATTATAGATAAAGAGGTTTTTAAAGCAATGACCCCTTATTTTAATTTAGAATTTGGAAATGCCTCATCAATACACACATTTGGTCAAAAAGCAGAAGCAGGAGTTTTAAATGCAAAATATATTATTTCAAAATTTTTAAATTGTAAACCAAATGAAATAATCTTTACATCAGGTGCGACAGAAAGTAACAATACAATTTTACAAGGAGTTTTTAGTGATTTTAAGGGACATTTAATAACAACAATGTTTGAGCACCCATGTGTTTTAGAAACTGCAAAGTATTTGTCCCGACGGGGCGTTGAGGTCACATTTATCGCACCGGAAAAAAATGGAGTAATAGACCCAAAGAAAGTTTTTGCAGCAATAAAAAACAATACTCGCCTAATCTCAGTGATGTATGCAAATAATGAGGTGGGAACTGTTTCGAAAATTGCTCATATTGGTAAAAAATTAGAGGAAATAAATCAGAAAAGAGATGATAAAATTTTATTTCATAGTGACGCAGTACAAGCATGTTATTTTAGAGATATGGATGTAAAAAAATTAAGAGTTGATTTCTTATCTATTTCTTCTCATAAAATTTACGGACCAAAAGGTATTGGTGCATTTTTTATGCGTGAACATACAAAATTATCTCCACTTATGCACGGAGGACATCAGGAATATGGAACAAGACCAGGAACATACAATGTACCAGCAATTGTTGGATTTGGGCGTGCGATTGAATTAATTTCAAACAAAGATCATAAGATACTAGTAGAGAAAATGAAAAAAATTAGGGATTTTATAATAAATGAAGCACTTAAAATAAAAGATGTCTCATTAAATGGAGACAGGGAACAAAGATTAGAAAATAATGTTAATTTATTGTTTAAAAATGTTGAAGGTGAAAGTTTGTTATTAAAATTAGATTTAAGTGGCATTGCATGTTCAACTGGTTCAGCTTGTGCATCAGGATCACTTAGCGCTTCTCATGTTTTGCTTTCAATGGGGATAAAACCGGAGAATGCCCACGGATCATTAAGGGTTAGTTTAGGAAAATACAACACAATGGAAGAAGCAAAATTTTTTATTATAATTTTAAAAAAGGCAGTATTACAACTAAGAGATTTTTCTCCGCTTAAATAAGTTTATGTTAAAAAAAATAAAAATATTTTTGAGAAAAACGTGGATATTAATTCCTGTAATTTTTTCTTGTCTGATTAATTTATCTATTTGGTTAATTATTTATAGGGTTATAGATTTTGGAAGAACAATGCATGTTTTACATTATAATTTTTATTTTGGAATAGATTATTTAAATGAGCCAAAATATATTTTATTTGCACCAATTTTAGGAATTGTGTTTATATTATTTAATTTTATTTTAGGATATTATTATAATTTAAAAAAAGAATCATTAGTTTTACCATATATTTTAGTTGCCTCAAGCGTATTTTTAAATTCGGTTTTATTAATTTATTTATTAAAAATAATTTCAATAGAATATTAATATGATAAATGCAATTATAGTAAAAGTTTTTATACTTACCACTTTTTCAGCAATTATTGCTTTTTTAATTACTCCGCTTGTGAGTTATTTTTTGTATAAATATAAACTTGGAAAACAAATTAGATCTGAAAATACCGCTCCGATTTTTTTTAGTTTGCATAAAAGTAAAGAAGGAACACCAACAATGGGTGGAGTAATAATTTGGCTTACTGTCATTTTAGTTATATTTTTCTTTTACTTCCTGTCTTCTATGTTTCCAGATACAAGAATTGCTGTTTTAAATTTTTTCTCAAGATCTCAAACACTTTTACCCCTTGGGGCTTTAATTGCATCAGCACTTGTGGGTCTATTAGATGATTATATGGGTGTAAGAAGAATAGGTTCAAAAGGCGGGGGATTAAGTGTAAAACAAAAACTTTTAATTTATACAAGTATAACTCTTATTGGAGCACTTTGGTTTTATTTTAAACTTGATTGGGATGTACTCCATATTCCTTTTGTTGGAAATTTTAATGTAGGATTGTGGATTATTCCTATATTTGTTTTTGTTGTGACTGCAACATCTTTTTCAGTAAATGAAACAGATGGACTTGACGGTCTTGTGGGCGGGTTACTATTAGTTTGTTTTGGAGCACTTGGTGTCATCTGTTTTTTACAAGGAAAATTTGATTTATGTGTATTTTGTGCGGTAATTGTTGGTGCACTTGGAAGTTTTCTGTGGTTTAATATTCCACCAGCAAGGTTTTTCATGGGTGATACTGGATCAATGAGTTTGGGGGTAACACTTGGGGTCATTGCAATGCTTACAAATACATTGCTTTATTTACCTGTTTTTGCGTTTGTATTTTTAATTGAATCTCTTTCAGTAATAATTCAAATAATTTATAAAAAAACACATTCTGGAAAAAAACTTTTTCTTTCAACCCCAATTCATCATCACCTAGAAGCCCTAGGTTGGCCTGAGGCAAAAATTGTTATGAGAGCATGGCTTATGAGTGGAATTTTGGCCGTTGTAACTTTGATAATATATCTTTTTGATAAAGGAATATAATATTTTCTATTTATTATTTGGCCATTTTCAATTCATTTACTATTTCATTATTTTCAATTAAATAATTCAATAGATAAATAATAAATCAATTGGAATTTGAAAATGGTAAATTAAAAATATTTTATGAATTTTAATGGAAAAAAGGTTTTAATAATGGGGCTCGGAACTATTGGAAAGGGTTTAAAAGACGCTTTGTTTTTTTATGATACAGGGGCTATTGTTACTGTTACTGATTTAAAAACAGAACAAGAATTAGGAAATTCAATAGATGAGTTAAAAAAATATAAAAATATAACATTACATTTGGGAGGTCACCTAGAATCTGATTTTATTGAAAATGAAATAATCGTAAGAAATCCCGACGTAAGAATGGATTCTTCATTTTTAGAAATTGCAAAGAAACATGGAAATAAAATTATAATGGATGAATCATTCGCATGTAAAAATACAAAAGCACATGTTATTGGAATAACAGGAACTAGAGGAAAATCAACAACAACAACTTTAATTTATGAAATATTAAAACGCGCAGGATTTGACGTTTATATTTCTGGAAATGTTAGAGGAACTGCAACACTTCCAATATTAGATAAACTCACAGAAAATTCACATTTAGTTTTAGAATTATCATCTTGGCAATTACAGGGATTTGAAGACGAGAAAGTTTCTCCGGAATTTTCTATTATTACAAATATTTATCCGGATCATTTAAATAGAGGGGGGGGTATGGATGATTATGTAAATGATAAAAAAAATATTTATAGATTTCAAAAAAAATCAGATGTTTTGTTTTTAAATAAAGATATTCATGATAAGTATCATACTGAGTTTAAAAATGAAGCAAATGGAGAAATTATTTATTTTTCAAAGGATTTTGTAAAAAATTATAAAACAAAACTTTTAGGGAGTCATAATTTAGAAAATATTGCAGTAGCACGAGAACTTTGTTTAAGATTAAAGATAGATGAAAATATTATAAAAAGTGTTGTAGAGCAATTTAATCCAATTGAATTTAGATTAGAAAAAATTAGAGAAATAAATGGGATAAGTTTTATAAATGATTCGGCTTCTACTGCCCCAATTGCTGGAGTAAAAGCACTCGAGTCATTTAATGAAAAAATATTACTTATTTGTGGTGGTGCTACAAAGGGTTTGCCAATTGAAGAATTTGCTAACACTATTTGTAAAAAAGCAAAATTAGTAGCGCTTTTATCTGGTACTGAAACAGAAAATTTAAAAGAAAAAATAAAAAATTTTGGTGGAGAAAATTTGATAATTGGAATTTTTGATGATTTTGAGAGTGCTGTAAGATCTGTTTATGAAAAAGCAGAATTTGGGGATATAATTTTACTTTCTCCTGGATGTGCAAGCTTCGGAATGTTTAAAAATGAATTTGATAGAGGAGAAAAATTTAATAAAATAGTTAGTTCATTATAATTATGAGGAGTTTCAAAGAAAACAAAATTAAATCATTTTTTAGATCAATTCTAAAAAAAGATAAATCAGAACATAGTCCAGATTATAGAATCATTGTAATTTCATGGATTTTAGTTCTATTTGGACTCATTATTCTTTTATCTGCAAGTCCAGTGTTGTCATATAAAAAATATGGTAATACCTATCATATTTTTTGGCACCAGTTTTTATTTGGAATATGTCCAGGATTAATATGTTTTTATGTTTTATCAAAAATAGATTTTAATTTTTGGAAAAAATATTCATTTTTAATGCTTATTATATCAATAATACTTTTGGTTCTTGTTTTTATTCCAGGAATTGGTACTGATCACGGCAAAGATGCAAGAAGCTGGATCAGTGTTTTTGGCATATCATTACAACCATCAGAAATTGTTAAATTAACCTTTTTAATTTATCTTGCGAGTTGGATAGAATCACGTGGGAATAGAATAAAAGACCTTTATCAGGGTTTTATACCATTTTTAACATTATTAGTAATTATTTCTGTTTTAATGTTATTACAACCAGATTTGGGTACACTATCTATAATATTTATAATTGCCTTTGCTGGATTTTTTATGGGTGGGGGAAATATAAAACATATAATATTTTTAATATTATTGGCTTTCGGATTGATTTTTGTTGCTATAAAGTCAGCTCCATATAGACTAGCAAGGCTCACTGTATTTTTAAATCCCGCTTCAGATGTAAAAGGAATTGGTTATCATTTAAATCAATCACTTATCGCAATTGGATCTGGTGGGTTACTTGGTATAGGACTTGGACAATCAAGACAAAAATATGGTTATATTCCAGAAGTATCCGGGGATTCAATTTTTGCAATAATGGGAGAAGAGCTGGGCTTTATTGTTTGTTTTTTTTATATTCTTGCTGTTTTTCTTTTAATATGTTATGGACTCAAAATTTCAAAAAATACAAAAAGCACATATGGAAAAGTATTATCAGCCGGTATAATATGTTGGATAGGATTTCAAAGTTTGATAAACATATGTTCCATGCTTGGACTCATGCCAATGACGGGAGTTCCGCTTCCATTTGTAAGTTATGGTGGAACAGCTATGATAATGAGTTTGTCAGCAATGGGAATACTTGTTAATATATCAAAACACACAAGATAGTAATTTAATTTTCAATTTTCAAATGACAAATTTAAATTTAATTATGTAAAATTTATATGAAATTAATGTTTAGTGGTGGGGGAACACTTGGTCCCGTAACACCACTTGTAGCAATAATAAATGAAATTAAAAAAAATCATGACAATGATGAAATTTTTTGGGTATCAACAAAAAATGGAATTGAGAATAATTATTTAAATTTGCGTGGAATAAAAACCCACCAAATATCAAGTGCGAAATTAAGACGATATATAAGTATATATAACCTATTAGATATTTTTAATTTTATAAAATCTTTATTTGAAAGTTATAAAATTATTAAAAAATTAAATCCAGATATAATAATTAGCGCAGGTGCTTACGTGAGCGTTCCTATTGTAATAGTTGGAAAATTAATGAAAAAGAAAATATTAATTCATCAGCAGGATGTTTATATTGGTCTTGCAAATAAATTAATGAAACCATTTGCAGATATAATTACGGTTACATTTCCAGAACAATTAAAGTATTTTGGTAAACACGCAATACTTACTGGAAATCCATGTAGATTTAAAAGTGATGAAATTTATAATTTATCAAAAGATAAAATTTTAGAAAAATATAATTTTGAAAAAGATAAACCAATTCTTTTAATTCTTGGTGGATCAAGTGGTGCATTAAATTTAAACAAAGTGATTTATGATAATTTAGATATGTTGCTTCAAAAATTTCAAATAATTCATTCAACTGGTGAAAATAAAAATTTAAATATTGAAAAACAATATTATTATCAATATAAATTTTTAGATAAAGAATTGTTAGATTTTATGTTTGTTTCAGATATTATTGTCTCTCGTGCCGGCATGGCAACATTAACTGAATTATCATATTTATCAAAAGCTTCAATAATAGTGCCACTTCCTGGTCATCAAGAAGAAAATGTAAAATATTTTGAAAAACATGAGGCTGTGGATAACTCAGAATTAAAAAACTTGACAGAGAAGATTTTTTTACTCTACGAAAATAAAGAAAAAAAATTATCATTAGAGAAAAATATAAATAGAATTATGCCGCACGATTCAGCTGAGAAAATAATTTCCAAAATTTATGGATCTTAAAAAAATAAAAAAAGTTTATTTAATAGGAATTGGTGGAATAGGAATATCGGCTATTGCAAAAATGATGTTTGAATTAAAAAAACAAGTTAGTGGTTCAGACTTAATCAAAAATGAGTTAACAAAAGATTTAGAAAAATTAGGAATAAAAATTTTTTATAATCACGATGAAAAAAATTTAGATCAGTCATTTGATTTGGTGGTTTATAGTCCAGCAATCACAAGTGATAATCCAGAAATTTTATCAGCTAAAAAATTAAAAATACCAACACTATCACATTTTGATTTTATCGGAGAGCTATCAAAAGATTATACTACAATTGCAATAACGGGAACTCATGGAAAATCAACTACAACCGCACTTGTTTCTATGATAATGATAAAAGCTGGTATGGACCCAACTGTTTTTGTGGGAACAAAAATTTCTAAATTAAATTCAAACTTTGTCCTTGGATGCAGTAAGTATCTAGTTGTTGAAGCAGATGAATATGATAGAAAAATGTTAAAGCTTTTCCCAGATTATATAGGGCTCATATCTTTAGACAAAGATCATTTAGACGTTTATAAAAATTTAAAAAATATAAAAGATTCATTTCAGGAATTTATAAATAAATTAAAATCAAAATCAAATTTAATTTACAATGGCGATGATGTAAATATAAAAGATTTAAAACTTGGTAGAGACCCCATATCTATTGGATTAACTGATAATTCTGATTTATATGTTGAAAATGTTTCGAGAACTAATAAAATGCAGATATTTGATTTATGTTTGAATGATAAAAAATTGTGCAAAATAGAAACATCACTACCTGGAGTTTATAATATTTATAATATTTTAATCGCATGTGCAATATGTTTGAGACTTGGGGTTAAACCAAATATAATTTCAGAAGCGATAAGAGAATTTAAGGGCTTGTGGCGTAGGTTTGAGTTTGTTGGTACTTGGAGAAAAAATTTAATTTTCTCTGATTATGCACATCATCCAACAGCAGTAAAAGCACTACTTTCTGGTGTTCGTGGTTTTTATCAAAATAAAAAAATAACAATAGTTTTTCAGCCACACCAAGAAGATAGAACTGAACAATTATTTGATGAATTTTTAAATTGTTTTGAGCTTGCTGATAATATAGTTTTATATCCAGTCTATAGAGTTTCAGGTCGCAGAAGTAAACCAAAAAAGAATTCTTATGATTTGTATAAAGAAATAAAAAAGAATTATTTAAAAGAAGGACAAGAAATTTATTATACAAAAGATTTTAAAGAATTGAAAAAAACATTATCAAAATTGAAAGATAATGTAATAATTATAACAGGGGCTGGAGATATAGATGATTTTGTAAGATTTTATTTAGAATATAAATAATATGATTACTGATAAGTTTAAAAATATCGAACTTAATAAAAGCTTAAAAGAACTTACTACTTTTAAAGTTGGAGGAAATGCAAAATATTTTTTAGAAAGTTCAGATATTAACGAGTTACAATCTTGTATTAGATATTGTAATAAAAATAATATTGATTTTTTGGTTTTAGGATGGGGGAGTAATGTTTTGATAAGTGATAGTGGATTTAATGGGTTAATTATAAAAATAAAAAATAATGATATAAAATTAGAAAATAATATTTTTTATGTTGGAGCGGGAACCATGCTTAATAGTTTTTTACAATTTTCTCTTGATAGTGGTTATGTTGGTGCAGAATTTTTAGCAGGAATTCCAGGAACTATTGGTGGAGCAATTTATGGAAATGCAGGAGTTTATAATACCAATATTTGTGATATTGTAGAGTCGGTTTTATGTGTGAGTAATAATGGAGAAATACAAGAAATAGAAAAACAAGATTGTAAATTTGATTATAGAAACAGTATTTTTAAACAAAACAAATATATAATATTTAGTGCAAAAATAATTTTGACTACCGGAGATGTTGAGTCTGCAAGAACAATAATTGAAAAAAATATTATTGAGAGAAACTCAAAACAACCACTTGAATATCCAAGTGCCGGTTCTTTTTTCAAGAATGTTAAATTAAATGAAGAAATAAGAAATAATTTTAAGGACTTAGATATTTCAATTTTTGAAAAGAGTGGGATTATTCCGGCAGGATTTTTAATAGAGCGTGTCGGACTTAAAGGACTAGGATTTGGCGGAGCGAGTGTTTCAGAAAAACATGCAAATTTTTTAATAAATTATAAAGACGCAACAGCAGGTGATATTTATAATCTTTCAAAAAAAATAGAAGATATTGTTTTTGAAAAATATAAAATAAAATTAGAACCAGAGGTTCAATTTATTGGTAAATTTTGATTACATTTATTTTTATAAATAAAATAAGCTCAGCGAAGTTGTGAAGAGCTTATTTTTGTTGTTCTTGTTTCTTTTTTTCTTTCCAATTTTCTACAATTTGACCCAGTTTTTCTCGCAAAATATCAATGAGTCCAAATAATCCAAGGATTAAGATTATAGATGCTATTATATATGACCATGGTTCGTGAATTGGAAAGCTTGGAGCTGTTAAGATTATATGCATTGTCTTCCTCCTTCTTTGGAAATTTTATAACTATAAAAAAATTTGTCAAATAAGAAGAAAAAGCGTCGCTTTGGGGGGCGACGCTTGTTGCGGAGGGTTTGAGCAGTGGAGCAATGTTTTACAATCACTCCGGGTGAAAAAAGTTAGTATTTGAGTCTATGGACCCCGATATAGATTGTTCTTTTTCGTAGAAGCAAACAAATCCGAGTCTCAAAGACATTATTTGCACATTTAAATTGTGCGACTTGGAGTTTCTGAAAAAAGTTTCTCCATTTCATATAGCACGCCTTGGTCTAAAACAGTATTTTTGTTGTTTTCATAATAAAACTTCCTTATTTCTTAATTTGGTTTATCAGTTGTCTACGTTTAAATAAGGCGGTGCTCTGATGTTTTTGATCTTCTACATAAGATCCTCCTGTTTTTTATTAGACTGTGGTCTTCCATTCCTTCGCTATTATCAATTGTAGCATAATCTCAGTCCGATTAAATTATATCTAAATCATAAAAAATGTCAATAAATAATGCATTTTATATATTTGTCAAACGGGTTTTTTATTGATAATATAAAAGATAGGTTTAAACATTTAAAAACAAAAAAATGAACATCCAATTTTATGCAAAAAATGTGGATTTAACACAGCAATTAAAAGATTATACACAAGAAAAAATAGGAAGCCTTGATAGATATGGGCTTAATTTTTCTAGCGTTAGAGTGGATATTTCACAAGATTCTCATCACCAAAAAGGAGATGTATTCAGATTTGAGGCAAATATGACAATAATGGGTAATAAAATGATAAGAGCAGAAGCAAGTGCAGGAGATGTAATGTCAGCAATAGATATTGTAAAAGATAAATTAGAAATACAAATAACAAAAATAAAAGATAAAATAAAAAGATAGAATTAATATTCAATTTGAAATTTATAATTTTCAATTAAGTTTTTATTTATTTATCAATTCAAAAATATGTCCCTACTTTCAAAAATATTTGGAGATCCAAATCAAAAATACATTGACTCTCTTTTGCCTATTGTAGAGAGTATTAATTCTCTTGAAAAAGATTTTGAGAAATTATCAAAAGAAGAACTTCGCGAGAAAACTAAAAAATTTCAAGAAGATTTAAAAAATAATAAAACTACTTTAGATGAAATTCTTCCCGAGGCATTTGCAATGGTAAGAGAGGCTGCAAAGCGAACTTTGGGTCAACGTCATTATGATGTTCAAATTTTGTCTGGAATTACATTACATAAGGGCAGAATTGCTGAAATGAAAACAGGAGAAGGAAAAACACTTTCTTCTACCCTAGCACTTTATTTAAATGCTCTAACAGGAAAACCAGTACACTTAGTAACAGTAAATGATTATTTAGGAAAAAGAGACTGTGTGTGGATGGGACAAATTTATGATTATTTGGGTCTTTCTGTTTCAGCAATAGAGCACGAGGCTTCATATATTTATGACGCATCTCATGTTGACTCACAAGATGGAAAACCAAATAACATTACAATTGTAGAAGATTACTTAAAACCTGTTTCAAGACAAGATGCATATAAAGCTGACATAGTTTATGGAACAAATAATGAATTTGGATTTGATTATCTTCGTGACAACATGAAACAATCAATTTCAGAGTTATGCCAGAGGGGATATTATTATTGTATTATTGATGAAGTTGATAGTGTTTTAATTGATGAAGCCAGAACCCCACTTATTATAAGTTCAGCCGATGCAGAATCAACTGATAAATATAAAAAGTTTTCTTATGTTGTTTCTGATGTAGAAGAAAACACTCATTATAATATTGATGAGAAAATGAGATCAGTTACTTTTACAGAAGATGGACAAAATTATATAGCAAATAAATTAAACTTTGATCCATGGGCAAATGCTGATTTTAGTTCTATTTTTCATCTTGAGGCAGCTTTAAAAGCGCGACTTCTTTTTAAACGTGATAAAGATTATATCGTAAAAGATGGAGAGGTGTTAATTGTTGATGAATTTACTGGACGACTTATGCCTGGAAGAAGATATTCAGAAGGACTTCATCAAGCAATTGAAGCAAAAGAAGGAGTAAGTGTTCAGCGAGAAAGTTTAACACTTGCTACAATTACTTTTCAAAATTATTTTAGAATGTATGAAAAATTATCAGGTATGACAGGAACAGCCCAGACAGAAGCAGAGGAGTTTATGAAAATTTATAATCTAGAAGTAAATGTAATTCCAACAAATAAATCTTTAATAAGGCGTGATATAAATGATAAAATTTATAAATCAGAAGAAGCAAAATTTCAAGCAATTGTGCGTGAAGTAAAGACTAGAAATGAAAAGGGGCAGCCAGTTTTAATTGGTACTATTTCTATTGAGAAAAATGAATTATTATCACAACTTCTAACAAGGGAAGGTGTTCCACACAATGTTTTAAATGCAAAACAACACGCAAAAGAAGCTGAAATAATTGCTCAAGCAGGTCGTATGGGTGCAGTTACAGTTGCTACAAACATGGCTGGTCGTGGAGTTGATATAATTTTAGGCGGAACACCATACAATGAAGAAAATTATAAAAAAGTAGTTGATTTGGGTGGATTATATGTACTTGGAACTGAACGTCACGAATCTCGTCGTATTGATAATCAGCTTCGGGGAAGAAGTGGAAGACAAGGAGATCCAGGACTTTCATGCTTTTATGTTTCGATGGACGATGATCTAATGAGAATTTTTGGTTCAGATAGAATGAAAAGCATAATGAATACACTAAAAATTCCAGATGACATGCCAATTGAAAATGGAATGATATCAAGTTCTATAGAAAAATCTCAGATGAGAGTAGAGGGTTATAATTTTGATATGAGAAAACATTTGGTTGAGTATGATGATGTTATGAACAAGCAACGTGAAACAATTTATAAAAGAAGAAAAAGCATTCTTACTTTATCAGAAGGAGAAAAATTTGAAGATTATGAGACTTTATCAGATTATGTACTTGAAACAATTGAAAGTGAAATAAATGAAATTGTTTCATTTCACACAGCTTCAGACCATGGAACAGTTTGGAATATAAATGAAATTTTTGAATCAATTAAAACAATATATCCACTAACTGACGAAGAAATAAAAAATTTCAATGAGTTGATGGAAAAAGAAAGTAAAGATGAAAAATTAGCAGAAGCAGAAAAAAGAACAAAAATAATAGAATATTTTATAAATTTAGCAAAAATTAAATACGAAGAACTTAAAGATAGAATTTCAAAAATTCCAGGGGTAGAAAATATAAAAAATCCAGTTTCTGAAATAGAAAAAGGGTTGTTGCTTCGTGCTATCGATAGTTTGTGGATTGAGCATTTGGAAAATATTGATCATTTACGAGCTGGAATAGGACTTCGTGGTTATGCTCAGACCGACCCACTTGTAGAATACAAAAGGGAAACATATGAATTATTTGTTGAACTACTAAACAACATAGAAAAACAAGTTGTCTATAGTATTTATAAAGTCATGCCAGCAATTAATTTGGTAGCGCCGACTTCTAACAATATGTCAGTTGCCACAAATAATCCAACAGAAAGTAGACAATTCGGATTAGCAAAGTCCA